>JBBSVW010000079.1:0-29718 GCA_038046605.1 Microcaldota archaeon | reverse complement strand
AGCAGCTTTCGGATGAAAAGGATGAGGAGGTAAAGAGTGTTTGGTAGGCGGCGTCTATTTCCGTGATTTCAACAAAATTGCCGGGGGCGGAAAGGTGCAGGTGGAAGCCGGAAATATCAGAAGCGGTTTGGAAGGAGGCAAGGAATTTTGCGATGTAGCTTTGCGCGTTTCCTAGTTCAGTAACCTCACCACGTGAATCGTAAACGCCAATGAAAGTAGTGGAAACACCAGTTGCATCCGCCTTTGAGATAAGGCTTAATTGAAGGGGCCTATTTTCGCTTGGCGAAAGGGACAGGGGATCCGAGGTTGTTTGCAAATAGCCATTGGAAATGGCAACGAGGGTTATTTCGGAATTGGAGGGAACCAATAGGGCACAAAGTTTCTCTTTCACCTCGCAGGTTGAGAGCATTCCACCATTTGCATCTATTGCAGATACTGTTCCCGATTCGAGCGGCTTTTTCCTAAGCGCATCAATAAGTTCCAAGCTTAGGGATGCAGGCGCGCCAACAAGGTTGATTTGGAGGCTTTCCACGGAATTGGAAAATACGGTTGCACTCTCCCCGTAATATGAGTCTTTGGATGCCCTTGCCATTAGTTTGTAGGGGGAGCCCTCCAGTTCCTTTGGAATGGCGAATGCCGCATTTCCCTCCAAATCGGTGTATTCCGAAGGGAGCCCAAGGAATCTGCCATCCGCCTTGTAAAGAGTAACCTCAACTCTCTCGGCGGGTTCACCATCCTGTACAACCGATATTTTTAACTCCGCGGAATTTTCCTCTGTAAGCGGCATTAGGGATATTTTTATCGGTGTTTTGGAAGGCGTGGAAGTAAATGAGATGGGCGCATAATCAAGCGCATAAACAGTCAAATAATAATCCTTTTCCGGCGAAACTAGGAAGCTTATTTTTCCATTCTCATCCGAATAATCCGTTTTCAGGTGCGTTCCTTTTTCATCGAAAATGTTCACGAATGCATCGGAAATGGCACCATCAGAGGAGGAAATTTCCAAATCAAGGTAATCGCCAAGCCGCTTTTCCTTCAAATCAAGTGTAATTTCCAATGTGTCGCGGCTGCTTGTTAGCAAAAATGATTCCGAGGAGATGCCCAGATATTTGGCGCTTTCGGAAACCTCAATGAAAAATTCCTTTCCGAGAAGGACATCCTCAAATAGCGCATTCCCGGTTGAGTCGGATTTTGCCATTGCAATGTTGCGAAGAGTTACCGCATCCTTCATGAGAATGGAAATGCCCTCCAGCGATTCGCCGCTAAGCGATCCAAGGAAAACTGAAACGGAGCCGTACTTCGGATCCTGCTCTTCTTCCCCATCCTTTTCCCCGTTCTTTTTTTGCTCGAGGGAAACCATCGTAATTACAATTGAACCGGATTCTATCTCCTCCTTTGAAACGCTTTTTTGCGCATCCTCGTGCCTGTTTGCAAACACTTTTACGGTTAGGTGATCTGGAATTGTGGTTAGGTCAAATTCGGCTGCGCCATGGTAATCCGTCGATGCGTCCATTTTTTCACTGCCATCGAATTGCAAAACCACCTGTGCGCCTGTGATGTAAATTGAGTTTTCATCCTTGACCCAAACGGAAAAGGGAGTTCCCTTTCCGCCGCCCTCTATTTGCGAGAGCTTGATTTCCTTGGTGTCAATGGAGATCGAATCCTTGAATATTGCATAGATGCCATTTGGATCCTCTATGTCGACGGTTAGGGCGGCGCCTTTTGGAACACCCCGAAACAGCGCAACTCCATCATCATCACTGGTTGCTACCCCCAAAAGTTTTCCATCACCGGAGAGTGAAACTTCCATTTTCGGGAGGGGCGTTCCGGAATCGGTCATTATTTTCAAGGATAGGTCCTGCTTTTGCTGCACCAGTTTGGAAGGGATCAGGAAATAGCCCGCAACCAGGATTAGGAGGAGGAAAACTGCCGGAATCAAAACCCTTGGGGATGGGACGCCCTTTTCCTCAAGGCTTGCCATGAATTCCTCGTATTTTTCCTTGAGGGATTCAATTGCGGAGGGACCTTGCCCATCATCCTTGGCCATGACAGAATTGATGAATAAATTCGTTTATAAACGTGTTTTTCTGTAACAATTCGATAATAGCCCCGTCGTCTAGAAGGATTGCCGCATCCGGCAATCTTTAGGCAATGGTCAAGGATATGGGCCTCTGGTGAAATTTTAAGAGGAAAGCAAAATTGTTTTTCCCGATCATTTCGGGGCCAGCCTAGGACGGCAGTTCGAATCTGCCCGGGGCTATCATTTTTTATTGCCGTAAAACCTTTCCCTAACATCTTTACGATGATAGAGCAGCATCCGAGCTTATTGAAAAAACCCAGAGGTTGTTGAAATGGCTAAGGGCGCAAATGGCAAAGGATTGAACGACGTTTTAAAAAAATTGAAAGCCAAATTCAAGCCGGAAAAAATGATTCTTTTCGGCTCCAGGGCGCGGGGGGATTACCTGAAGGAAAGCGACTATGATTTGCTCCTCATTTCCTCATTCTTCTTGAAGTATAATTTCAGGGAACGCCTGCAATTGGCCTATGGCTCGCTATCGCATCCTTTTCCGGCGGATATCATTTGCCTAACGCCAGAGGAATACGAAAGGAAAAGGCATGAAATTGGCATAATAAACATAGCGGCAAAGGAAGGCATAAAAGTTGGTTGATATGAAACTCGGCTTCCTTGACAGCATCTACAACTATGCGGACGTGTACGAGGCTGCGGTAAAAGTTTTCGAGACGCGAATTCCCTCCACAACCCTTGAACGAATGACCGTCCCGCACCTCCTGAAAATTCCCCTCTTTTCCAAGATGCTCCTAAGGAACGGCGCGGATGCCGTGATTGTATTCCTGACTATGCTCGAGGAGGATGCGGCGGAGCTTGATTTGGTGCATGAGAAAATAATCGACTTGGAATTGGATGAGATGAAGCCGGTCTATTTCTGCATCATCGCGGATTCAGAATTCAAGGACCAGGCGGAATTGGAGGCAATCATGGAGCAAAGGCTTGGGATGATTGCAGAGGCGGTTTCAAAAATACAATCTTCTCCATCTGGTTTAGCGGGGGATATCGCAAACCAGGATATGACAAATGCGATGAGCATGTTTGGGGCGATGGCAGCAGTTGCAAGCGGGGATACGGATGAAACCGGATCCACAAGTTCGATTGGCACCAGCGGAACGGATGACATGACTGATTTGGGGAGTGGTGGGAAGAGCTTGTTTTAGAGTGAAGGGATAATTGCCCTAATTTTAAGTATGCAGATTCATCGATACCATTAATCATTTAACTGTAGCAATCGGTTTCACCTATATCTTTACCACAAATATGGAATTGCAAATTCTGATCCCCGAAATCATCAATTGTTACGGTGTCGATGTCGTCGGGATCTAGGCTAGTTTTCTTATGAGCATATTGCCACTCGGTTCCAAATACATTTGGATATTTGTAAATATCATATGGTGATACTGCATAAGCATGGACAGTCCATGGCACGTCATTGCAGCCAAAGCATGCTTTTCCGCCGGTATAAATTAATTGACCAAGCAAGTACGCTGATTCGAGATCGGTAGGCAACTGCTGGCTAACTGGGAAGGAATAGAATTCTGGTTGTACATATATCCATTTTTTCGGATGGGGGCTTAAAACTAGCTCGGAAGTGCCACGACCAACCAAAGAACCTGCTGCACTACCCAAAATAATTGCACCTAAAGTCGATATTGTGTATACAGATAATCCCGACGAGAATGCGGCTACACCACTTAGATAAATTCCTCCAAGAACGCCTCCCGCTAAGCCAAATGCAATTGTAAGGATTAAGCGGGCCGAGAATACGGAAACTGACTCGGTTATGTATCTATTGAAATCTGTTCTTGTGCCTCCGTACGGCATTAAACCCATCCAAATTTTATCATCCTCGTTAGCAAGTTTCATAGAATCCGGTATTATCGGCCACTCATATGTGAAACATCTTGAGGGATAAGTCGTTTTATTGAAATAGCTCTTCATGCTGGGCTTCCAGCTTTCAACATCATACGGGTCGAAGAGGTTGCAGGCGGGGACGTTGCCGCAATAGTCCTGCTCCCCTCTCTTTTGCGATTCCGGATAGTTGTCGCTTAAGGAAAGTGGTGAAAGCGACGCTATCTCAGATGAATCCGATGATTCGGAATAGAAGGCAATTCCGTTATGCGTCTTGGTTTGCAGGAGATAAATCCCTTGGCGCACTTTGCAGGCATCCGGCATATCCCCAATCGAAATCAGGTTGTTGTCGATTTGGTTGAAATATGGAGCCTTGTTGAGCTGGTTGTAAACCATGTTGGCGGTTAGTGGAAGTACAGCCGAGAATGTGAACGGTTGCGCTTTTGGAGAGGAAACGAAATATTTGTAGGGAACCATCGCATCCTGCGCTTCTACTCCGGATGGGATCACAACTTCGAAGAGGCGGGAGGTGTTTTCCCAGACATAATCATAGCTGACAATTGATTCGGTGAATTTCTTGCCATCTGGAGAGCAGGCGCTGCATTCGGAAGGCATGCCGCAGTAATCGCCAAGCTTGGGGGATTTTGCATTGCACGAATATAGGCAGCCATAGCCATCATCGGTAGCGGGGTCGTCATCGCCATCTGCACAGATATTGTTGGCACCGGTTGAATTGATATAGCTTTCACCAGCGGTAATGCTTGCACAGTAGCCCGTGCTTCCAAGCGCCGAACACTCCGCAGATTCATCCGGTTGGCACCTTATGTCGCAGGAATCGACATCATCGTTGTCGGAAGCAGGAGCCCCATAGGAACTCGCATAAACTTCCTTGCAGAAGGTGCACGCCTGCGAATCGGTTTCAATGTTTTTCTTTATGCCAAGCCAATCGGCGGCAGATCCCCTGCAAATGGCGCGGTTTTGCGTATCCGCCTCATTTGGCTCTGCCTTTGTGCAGAAAATTGATTTCTCAAAACTGCGCCGGAATGCGGTTTTGGAGGCGACATCGGTGGAAATGGATTTGAATTCGGAGACAATTCCTTTTGAGAAGGCCAGATCAACTCCATTGGCATAATTAGAGGAGCATTGCATGAGGCATGGGTTTTTCTTGGCATCGCAAGCCAGCCCGCATGCCAAACTTTTCGCAACTGATGCAAATCCATCATCCCCGCTTGGGCAATCACTCTTGCAAGTGCCAACATCGGATTCGCAGCTGGTTTTGCATGAATCGAATGCGTTTTTAAGTGAATTTAGTTCCGGATTTATCCTGCCAAGCGTTTTGGTCACAAGTTTGCTGGCAAGGCTCTTTGGCAATGGCTCCTTTTGGGAAATTGCAGCAACCTGCGAGGGCATTTTGGCAAGGCTTCCGGAGGAATCATCGAAATAGATTTTTGGCGATGCCTTCTTGGAGGAATCCCAGGAAATGAGGGATGCGATCTCCGATTTTCGGATGAGCTGGCTTGCAGTTGCAGCGCGCGTGAACAAGGAGCCGGTTCCGGAATATTCAGCAAGCCAGAAATTGTCCTTGCGATTAAATGCGTTGTCATCAGAGGTGCGCACACGGTTGTTAAGAGCGTAAACCAGCCGGAGGGGAGAATATTGCTCATCATTGAAGAGGTAAAATGAGGGGGGAAGAGCCTGCAGCGGGAGAAGCGAACTCTTGTAATTGATTGTCGAAATGTCAAGAGCCGGAATGTCGAGCAGGGAATAATTCGAGATTATGATTTGGATTTTCTTTTCCAGCCCGCGTGTTGCCCCTTCAGATGCAAGGCAGCGTACTCCCATTGTCACATTGGGAGCTTGCACCATATTGCCAACTGGAGAAATGGGGCATGCAGAATTCTTGGAAGGCCAATAGCGCAGGGCTTTTCCTCCGGGCGATGCGGAATAATCAAAGCAATTATTGTAGATAGAGGAGTTTGCAGCCGTTCCAAACAGCAGGTCATAGGTGCCGCAAATTGACATGCCCGAATCATCAAATGGTATTGCATCAGCCGGGAAAATGGGATCCACTTGGAAAATGATCTTGTCGCAGGAGCTTTCAATTACGGGAGTTGTTGTGCCAGGGTAAATCACGGCTTTTAGCTCTAGTTTTTCACAGGCAAAAAGGTTAGGCAGATTCTTTGGGGGGATTGGGGCCTGCAGATTGATGACGGAAACAAATGGCCGAAGCACTATTTCCGAATTGCCATTATCGAATGTGAACGAGAGGATTACGCGCGGGTTTTTGGCAAGGGGCCTGAAGTTGATTTTTCCCTTTAGCCACAAGGAATCGGGGATTGGAATCCTTATCCTGGAATTACCATGGTCCAGCTGGGTGATTTTGTTGCCGCCGGAAAAGAGGGAAATTGGCTCAAGTGATTTGATGTCTGAAATTTCAATTGTTAGCTCTCCAGGGTAAGTATCAGCCAAATTCTCTACATCATAAGAGACCACAAGGTTGCCAATCGAGCAATTGGAGCCACAATTTTTAAGGGAGTGGGCAACAAAACCATTTGTGCCAGTCACCTTGCCGCAGCTTTTTGTTGAAAGATCGCACTGCACTTGCTCAAAATCAAATGAGAGGCAGCTTTCGGAATTGCAATCCTTGTTGCCAAATGCGCAAACATTGCCATCCTCACTCGAGCAAACGGTGTTTGCCTGCACGCATTGGGCGCCATTTCCACAGCAGGTTTGGCCTTTCATTCCGCATGCCTCGCAAACATTTGTTGAAGAGCAGGTAAGGTTGCCACCGCACACGCTTCCAGGGCAGCATTGGGAGGAGACAGTGCCGCAAATCTCGCATTTGTTTGTTGAATTGGAGCAGAGCAGGGTTGGGGAGCTGCAGGCATTGTTTGCACAGCATGGCTGGGATTGGTTCCCGCAGGAGGTGCAAAGGCCATAGTCCTTTCCAGGCGCTAAGAGGCAAATTCCGTTTTTGCAGGCAGTTGAACTGTCGTTAAGGGAGCAAAAGCCGCAGGCTGATGGATTGGTTTTGCAATCAACGCATGATGGTTTATCCAGATTCGTCGAATCACAGAAAAAGTTGCTTGGGCAAACAGGGCATTTAACCGGCGCCTTGCAATCATCAGCCGCAGTGCAGGCGCCCTTGTTATCGCCAACATTGCAGCAAACCTCGCCTCCGACGCATTTTTCCTTTGAGGCGCCGCAAAGCTGCGGAGGGGAGCATACACCATAGTTGCACTGAAGGTCATCCCTGCAGGCGATTTTGGGATCGGTAGGAGGGAAGATGCAGCACGCCTGGTACCGTCCACCGCATGCAATGCACCGGTTTTGCAATGGCGAGCATTTCAAATTGGCCTCGCATTTGTCGCCGGAGATGCAGCAAATGGCGCCTTCGGATCCGCAAAGTGAATCCTCATCGCCGCATTTGCCAGCTTCATTTACTGGCCCTGCAGAATTGCATAATTCGGAGGTAGATTCACAACCGGGGTTGCATTCCCGATTGTTTTCATCGGAACATTTGGAAGAATCGATGCAGGCCTTGTTGCCGTTGCGTTCGCAGCAGACATTATTGTCGGTGCAGAAATAGCTAGATGAGCCGCAGGCAGTTGGAAGGGAGCAAATGCCAGTTGCAATTCCATCCCCCTTTTTGCACTGCAAATTGTCATTGCAAAGGCCGCCATTTGATGGATCGCGGGAAGCGCAGCAGGATTGGGATATGCCGCCGCAAACCTCAATTGCAAAGGACGCGCTTTTTGCCTGCGCTTCGCACCACTCCTTCTGCCCTGTTTCCTCCTTTTCGCCAAGTATTGCATCGAGCGGATCACGGAAGAAATTCCTGCCAATAACGGAATAGGATCGGTATTTTATTTTGAGCGATGATGCGGGCAGGCCTGAATCTACCTTGAAGAGATAGGCAACTTTAGCGCTGCCCCCAAAGGAATATTTCGCATCAAGCCATGAAAGGGGCTGCATGCGCTGGGGAGGGTATTCAAAGGAGGTAACGCACGGGTTTGCCTTTTTTATTTGCATCGAGCCGATTACCGAATCGGGAATTTCGCCCTCCCAGGAATAATTCACAATGTGCGCAATTTCATTTCCCGCCTCATCCTCAAGGCGGACAAATACGCCCGAATAATCAGTTGAATTGCCGGCATAAACATCAATTAGGGCAACGTAAAGCGATCCTGCGACCAGGTTTTCCGTTCCGTTGTAATTTAGGTCAACAACACGGTCAAGGGCTATTTTGGATTGTGTGGATGCGCCAAGTTCCATGAGCTTGAATTTGACTATCTTTGCGGCATTCGGGATGGGCTTTACAACTTGCGAGGCAGCCTCGTATCCTGGAGCTGAAATTGCAACAACAAGGTCACGGCCAGCCCTCACATCCACGCTGCACGAGCCGGAGAAGGCAGTGCAACTGGCAGAATAGGTCGAATTCTTATCCCCCGAAACGGCAATGCTTGCCTGGAACTCGGCAACAGTTTCATTCCCGCTCCAATCTGTTGCGGAAATTTCGAGCGTGCCGTGCTGGGAGCCAAGGGTTATTGTTATCTCAGTTGTTTCCGCTGTATTTGCCATCACAAACCCTGTTTGCGGGGATTTTGAGGCAAGGAATCTGTATACCCCGAATGGGAAGTATTTCACCCGCACCTTTCCAGCAAAATCAGTCTTGAGGTCAAAGGGCGCGACCTGGTCGCCAAGCTCATCGAAGAAGGCAATTGTTGCGCCGCTTATTTTCTTTGCATCCTCGTCAATCACAATTACGCTTATGTTTGCCGAATTGTTTGCGGAGCCCTTGATGAGCGTTAGATTGATGGAAGCAGAGCCGATGAATAATGGGGATTTTGCAGGAAGGTAGCCCTCCTTCCAGGCGGTTGCATAGTGCAAGCGCTCAGGGTTAAGGGGCATGCGAAGTTCGGAGCCGGTGAGCTTTTTTAGGAGGGTATAATTTGCCTCCTCGAGGTATTCCCACATGCGGATTTCAGATGAGAGTGGGGAGCCTTTTTCATTATAAACGGAAATGACTGAATCATTGGTCGGGGGCCTTGGGGGGGTGAAGATAATTTGCCGGACCATGCGAATTGGAAGGATGGTTTTTGGCAGGAGCGTTTTTACCTTGATGGCATCCTCATAGCCGACAGATTTGGAAACGACCTTGATCTTTGCGCCCACGGAAAATTCAGAAGTCTTGTATATCCCCCTAGTTGTCCTTGCCTCCTTCAAAAGCTCTTGCGTATCCTGGTCGTAGATCTCAAGGTTTGCCTCGATTGCAGATTCGTCGGAGTCATCCTTCACCTGGATTTCAAGCTGCGATTTGTCAGAACTTGGCGGAGGTTCGGGGGTTGCCTCGATTTTTTTGAGCACGATGCGTTTTGTTTGCCCCTTTTCCGGGGTGAATGTTATAGAATTTGGCTCGTAGCCTGAAAGAAGCGCATTTGCGGTAACTTGGGTTTTTTCGGGCATATTGATTGCTGCTTTCCCCAAGGCATCAGTTACCGCGCTTTGGGTTATTTCCTCCCCGGACTTGTCGGCATATGTATAATCAATTGCAACGCCTTCTAGGGCTAAACCTTGGAAATCTACAACCAATAGTTCAATGAGTACCCCAGCATCTGCTTCCATGATTATTTTTACGGAAGTGAGTTGTCCTAGTATAATGTCGCGGGATACTGGCGCGTATCCTTCCTTTTCAACCGTGATTGTTGCAGCCTTGTTTTTTGGCAGATTTGTGAATTCGGCAACTCCATCCGAAGTGAGGGCCTCCTTGCGAAAATCGCCCGAGGTCAAAATGACGGATGCCCCATCAATTGCAGTGCCATCATCCGATTCGACGGATAGCTTTAGCGAAACTGGCTGGCTGGAGAATGCGAAAAATGCGATGCCTCCGACGATCAAAAGCATCAGCAAAACAAGCACCGGAAGGGAGGGGATGCCCTTGCTTTCAAGGGGCGTCACAAACAAATCGTAAATTGGGAAGCCTGCATCCTTTAGCTTGTCTAGGAGAGTATAGTATCCCTCCTCTATTTTTGAGTAGAATTCGCTTAAGGATTCACCTATGCCCATTGGACAACCCAATTTGTTTTGGGGAGGATGCTTTAAAACAATAAGTTATGAGGGGGGGAATGGGCAATTTTAGAAAAGGGGCAAGTATGGCAAAAGGCATCTGGCTATTTGGCAATAAATGTCTGAAAATTTTGGGAATTTCCCCTCTCCACCTCCCGCCACTAATTTGCATTACCATCAGAATAATTTCCGGCAAATGCGCTCGGCTTTCACAACGTCCTTTTTATCGGCCGCAACAATAAGCCCCGATGCCTTGCGCTCCTTTGAGACGGCCTCTGAAATGGGCGATTTGGAAAAGAAGGGCGAGGAATTCCCGTTCTCGGATACCACATCAATGCCAATTTCGCCCATCGGCTGCTTTGGCATGCAAACTACGAATTCGGAAAAATCGAGCTCCTTTAGCAGCTCCCGCTCGATTTTTTTCTTTGCGGCCTCCTCGCCTTCCTTGTAAAAGAACCGCGGGAGCTCGAATGCGGCCTTGTAAAGGTTTCGCGATAGGATTTTTTGGGCAAGGGGAAGGGAGCGCAATTTATTCAGGACAAGTTCATCGGTCCCTTCCGTAAGGTCTGCAACCTCGATTTTCCCCTTGTCAATGCCGATACGGAGGGCATTTTCAAGCATCCCGGTTGCTATACGGACTGCATGATGGTTGTAGACGGCATTGAACATGAGGTAGCGCGAAACCAGGAGGGATTCGGCGGCAATAAGCCCTTTTTCCATTAGCTTAAGGTCGCCATTTTCGAATCTTAACGAATATAGGAGCCTTTGCGCATCGATCAGGGAATAGCCAACGCCGGTGAAATATGCATCCCTTAATAGGTAATCCATGCGGTCGGTCCCAAGCTCCGAGGAAATGATTTTTTCCTTTGCGCTGCGATGGCTTTTTAGGAGTTCTTTTGGGGAAATGCCGTTTTTCTCAAGGGCCTTGGCAATTTCACCGGATGCAATTTTTTCCTCACCGATTTTTTCATGGTTTTTGCCGGTGATTTCAAAAATTATGGGCTCGGGTAGGTGCGAAAAGGCGCTATGGCCAACATCGTGCAGGAGGGCGGATAGGCAAAGGAGCTGCCTATC
Organism: Microcaldota archaeon; assembly: GCA_038046605.1. Lineage (GTDB taxonomy): Archaea > Micrarchaeota > Micrarchaeia > Norongarragalinales > SBBD01 > JACRGC01. The sequence continues at coordinate 18,656 of JBBSVW010000079.1, read as the reverse complement.
TGTTGGATCGGAAAAAAGGCGCTCGGAGAGCATTTTGGTTAGGTGAAGGGTGCCAAGCGAATGCTCGAACCTGGTATGATGGGCTGAAGGGTAGACGAGGTAGGCAAGGGAAAGCTGCTTGACATAACGAAGGCGCTGCATCTGTGGGGCATCTATTACGGCGATTTCGGCATCGCTTAGTTCGATGTTTTCATGGATGGCGTCCCGGATCGTTTTCATGGAAAAACCCCGCATTCCCTTACGGATAAACAAAATAAATATGCGTATGCAGCAGGGGTAAAACGGCCAAATGGGGAAATCAACCGGGTAAAAGGCAATATTGCAGCAAACCCCATCCGGTTATCTTCACCTTATTTTAGCAATATTGCCTTTTCGCGCTCGACATGGGCGGATATGGATTCGTCGGTTGCGGAAAATTCCATCAGGATTTCGGATTGGATGTTTTGCTGCAAAAGCTGGGATTGCAATTCCTGCGCCTGCTGGAGGATTTTTTTGATGTGGGAATCTATTTCGGAAGCGAGCTTATCCTTCCTTATCGCAAGAAGAATCTTAAGCGAATCGCCGGGGGCAATGGTTTCAAGCGCCTTGGTGCCGGGAAAATCGCCCTCCACCAAAAGCAGGTAGTTCATGCGATTACCTTGAATAGGCCCTTTTTCTTTTCGATCACTTCGCCCTGCTCTTTTGCCACCTGCAATATTGAATTGCAGCCATCCTCATCAAGATTTGTAGCAAGCGCAATGTCGCGAAGGCCCATTTCGCGGCTCCCTATTGCAGCCAAAATATTCTGGCGGCCCAGCCTGAAATAGGGCGCAGCTACGATGTAGAATTTCTTGTCAAAGCCCCTAACTCCCATGATTTCGCCGGATTTTATTTCCTTTTCGTATTTCATTGAAATCTGCTTTGCCTCCTCCTCGCTGGCAATCACCATATAGCCTTTTCCAAGGGAAGGGTCGGTTTGGGCAATTTGGTTGGCTGGAACGGAACTAGAAGGATTTGATGGCCTCCCCTTTTGGGGATCTGCCCCATCCAGAGGGATTTTTCCATCCGCAAATTCCTCCTTTTTTTCTTGCCCCCTGATTAGCAGTGCAATCGCGCTTTTTTTTGCCGCATCCTCCAAATTGCCCTTGCTTACCATCACAAAGGAGCCCTTCTCCAGTTCAAAGAGCTCGTATTCGTCTCCCTCCTTCATTTCGGAGCTTTTCCGGATTTTTTCCGGAAGGACTATTGCCAGTGAATCGCCGTGCTTGTAGATGCGCATAAATAATCAAGATGAAATGGGCAGGGAAAATTATTAATTCCGATGGAAGTTAACCGCCCGAGCACGCCCATGCCGCCACGCTTGAAAGCATGTTCACTCCAAGGCAATAATAGACCCGCCTTTGAGCTAGTGTTACGCAGTAATCGTTGTAGCTTCCGGTTTCATTATATGCGGTGAATCCAACTTTAGAGCAGAACGGGCCGCCCGGAGGAATAAGATCCGTATCTGGTACGGCCGCGCCGCCCTGGCAGAGGGTGGCATTTGCAATCACCTGAATTAGCCATCCGCCTGGCCCTCCGCTGCAATATTGCTCAACATGTTGCGGACCGAACGGGCTGCTTTGGCAGTAATCCCATACTGTTCCGGTGCTGTTGGTGCCGTTTGCACGTGTTACGTGGTCGACCCCGGCAAAGTACGCAGCATCGCCGTCATAACAGGGCAGAACCAAGGTCTTGAAGGTGTAATCGCCGGTAATATTGGACGTGAGATTGTCAATCGCGTGTATCCTGTAATGGTAGGTCGTATCGCCGGCAAGGCCAAATAGCTGCACCGAATGAGTTTTTGCGGATGCGGAGATGTTTTTGAATGAACCGTAGCTTTGCGTCAACCCGTATTCGACGCTTCCGTTAGTATTTACGTCCGTATCCCACCAAATTGTTGCGGAAGAATAGGTAATGGTGTTGTTTACCACATTAGATATTATTATTGGGTGTATTGTAGTGAAATTGCGCACTTCCGTCGTATTGCATATTGTCGCATTGCAGCTGGAGAGTCGGTATTGGTAAGCAGTATCGGGAAGGAGCCCGCCGATAGGGACATAATGATGGAGAGTATAGCCCACTTGGGAACCGACATAGGGGGATGGGGCGCCAATGCCGTATGAAACGGTGCCTGATCCGATTAGGTTTGAATCCCAGGAAAAGGAGGCCGAGTCTCCCGTAATGTTTCCGCTTGTAATGTTGTAGAGGCGCATCGGCGTGAGGGTTTTGAAGGTCAGATCAGATGTGGAATTGCATAAGGTCGCATTGCAGGAAGTGAGTTTGTAATGGTAGAGCGTATCCGGAATCAGGTACTGAAGGTCGACTGAATGGTTAATCATATAGCTCGAGTTGCCCGAGTTATTTCCATAGCCGGCATCCAAGCCATATTCGACGGAACCATTGCCCAGAATATTTGTCTGCCATACGGCAGTGGCATTTGAGAAATTGATGTTCGTGGCATTCGCATTGAAGAGCCAGATGCTTTGGATTCCGGCAGAACAATTCTGGTCGGGATTGCAGTATGGGTATGCCGCAGGGCAGCCGCAAGAGGAGCATTTGAGTTGGAGAGGGTTTCCGAGCTTCGGGCAGAAATATGGCTTGTTGATGCTGCATGAATTGTACAATGTGCCATCGGAGCAGCTCAAAATAATCAGGTCGCAATCCAAATCGGTCGAACAGCCGTCCACGCCTGCGCCTGCAACCGAAATGCAGCTTGCACCAGAGCAAATTTTGTGGGAAGGGCCCGTAGAAGGCGTGGGCGATGGGGTTGGCGATGGCGAAACCGTAGGTGTCGGAATCGCAGTGGGGTCGGGGCCAATTGGCTGCGGGCCGTTTTGGTATTTCACGCGAACGATGTCAAAAATTGCCTTGGATTCCCGCGTTTCAAGGGAAATTTCTCCGTATTTGAAGGGGGTTGGATCGGTGAAATTAATCTGCAAGAGCCCATCCCAGAAGCACAGTATGGAATTGCCATTTACCTGAACACCAAGGGTGTGTACGGAAGTGTCCAGCGGCATTGTTGCGGAATTGGCAAGCTCGAATGAAGCGGCATAGTCCCAATCGGTGAAACGGTAAAGCGCCAGTTTCCCTTCCGGCGAAGGCGCAACTTTGGTTAGCTTCATTTCACAAACATACCGCCGGCCATTGTTCTTATTGACCCTTGCGGCAAGGCCGCCCATGTGGGTTCCTATAACGGAGGGAAGTTCTGGAAAGGTAATTTTCACATCCGCAAAATAATTTACCCAGCCAAGCGAACCAGCCATCGTTGTTTTTTGCGCATCGGCTACATCGTTTTGAACGTATTCCCTATTTGCAACCGCCCATGAGACCTGGCGCTGCGTCCATTGGTCGGATGAGCCTGAATCGAAATTGTCATAGAATAGGAAGTATTCGCCGATTTTTAGGAAATCGCCAAGCCCCGCTTCCACCTGCGTTTTTTGCTTTCCAATTATGCCGCCATTCAAAAGTAGGTATATGAGGACGATGAAGATGATGACGCCAACGGCCAGGAAGAGGTATTCGAGCGAGGTTTGGGCATGTTTATTTTCTTTTGAAACCGGTCCCATTAAAGTTTTTTGATCCATTGAATCACACGGTTATGGCGGTTATTTTGATATGCGGAAGGAGTCGAACTCGGCAGAAGTTACCCCGTCAGTATAAACTCCGGCAGATCCCATAAAGGCGTCAGCATTTGTGATTTTGAACTTCGATACGCCATTCACAAAAACCTCGATATTGTTCGAATAGGCTGCTACTTTCAAGGTCGCGTCAATATTGTCCGAATAAGCAAAAAGCGCAGGAACGGATGCCGGCAGCGCATTGTTGCCAATCAATACAACATTGGATCCATCCAGGTAAACCTGATAGGACCTGGTTCCAAGGGATCTTAAAATAACGCCGAATTTCCCCCCACCGCCTGTCCTTTTGCCAGTTGCCTCTAATGTAAAATTTGTAAATGTGCCCTGCACCGTGAATTGCTCGCCCGAAAGCAGCTTGAGCCTCCCATTCTGGATTGTTGGCCCCGGGCTTGGCGACCATTTCTTGGAAGTGCCAGTGTTGAAATTCTCGAAAACAAGGTAGTTTTGGAGGTAGGTTTTCTGGTAATCTTCAGACTTTTTCTGGACATCAGCTACTCCGCCAGAGAGTATGCCAGAGCGCAGGATGATGACAACAAGGACGACGAACATAATGGCTCCGCCAATTATCATCACGTATTCGAGTGCGGTTTGTCCGCGCGTTTTGGGGGTTTGGAATCCGATCATGGCAGGAATCGGAACGGAACGGCGCTTAAAAAAAGTATCCCTAGGCGCCACTGGCTACTCTTTGTAGACGCAGACGGTGTCGAACTCCGCTGGCAGGGCGGCATTTGTATTTGAACTAGCTGCAATTAAGCCAATTAAACCCGAATTGTATTCGGTCAAAGGAAAGCTGGTTCCTATCTTTTTGCCGTTCAAGTATATCTGCATTATTTGTCCATATACCCTAATTTTAATAGTGACTTCAACTTCAGGTTCAACAGATTCAAAAGTATAGGAGCCGCTTCCTTTGCTTGTAATATATTCCTTCCTTATGAGGAAGAATACGTTGGAAACATCGAACCTTCCTATTTTTACAAGATAGAAATTCGAGGCAAGGCGATTTGAACGAAAAACAATTCCGGGGTAATTTCCGTTTGTGCCGTCAAAATTCAGCTTGGTCCTGAATTCCATCGTGAAATTATCGAATAATTTTCCGTTTATCAAGTAAATAGCGGTTTGCCCTCCAACCTGGACCTGTACAAGCTTCCCGTTTTGATAGGCCCAGCTGCCGCGGATGGAGGTCCATTTGCCTGCTATTGCCTCGTCAAAATTATCGAAAAATAAAACCCCCGGGCGCAAAAGGCAATCCTGCAGTTTTATTGTGTCGTTTGTGATCCTTAGGGTTTCCTTGCTTGTCAGCTGCCTTATAATAATCACAACCAGCACGACAAATAGGATCGCGCCGCCAACTATCATTACGTATTCAATTGCGGTTTGGCCCCTTTTTTTGCTTGAAATCATATTTTTTCCTTGAAGAGGTAAAATTGCGGGCAAAATGAAGGGGACAGTTGCAATTGCAGCAACCCAACGCCTATAACGATATAAGCACTATTTCACCATTCCCTTGAACATTTCAGAAAGTTTTGAGATTTCCGCCGTATTTTCATCAACCGCCTTCGTGTTGTCAAAGGGCTTAAGGTCGCATGCGTAGCGCATGGAGATGTGGACGGCTGAAATGCGCTCGTAGAATAGCGCTTCCGCAACTTCCGGAACTGTCCCAATCTCGCGCTGCCTGCCGGTCTTTTCCAAATCCATCTTCCTTCTGGCAATTATCGCCTCGGGCTCGGCTTCCACCAGCAAGAGAAGGTTTGGCTTAAGGAGGTCTGAAACGGAATCCGGCGAACCGGGCAAATAGGTGTGATGGGGAATGGTATAGATGTAGCCGTGGGTATTGAGGAAGACAAAATCCTCCTTGTCCGCAAGCGCCCTTATCCTTTCGGCAGCCGCCTGCCTTATTTGATTCTGGGTGGCACTTGGCAATTTGGCAATCTGCTCCCTATCAGTGATTATGCCTTTTTCCTTCCCGATTTCAAGCATCACATCCCCATATGAGATTTCATTGATTTTGCCCCCAAGGAATGTGTTAAGCTCGGCGGTTAGCTTGCTTTTGCCAACAGCCTTAACGCCAAGAAGGAATACGAGCATTTGATCACCCAAACAACGTGAATGCTTATTGATGCGTTTATTTTAAATGTTGCCCTGCTAATTTAGGAGGTGGGGGGCATGCCTTCCCAAATTTAAATGGGATCGATGCCCCTTTTTCGCAATTAACGGGCTCGTAGCTCAGCTTGGCTAGAGCGTCTGGCTTTTAACCAGAAGGCCGTGGGTTCAAATGTCTGCGTCGGGGGAAGCATCCCCCTTGAGCAGACTGCTCGCTCCCCCTCTTTGGGAAGCAGTTTGTTTTGATATGCAAATGAAATCCGTTTTCTTTTGCGGCGCCACCGCTTTTCTTTTCCGCGAAGAACGAAAGTTCTTCGGGGCCGTGCAGAACAGTGTTCTGCCCGGTTGCAAAAGAAAAGCAAGGCATGGAAATCCCGCCGAGCCCGTTTTCTTATTATCAAGTGGTGGATATGAAAGTTCTTTTGGATACGAATTTCCTCCTGATACCATTCACGAACCATGTGGATATTTTCGAGGAGATAGACAGGGCGCTTGCCGGGGGTGTGAAATTCATACTGCTTTCGAGCACACTTGCGGAATTGAGATCGCTTAGGGGCAGGGAAAGGATGTACGCTAGGACGATGCTTTCGTTCATCAATAGGCTTAGGGGCAAATTCGAAATAGTGAAGGTGCAGGGAAAAACCGACGAAATTATTTTGGAGTATTCGGAAAAGAACAATTCGGAGGAGTTTTACGTTGCGACATTGGATAAGGAGCTTAAGGCGAAGCTCAAAAAGCTAAAAGTTAGGACAATTGGGATGCGCGGCAAGGGGCACGTGGATATTGGATGAAGCCTGATTGCAAAATCGTCCAGTTAATCCATATACTCAGTTTATTATTTCCTAAAAACCGCTTAATAGTATGCCAATTTATCGCAGGGAATCGAGCCGTAAAGGCGCTGCCCCGCTTGTTTTTTTCAAGGGGACGATTGATGAGCTAAAGCAGGTAAAGGCGTCCACTATTTCTGAACTATTTTTCCCAGTTAAAATCGGGCCAGTTAGTTTGCCAGCAGGATTGCGATTTGGAAAAGGAAAGAAAATTAATTCAATTAGGGAGAAATTGATGGCCGAAATTGGGAAGAATTGGCCCAATTATAGGCATGGCAAGGATACTGCAACATTTAGGCTACCGATGGGAGACATTGTGCTTCAGCTCAGGAAATTAAGGAGTGGAAATATTGCAATTTATCAGCTTCCGCTTTTGCATACAATCATGAGAGGAACTGGCGGGCAAGACGTGCTGGATACCCTGAAATCAATTTTGAAGACTGGTTTTGTAGGCAAACATGAGCCTAATGTAGATTTTGAAAGAAGAAGAGGCATACAGTTGAGGCATCCGTTTAGGTCTGGAGGCAAAGAAACGGAAGGCGATGCATATCAACTTGAAATGCTCGCGCCCTATTCCAATTCATCTATTGGAAAAAGCACTCCCAACCAGATATTGCGGGTAAACATTTGGCAGGATAGGAGGCTTAGCTTGGATGAACTCAGGAGGAAAAGGGCATTTTACAAAAAGCACCTGGGAGATATGCCATTTGGCCTCATCACTCCGGAATGGATCAAGTGATTTTTGGGGCAGGCATATTTGCGTATAACTAATTTTTCCTCTCCAAAAGAGCCAATAGTCGTCTTTTTAATCATTTTCCCCAATAATAATTCCCTCTATTTCTTCCTTGAATTGAAGGCTTATCTTGCGATATGGAAGAATAAGCAAACTAGCCAAAATGGCCAAATCTTGAAAATTAGGTGAAACAAGAAATGCTGGAATACTTTGCAATGGTTTCGGGAATTGCGGCAATCATATATGCCTACTATGTGGTTAGGCAGATAATGGAAAAGCCATCCGGCACCCCTAAGATGAGGGAGATTGCAAAAGCCATTTCTGATGGCGCTTATGCGTACTTGAAGAGGCAACTGCAGACAATTGCATTGTTCGCAGTGGTAGTTGGGGCGCTTGTTTGGTATTTCATCGGGATAAATGCCGCAATCGGATTTGTTTTCGGGGCGGCGCTTTCGTATTTAGCTGGAGTCATTGGCATGAGCATTTCAGTTAGGGCAAATGTGAGGACAGCTGAAGAGGCAAAAAGCGGCCTTAAGGGCGCGCTTGATTTGGCATTCAAGGGAGGCTCGGTAACAGGCTTTTCAGTAGTTGGCCTTGGCCTTCTTGGCGTAACACTTATTACCATTGTATTTTACCTGCCAATGAAGGATATTTCGGCACTTATTGGCTTTGGGGTTGGGGCGTCACTTATTTCACTTTTCGCCAGGGTTGGTGGGGGCATTTTCACCAAGGCAGCCGATGTTGGCGCGGATTTGGTTGGGAAGCTTGAGAAGGGGATTCCTGAGGACGATCCGCGGAATCCGGCAGTTATCGCGGATAATGTCGGGGACAACGTCGGAGATTGCGCAGGCATGGGCGCGGATTTATTCGAGAGCTTTGTTGTCACAGTTATTGCGGCAATGCTTCTTGGCATCAGCCTTGGAAGCGAGCTATTGGTGATGCTCCCGCTTGTCGTCGGGGGCCTTGGGATTTTTGCATCCATAATTGGAGCGCAATTTGTGAGGCTTGGAGCAAGCAAGAATATCATGCACGCACTGGATAAGGGCACATTTTCAACGGTAATCATGCTTGCGGGCTTCTTGTTCTTTGCATTCTCACTCATAGGAGTTGGGATCAACTACTGGTATGCGGGACTTGTGGGCCTTGCACTAACAGTAGCTATAAGCAAAATTACAGAGCATTACACGGTTAAGGAAAGCAATGCAGTATCGCAGATTGCGCAGGCAAGCAGGACGGGCGCTGCCACAAACCTGATTTCAGGAATGGCAATTGGCATGAAGAGCACGGCGCTCCCAGTGATTGCAATTGTCCTTGGAATCATCATTTCTTATTCGGTTGCGGGAGTTTATGGAATTGCGCTTGCGGCATCTGCAATGCTTGCAACAACCGGGATAATTGTAGCAATTGATTCATACGGCCCAATCACGGATAATGCAGGGGGGATTGCAGAAATGAGCAACCTTCCGGAAGGGGTTAGGAAGGTGACGGATGCCCTTGATGCCGTTGGAAACACAACCAAGGCAACAACCAAGGGATTCGCAATTGCCTCGGCGGCGCTTTCGGCGCTCTCTTTATTTGCAGCTTATGCAATTGAAGTGAATCTCACAAATATCAATATCCTAAATCCGCTAGTAGTGGTGGGGCTGTTCATTGGGGGGCTTTTGCCATTTGTTTTCGCAAGCTTTTTGATGCAGGCGGTTGGGAATGCCGCATTCAAGATGGTGGAGGAGGTTAGGCACCAGTTTAAAACAATCAAGGGGATAATGCAGGGGAAGGCAAAACCAAATTATGCAAAGTGCGTCGATATTGCAACGCAAGGAGCGCTTCGCGAATTGATGGTGCCGGCGCTTATCGCAGTGCTATCGCCTCTTGTGGTGGGATTGATATTTGGCGTCGAGGCACTAGGGGGGATGCTTGCAGGCGCAATCATTTCCGGCTTGCTGCTTGCGCTATTCATGGCAAATACCGGCGCGGCCTGGGATAATGCCAAGAAATACATTGAGGATGGGAAATTTGGCGGGAAGGGATCGGATGCGCATATGGCAGCAGTAGTTGGCGATACGGTTGGCGATCCATTCAAGGATACGGCCGGGCCTGCGCTTAATGCCCTAATCAAGGTGCTAAATACGGTTTCCCTGATTGCGGGCGCAATGATTGCAAAATATGCCATACAACTTCTTTGAAAATGGTGAGAACATATGTACAAATTGATAACATTCGAGGATTCCGTGCGCATTCCCCCAAACCTTTTTGGGCTAAAGCTAAATGATGCGGCTGAAAAGATGCTTAGGGAAAGGTACGAAAGGACTGTCGATAAGAATTACGGGATCATGCTTGGGATTTTCAATGCGAAGATCAAGGGCGATGGGAAAATACTGCCCGGAGATGGCGCGGCTTATTTTGATGTCAAATATGATGCTCTTGTTTTTGCATTGGAGGTCAATGAGGTGCTTGAGGGGGAAGTGTCCGAAATCGTCGAGTTTGGCGCCTTTGTCAGGCTTGGGCCAATTGATGGGCTGGTCCACGTTTCGCAGGTTGCAAATGAGTTTTTGAGCTACGATAAGAAGAACACGCAGCTCATTGGGAAGAACAGCAAGAAGACAATCAAGAAGGGCGATCTTGTGAGGGCAAAAGTTGCAACGGTATCCTTCAAGGACACCATCCCGAATTCGAAAATTGCCCTTACCATGAGGCCGGATGGGCTTGGGAAGATTTCGAAAAAATAAAGGAATGTAAAAATTGGAATTGGGGGATAACGGGAAAAAATTGCTTGCTCGCTTTTACACCCGCCAAACCCTTCATTTAAATAAAAAAAATTATTGGTGAAATCAAAATGAAAGCATGCAGGAATTGCAGGGCAATTGTCCTTGCGGGCGATAAGTGCGCGGTTTGCGGCGGATCCGACCTGACAAAAAGCTATGAGGGGACGATCTACGTTGCGGATCCTACGGATTCGTTGATAGCCGCTGCAATAGGGGCAAAGGTTCCGGGGAAGTTTGCGCTTAAATTGAAATAGGTTATTTTGAAAAAATGAATGGACGATATTAAACCAAGGTAATCTGGTGCATTCGGAAAACAATTCTAAAAAACGAGGGGTTCATATGGAAATATTGGAAAACAAGGAAAACAAATTGCTTGGGAGGAAGGAGATCATAGTTAAGCTTCCGGTGGAGAAGGAAACGCCATCCAGGAAGCATCTGATGAGTGAAATTCAAAAGCAGTTCACGGCAGCCGCCGATGAGATAATCATTGAAAGGGTGGTCCATCCGTTTGGGACCAAGTATGCAAAGGTATATGTTAGGATTTATGATAATGCGCAGGGCGCATTGAAGGAGCCGGCATACAAGAGGGCGCGCGGAACAAAGACGGAAAAGAAGGCGGAGGAAGGTAAGAAATAACTGCCTTGCCCCTTTCTTTCCCAAAAGAACTTAAGTTCTTTGGGGCCGCGCAGACTTTGTCTGCCCGGTGAAAAAGAAAGCGGCGAACGGCTCCGCTGGAAAGAAAACATTTGTAAAGAGGGCATATAGTAAAAAATTATAAAACGGTGAAATATTTATGGCAGTAAAAAAGGGCGCAAAGAAGTTCAAGGATTACGATTTCAAGAAGCGGAAATGCCCGAAGTGCGGCTCCAATCTAGCAAGCCATCCGGATAGGTGGGGATGCGGGAAGTGCGGGTATATGGAGAAGAAATAACCGATGCCCCGGAAAAGTGCCCTTTTCAGCATTAAACGAATTGCGCTCGGCCAAGGCGCTTTATCTTCGGAGAATCGTGATTTGAAAGCGGTGTTTTACCGCATCGCCTGAAGGGCGGCACCTGCCTTCCGGAACTTGCCGCAAACCAACGTAGTTTTCAAAATATTTCGGCACTTCTTTCTATAAACATCGAAACATTTATAAATAATAATCGGCAATATTCGAAACATGTTGAAAAAAGAGCTGGTCTACAGGCATATTTTAAGCGAGGCATTGGAGCATAGGCAATATTCTTTTACGCAGCTTTCGCTCTCACGGAAATTCGGCTTTTCATTGAGCACTGTTAACAATGCACTAAAGCCCCTGGAGAAAATGGGGGGAATTGAGAAAAGAACCCGCTCCTTTATTGTAACCGATGCTGAGAAGATTTTGACATACTGGGCGACCATCAGGAACATTGAAAAGGACCTCGTTTATTCTACGCGTTCGGAAATGCCTCCAATTAAAATTGAGGGCGAAATGCCGCCCGGGACAATCTTTACCGCGTATTCGGCGTTCCGCCTGCGATTTGATGACGCGCCTGCAGATTACGGCGAGGCATATGTATACGCAGATGCTAAAACCCTTGAGGAAATAAAGTGGCGGTTTCCTTTTCAGAAAGGCAGGCAGAATTTATTTGTGTTAAATAAGGATGAATTTATGAAGGATTCTGCAACGGCACCGCTGCCGCAAATTTATGTCGATCTCTGGAATCTCAAGGAATGGTACGCAAGGGATTATCTTCTTGCATTGAAAGCGAGGCTGTTGAAATGAAAATGCATGAATTCTGGAATGAAAGCGTAACGGAAAAGAGCTGGGAAGCGCTGATATCGCTATCGAAGGAATATGAATTTACGCTCATCGGCGGTTGGGCGGCATATGTATGGGCGGGCCTTCACAAATCCAAGGATATCGATATGGTCATAGACTACAATGCCTTGAACTTATTGCGTGCAAATTTCAATTTGGAGAAGAATGAACGGCTGCATAAATACGAAATAAAGATGGGCGGATTCGATGCAGATATTTACCTTCCGGGTTACTCGCGCCTCGCTTTTCCCCTTGAACACCTGAAGGAATACTCGACGGTAGTGCAAGGCTTCCGGGTGCCTTTGCCGGAAGTGCTGATTATATTGAAACAAGGCGCCGAAGTGGAAAGGAGAGGTTCTGCAAAAGGGAAAAAGGATTTGATAGATATCCTCACATTGCTTGTGCATTCGGGATTTTCGCTTGAGAAATATAAGGGAATATTGGAAAAATACAAGCTTGAAAAATTGAGCGATGAGCTGGAAAAGGAGGTGCTTTTTTTTAATCCGAAGGATGCGGAGTATCTCAACTTGAATTTGAATGAATTCGCAAAATGGAAACGTGGTTTCTTGCGGGAATTGAAAAAATGAACTGGCAGAAGCAAAAGTAAATGCAAATCAGCCGGATAGGTGGGGATGCGGGAAGTGCGGGTATATGGAGAAGAAGGGATAATTTTTTCAGTTAATTATAAAACCCGACGATACTAATTCTATTGGTAATTATGTGGGTCGCAAAGATAAAGTTCTGGCACGCGAATTCGTACGTGACGGATAAGACGCGGGAGTTGGATGCGGTCTTCACCAACTATTATTTGAATACCTACCAGGAGGGCGAAACCACATTCATTACAAGGGTTGGGCTGGTGTTCGGGAAGGATTCGGACAAACTGATGAGGGCGATCATGGCGGATCCCCGGATAGAGGTATTGAAGGCATCCGGAAGGCAGGTCATATTCAAGATGCCTGCAAGCAGGACGTACCACACCATTTTACTAGATGGCAGCGTCTTCCAGCTGAGGCCCCCGATTGCAAAGGATGGCTTCGAGTATTGGGAGATTGCGGCGATGGAAAAAAAGCACATAAAAAAGCTCATGGAAAGGATGAATCGCAACAAAAAGGATGCATGGGCGCAGATGCTTTCGCTTAGGGAGGAGGATTTGAATTTATTCATGCCAAGCGCGTTTTCCAAACTGACGGAAAAGCAGCGCTGGGCATACGAGATGGCGTGCAAGTACGGCTATTATTCCTATCCGCGGGAAAATAACCTTGAGACGGTTGCAAAAAAATTGAAAACGCCCGAGAGCACATTCCGGGAGCATTTGCGCATTGCGGAGAGCAAGCTCTTCCCGGCGCTTTGGAAATTCCTGACGCCGGATATTGATGAGTTGAAATGAAAGGGATGTGGAGGGGATGGTCAAGGAAGTGAGGCGAGGCAAGTGATGAGGCTGGTCTTGGATACGAATCAAATAACCGCGCTATCGCGGCTAAATTCTAATTAGGAAGGTTAGTTATACCACTATGAGAGCTGCATTGCGGCTTGAGGGGTTTCTATGGAGCTGTTTTTATTTTTGGGGATATTGGCACTATTGAGCTGGGGGAGGGATACTGCATCGGACGGAATACCGATGTGGCCGTGAAATCATTCGAAATGGATGTGGGGAAAATGGCCATTTTGAATATAGTTGTAATTTGATTCAGTAGTATTTATTGAAGTGGTTAAATGAGATACACCAGGATTTGGAGCCATAGGCCTTATTCGCCTTCAGTTGTCAGCGTGGTTATCGAGGCATCCGTGCAGGGGTTTTCAAAAATCTTGCCGGAGAGCGCAATTGAATCATCGTACAGCTACTGGAAGGATGGCCAAACGGAGTATTATTATCCGGAAGCGGAGCTGCGGAAAACCGCACAATTCCTGAATGAGGAAATAATGCGGAACCCCTACCGTGTTTTTGCATTTTTCAGGGAAAGCCTGCAGAAAGGAAAGCTCCTGAATGCTTTCAGCGAAAAATATGCGGGAAAAGAACTTAGTGGAATTGGGAGTGATGAACTAATTGGGCATATGGATGAATTTCACAAGCGCTTTTTTGAAACGTACAGCTACGCAGCCTCGCTTATCATCATGGGCTACCAGCAAGATACGCCGCTATACAACCGGATGATGGAAATCCTTCGGGAGAAAACTGCGCGGGAGCCGGAAAAATTCGCCGATTACCTCCTTGCATTGACCCGCTCGCCCTACAGGCTTAAGACGCAGGCGCAGGAAAAGAGGGTTCTTGAGATTGCGCGGAAGGCAAAGGAAAAAGTAATTGATGGCGCAAGTGAAATCAGGAGGGAATTTGGGGAGGAATTGCAAAGGATGGCGGCCGATTTCGAATGGCTCTCGTATGATTACAGCAATTTGGTTGGCTGGGATATTGATCATTATGCCAAGCTAGTTGAGGAAAAATTGGGGGCAAAAATCGAGGAGGAAATAGCCTTATTGGACGATTACGAGCGCATGGTTTCGGAGGAATTCACCAGGGTTTGCCGATTGCTCAAATTAAGCGTGGAGGAAATTTCCGTATTCGACCATGTGAGGAACATGGGCTATTACAAATGGGCGCGCGAGCATGAATTCCAGCAGGCAACCCGGAACAACATGGAGGTGCAGGTGGAAATCGGAAGGAGGGCAGGCCTTACGTCGCTGGAATCGATGTATCTTTTCATGGAGGAAATGGAAAATGTGATGGAAGATCCAGGCAAGTTTAAGGGGATGGCAAAGGAGAGGATCGCCTGCTCGCTTTTAATTGTGGAAAGAAGCGGAAAGAGTATCATTTTGGGGAAGGAGGCAAAGGAGGAATTTTCCAAATGCGAATTTGCAACGGACGAGATTGATGCAAAAGCAACAAAGCTTAGGGGTATGCCGGCATGCCCGGGTAAGGCGAATGGAAAGGTAAAAATAATCAATGTCATGGCGGATATGGTAAAAATGGAAAAGGGAGATATTCTGGTTTCTGCGGCAACCTCCCCGGATTTGGTGCCGGCGATGAAGAAGGCTGCGGCAATCATCACTAATGAAGGAGGGATAATGTGCCATGCGGCAATTGTTTCCCGCGAGCTTAACATCCCCTGCATTGTCGGTGTGAAGAATGCGAATAAAATATTGAAGGATGGGGATGTTGTGGAAGTTGATGCGGCAAGAGGGATAATTAGGAAAATCTGATTGGTCAATACATATCTAGCGTTTTTCTTTTCTAATTAGTTGCTGCGCAGTATAATGGGCCCGCATCAATCTGCCATTAACAAAGGTCACAGCCCCATTAACTGTATGCCTGAAGTCCGCCATTTCAATTGTTGGAATATCGAAAGTGAATCTTTCCACATATTGCCCGGAAAATCTAAGGGCTTTAGTTGCCCTAATAGTAAAATGATTTAAAGAATCAGCCGATCCTCCCATCCGGAAATATCGTCGGATAAGTCCATTCCAATTGCCGGGGGTTAATTTTCTCCCTTGCAACAATTTTCCTACGAGCCAACCTTCCGGCGAGGTATGCCGACCAACCATGATGAGCCTCTGCAAAGACTTAGAAAGGGGGATCGCTTGTGCATCGCCACCTCTCCTATATCTATTGGCATTTTTCACCAATTCGTTTATCGTCCGGACTCGCGATAGCCGTATATCGAGAAGCCTATCCGATGCGATTATTGGCTTTGACCTTAATTCAGGCTCCATCATTATTGTACGCACCTAAAATCTCGTCAATTTCCTATATTCCTTCATCCTTTTCTCAATTTCATCCAGTGTCAGTGAAACGAGCCGGTCAACCGAGAAATCCTCTATTGCAAATGAGCCCATCAGGTTGCCGTAGGCGACCGCCTCCTTTAGGGTTTTTAGAGTGAGCTTGCCCTTCCTTGCGATATGGCCCATGAAGCCGCCGGAAAATGAATCACCAGCGCCGGTTGGGTCAATTGAGCTTTCAAGAGGGAAGGCGGCAAGGGGGAAGATCACATCCTTGTAGAAGAGGATTGAGCCGTGCTCGCCCTTCTTTATGATCACAACCTTTGGGCCCAAATTGGAAAGATGCTTTGCCGCCTTGATGATATTTGGGGTGTTGCAAAGCATGCGCGCTTCAATGTCGTTTAGAACTATACCGTCAACTTCGGAAATGGTTTTTTCGAGGGCGGCTTTCGAGTTCTGGATGTAAAATTCGATCGTATCCAGCACTGAGAATTTAGGATTTGAAAATTCCCTCAAAACCTTGAGCTGCTTTTCAGGGGGGGAAGTGCCCAAATAGACGTATTCCGAGGATTTCAAATCATCAGGTATTTTGGGTTCAAAATTTTCATAAACATTTAGCTCGGTTGCATTCGCCGTGCGGGTGTACATGTCAAAGGAGAAGGTGGAATCAAAAAAGAAGGTTTTTTGGGCGGGGTGCTTTTGCAATCCCTGCAAATTTACTCCTGCCTTTTCAAGCAAATCCCAATAGGCGGGGGGGAAATCATGCCCAACTGCCCCAACTATTGCAACCGGTGAAAAAAACCGGGCGGCCAGTGAAAAATAGCTTGCACTCCCTCCGAGCACCCGTTGCGCTGTTTTGAAGGGTGTGCGTGTCGTATCTAGTGCCACTGTGCCGGTTGCTAGGATCATGTTATCAGCATAGCTATAACTGCAAACGGTTATAAAAGATGTGAAGGAAAAGGAGAGGGGGGAATACCATGAGTTCTAATGAAATAACCTATCTTGCCGAGCCTTTCCGAATCAAGGTAATTGAGCACCTGAAAACCACAAATGGGGCTTATCGGGAAAAAGCGCTAGAGCAAACCGGCTACAACCTATTCAATCTAGCGGCGGACGATGTGTATATCGATCTTCTGACGGATTCTGGGACATCAGCCATGAGCGATGTGCAGATGGCCGGGCTCATGATGGGCCACCAGGCGTATGCGGGGAGTAGGAATTTCTATAAGTTTGAAAGGACGGTAAAGGAAATTTTCGGGTTTAGGAACGTGCTGCCTGTGCATCAGGGGCGGGCGGGGGAAAACATCCTTTTTTCGTGCATGGTGAAAAAGGGGGATATTGTGCCCTCAAACACGCATTTTGATACCACCCGTGCAAATGTGGAGCATAACGGGGGGACCGCGGAAAATCTGGTCATCAAAGACGCTTACGATACGGAAAAGATTGCGCCATTCAAGGGGAATGTGGATACGGGGAAATTAAGGGAGTTGGTTAGGAAGGAGGGGAAGGAAAAAATTCCACTAATTTTACTCACAATCACCAATAATGCGGGAGGGGGCCAGCCGGTTTCCATGGAAAATGTGAGGGAGGTAAGCAAAATTGCAAGGGATAATAAGATCCCGCTTTTCATTGATGCGTGCAGGTACGCCGAGAATTGCTATTTTATCAAAACTCGGGAGAAGGGGTACGAAAGCAAAAGCGTTAAGGAGATTGCAAAGGAGCTTTTTTCGTATGCGGATGGATGCACATTTTCTGCAAAGAAGGATGCGCTTGTGAACATCGGAGGATGCCTATCGATGAATGATGATGCGCTTTTTGAAAAAGCCAGGGAAATGCTGATTCTAATCGAAGGGTTCCCATCATATGGAGGGATGGCATGCCGGGATCTTGAGGCGGTTGCTATAGGAATGCGGGAGGCGCTGGATGAGGATTATTTGAGGAATCGGATTAGGCAGGTGGAATATTTGGGGGATCGTTTGGCTAAAGCAGGCGTGCCTGTCCTCAAACCATTTGGAGGGCATGCGATTTATGTCGATGCGAAAAAGTTCTTCCCGAAAATCCCGCAAAGTGAATTTCCAGCCCAAAGGCTCGGAGTGGAATTGTTTGCTGAAGCCGGCGTTAGGGGAGTTGAGCTTGGAACATGCGCATTTGGGAAATTTGGGGATGATGGGAAATTGGTGCCGCCGGAATTGGAGCTTTTACGATTGGCAATTCCGCGAAGAGTGTATACGGACAGGCACATGGATGTTGTTGCGGATGCGCTGATTAATATTTTCAAGAGGAGGAATAAAATCAAAGGAATGAGGATGACCTACGGGGTGAAGAGCTCCCTTAGGCATTTCACGGCAAGGTTTGAGCCGCTTTGATTTACCCTAGGAAGGTTACTCCTTCCAGTTTCCGGAAATGAGGATCGCCAGTCAAAAGAGGGAGCCCTAGGGAGATCGCCTGATTATAGATTATTACATCGATCATCCCTATTCCGGGCACTTTTTGGCGTAAGTTATTCAAACTAACGCCCGCGAGCTGTGCATCTTCATCTGTAACTGAAATAATCATGCAATTTTCCCTAAGGCTGTTGAGATAGATGGCAACTTCCCTATTTGTCTTGGAGCACCATGCAGCTATTTCAGCAATCGTAAGAGCACTGATAACCAATGTTTTCCCTTCTATCAGGTCTGCTGTTTTTCTTCCTATAACAGTATCCTGGAAAATCTCAACCCATGCCCAAGTATCAACAAACATGCCTATCGCCTAAATTCGATCCCGCCGATCCCTAACAAATGGCTTTGCTCCTTTCATGGAACCCATTAATTTTCGGATTAGGGAAAAATCACGCTTAAGTATTGCAACCTCTACCTTGTTCCCTGAAGATAGGTGCTGGCGCGTTATGATTTCACTTGGGATGATTAACCCTAAGGATGAACCAATTGGGCGCACTTTTGACTCAAAAACAGTTGACATGCTTTTCACCATTATAATATGTTATAATATTGAAATAAAAGGCTATCTGGAGGGGTGGTTTCGGGTGCTATAGCTAAAGACCTATGTATTTGAACATTTTACTCAAATTTTTTTGTCGTGATT
>JBBSVW010000078.1:0-30576 GCA_038046605.1 Microcaldota archaeon | reverse complement strand
AGTTTGTTTAGTTTTTCCAATCCTTAAGTAATTCGATAAGGAGCCTTACCCCGTATCCCGTTGCGCCTTTTCCCCCATAGGGCTTGTCGTAATCATTCCAGGCGGTGCCCGCAATATCCAGGTGCGCCCAAGGGTAGCTAACGAATTTTTTCAGGAATGCTGCGGCGGTTATTGCGCCGGCATCACCCGGGGTTGTGCTGATATTTTTCACATCCGCAATGTCGCTTTTTATCTTGTCATCGTAATCGCGCCAAAGTGGCAAGGGCCAGGCCCTTTCGCCGGATTTTTCCCCGGCCTTGCGGACTTTTTCAATTAGCTTTTCATCATTCCCAAAAAGGCCAGCAGCAACATCCCCAAGGGCAACAACGCAAGCGCCCGTCAGGGTCGCAAGGTCAATTACAGCCTTTGGCTTGTATTTTGCGGCATAAACCAGCGCATCGGCAAGAACGAGCCGGCCTTCCGCATCGGTGTTGGCAATCTCAATTGTTTTCCCATTGGATGCAACAACAACATCACCGGGCCTGGTTGCGCTTCCCGATGGGAGATTTTCAGTGAATGGGGCAATCCCAACTAGATGAATGGGCAATTTGAGTGATGCGGCGGCGGCAAATGTGCCAATGATTGCGCATCCCCCGCTCTTATCCCACTTCATCTTTTCCATATCCTTTGAGGGCTTGATGGAAATTCCCCCGGAATCAAAGGTTATTCCCTTCCCGACAATTACAATTGTATCCTTCGCGTTCGTATTGTACTCGAGAATCACAAGCTTTGGCTCCTGGACGCTTCCCTTGGCAACACTTAGGAAAGAGTGCATTTTGAGCGCCTCAATTTCCTTTTGGCCAAGCACCTTGCACTTGAAGCCGTATTTTGATGCGGCCTCCTGCGCGGCCCGCGCCATGAAAGTTGGCGTTGCCACGTTGCCAGGCTCGTTGTTGAGGTTGCGGGTAAGGTTAGTAGCCTCGCAAATCGTAAGTGCGTTGGACGCAGCCTTTTCAATTGATTTAAGCTTGTTGATATCGGTGTAAAGGAAGAATTCCTCGATTGCCTTTTGCTCTTGCGCATCCTCCGTATGGTATTTATTGAATTGGTATAGGCCAAGTGCAATGCCCTCCACCTGCGCACTTGCGCTATCCTCAGGCGTGCACGGGGCATCTGGCAAATGAAGCATTGAGAAATTTTTCAGGCCCAAATTGCGGGCAAAGCATGCACCCTTTGAGGCTGCGCCACGGATGCGGTCAAGAGAAAACTGGGCCCTTGGCCCAAGGCCGCAAAGGATGATTTTTTTGGATCCGGCTTTTTCCAAGCTTAGGGAAAGCAAATAGGCCTGCCCCGGCTTTCCCGTAAATTCCTTTGCTTTGATTAGGGAACTGATGGCGCCTTTCACTTTGTCATCAACGTGCCTGACAAGCGAGTGGAACGGCTCGTCCTTGAAAAGAAGCAGGATAATTGCATCCTCAGAACTTTCCCCAATCCTTCCGGCTTTTACATGCATTTTCATCAGGACCACCTATCGATACCACTGGAGAGTGAAAACTCTCGCATTTCCCCTCTAAAAATAGTGAAATCGTTAGGCGGGATGATTATTTAAAGGAATCGGAAAAACTAGAGTGGGCACAAAAAGCGCGATTGGAATTGTTCATGAAAACAGCTACAATTTCCAACCCCTTACTCGTTGCTTCAAGAAAAGAGGATTTCTTCGGAGTTTTTTTAGATCTCTAGAGGCAACTGCAGCCATTTTCGAAATTTCAGAAAGCGCTTTTGCGCTCTCGATTAAATTCGTTCTTCTATCCTTTTTTGCGCTAGTTGCCCGATCCTTCATTTCGAATATCATCATAAGATTAACAATCCTAAGAGAATTGGCATGCTCAATTAAATCCTCCAAAGTCTCAGGTGGGCGTTCCAATTTGCTAATAGCACCACCCATATGGAAAACTTTTCCCATATGAAGAAATTCCAAACTCTCAATATCCGTCTTCGAATACCCACCACGCTCTAAAAAATCCCTAGCATGCCATGCATTTTCGCGGCTATATTCTGAACCCACAAGATGTCTTAGGAAAGGTTCATTTCTCCTAAATTCCGGGTATTTTCGCAATGTTCCGAAAAGAGCTGCGGTTTTAGGGTGCATTTCTTCCATGGGGTCCACGTGCCTATTAATCAAGACAAGGAATCGATAATCTACCTTTAAAAGGATATATATCTTAAATCCTACCTCGCGCTGATTTTGCTGAAATATCAGTCCAAGAAGTTTGATAATACTTCCTGGCAACGGGCGCTAAAAATAGAAATATTCAAAAGAGGGGAAAAATTTATGGCTCGAAGGATCAAATCAAGCATGAGGAAGCACTACGCAAGCCGCACCATGGGCGCTGGCAACACCAAGAATCGCAGGGGCAAGGGGAGCCGCGGAGGCGTTGGCAGGGCGGGATTCCACAAGCACAAGCGGCTGATGTATCTGAAGTTGGAAGGCACCTCGACAACTGCTCCGGGTTTTGTGAACGACACAAGGCGGCACATCACTGCAATTGGGCTAAACAAGCTTGCACTTGCAATTGAAACCGGGAAGTTCAAAAACGAAGGAGGCGCGTACACTATTGATTTGAGGCAGAAAAGGAAGCTCATGAAGGTGCTTGGCAATGGCAATTTCCCCTTCAAGGCAAACATCACCGCCAACATATTTTCGGAATCCGCCAAGGAGGCAATTGAGAAGGCCGGCGGAAAGGCAATTGTCGCAAAAGGGGAGGCAGGAAAACCTGTTTCCGGAGCGAAAACAACTGCATAGGCATAAGAATCCGTATAAAATATTTTGCTGCAATTCTTTTCGATAAGCATATTTTCACAAATCAATAATTTTATATACGTGCAGCGATTGGATTAAACAATAAGGATAAGGGTCTAAACGCAATATGTACAATTTTCTAAAGCCCATAATTTCAAACCTTCCGGAGGTAAAAGCGCCCCTAAGGGCCCCTGGCCTTAAGGAAAAGCTGATGTGGACGGCCGGAGTTTTGGTATTATTCTTCCTTCTTGGGCAGGTATATCCGTATGGGGCGGAAAAATCCATAATCCAGCAATTCGAGCGCTTTGAAATCCTCCTGGGAAGCAGGACGGGGACACTTATTACCACAGGAATTGGGCCAATTGTGCTCGCATCCATCTTCCTGCAGCTTGCTGTAGGCGCAAAACTCATCAATCTTGATTTATCCCTTCCTGAAAACAAGAAGACATTCCAGGGAATCCAAAAGCTGCTTGCAATCTTCCTATCCCTGGTCGAGGGATTCATCTATTCAAAGGCAATCGTGGTTGCATCCGATGCAACAACATCCGCTCTTTTTGCGCAAAATGCAATGTTTGGGATAATCACCCCATTGCAGCTGGCAGTCATGTTCCAGCTTACCATGGGATCAATCATCCTTCTTTACATGGATGAGGTTTGCCAGAAGTACGGGATTGGCTCTGGAGTTTCGCTATTCATCGCAGCCGGGGTTGCGCAGGCAATTTTCGTTGGGACTTTTGGGTACTTTTTCCTTGATTGGCTTGGAATTGTCCCTTCGGCAACATCGGAACCCGCAGGAATCCTACCCAATACGTTATTCCAGCTAACAGCTGGCAGGCTTGATATTGCAATATGGACTGTATTCCCGCTGATGTTCACAATCATAGTGTTTTTGATTGTGGTTTTTGCCGAAGGCATGAAAATTGAGCTGCCATTGGCTTATGGCGGAGCCAGGGGCCTTGGCGCAAGATACCCAATCAAATTCCTATATGTGAGCAATATTCCGGTAATTTTGGCATCCGCCCTGCTGCTTAATGTGCAGGTGATTGGGCTTTTCATGGCAAATTCGGGCTTTCCACTCCTGGGCCAATTCGATAAGGTATCCAATAGGCCCCTCCCTGGCCTTGATGGGGGTTTTGCATACCTATCAAGCGCGCTTCCTTCGCCAATTTTCCTAACAGGAGGATATGCAACCTATGTTTCGCAGTATTTGCTTAACCCAACTGAAATCCTCCACATTCTTGTTTATGGCATCGTTCTGGTTACACTTTGCGTCATATTCGGCTGGTTTTGGATTGAAAGCACGGGAATGGGCGCGGCAAAAGTTGCGCAGCAGCTCAAGAATACGGGCCTTCAGATTCCCGGCTATAGGCAGGATCCAAGGATTACCGAAAAGATTTTGCAAAAGTATATCCCAATTATTACGGTCCTTGGCAGCATTTTCGTTGGGGTTTTGGCATGGTTTGCAGATATCACCGGGGCGCTTGGGACCGGGACTGGAATCCTCCTAACCGTAGGCATCCTATACCGGTTCTACGAGGATTTGGCGCAGCAGCAAATTTTCGAGATGTACCCCGTGCTTAAGAGAATTGCAAGGTAAGGTGAATTGATGGTTTTTTTTGGGGGGAAGCAGGATTGTTTGGCATGGGCCCCAAATAACCGTTATTCATTTGCAGGTGGGCAAAGTCCCAGTTAAATCGTGCAACAAATTCAATTAGGTGCAACAATTATGGATTATTTTGGAATACCGGCATGGGCGTACATATCCGCAACGGCAGTGTTCTTCTCTTTTTTGACATCCTACATCAGCAGGAAAACGGGCATCAAGCAAAAAACCGAACTCATCCAAAAAACAATGAAGGATTACCAGAAGGAAATGGGTGAGGCGCTCAAGAAGGATGACAAGAAGAAGGTGGAGGAGCTGAAGGTTCGCGAACCCGAGGTCATGAAGATGATGAACGAGATGATGTTCCTCCCGTTCAAGAACATGATTTTTGTGATCCCCCTATTCATCGGCTTCATGTGGGTTTTGGATATATATTTCCATGGGTTTTTGATCGGGCTTCCTATTGCACTTCACCTGAATGGGGAAGAACTACTTGGCCTAAACATCCTCAAAACCAGCCACTACGGCCCAAGGGGCTTTTTCATCCTTTCGTCAATTGTTTCCGGAATGGTTATTGAGCAGCTCTACAGCAAGGTGTTCAACAAGAAGTAAATTATTGATAAAAAAAGTAGGTTTGGAAAGGCAGAAGATAAATTGGCAAATAGGCACATTCCCTTTGCGGCCAATTTGGGAGTGATTTGGCGTTTTCACACATTTTATTAATTGCAGCCCCGATAATAAAGAGCCAATAAAATCAGTTATTTTTACATGGTGATCAATAATGGTTAGGCCTTCACTTAGGAGCAGGAGCGCAAAGAGCAGATCGGTTAGGACGCCAGGAGGAGCGGTCCATTCAATTTACAAGCCAAAAAAGCCAGGCAAGGCGATTTGCGCGCTTTGCGGGGAAAATCTTAAGGGAGTCCCAAACAGGTCGACGGTGGGCATGCGAAAGCTTGCAAAAACAAAAAAGCGCCCCGAGCGGATGTTTGGGGGAGTGCTTTGCGCGGGGGATGTGCGCGACCTTGTGCGCGAAAAGATCCGGCTTGAATCCGGAATACTCCTAAGGGAGGATATAGATATCAAGCATCTCAAATATCTGGATATGATGAAGCGCTAACACCCCATGGGGGCTAAGCCCCCACCACGTGTTGCCGCCTCCCCCTTATTTACATTTGCGAATTTATCTCCATAAAGGGTAGGTTTTACCCCCCCCTACCGTTACATCTGAATGCTTTGCCCATTCATTTATTTACCTCCATGGATTATACATTCAGGTGCAAAAAGTTGAAAATCGCAATTTCGGGCCTATCGGGCTCCGGCAACACAACCGTAAGTGAATTGATTGGGAAAAAGCTCCACCTAAGGGTCATCAACTACACCCTTCGGAATATGGCTAAGGAGCTGGAGATGGATTTTGAGGGGATACACGAAAAACGCAAGGATGACCCGGCCTTTGACTACATGCTGGATAAAAATCAGCAGGAAATGTTCGAGAGGGAAAAGGGGGCGATCCTTGGCAGCAGGCTTGCAATCTGGCTTGCCGATGCGAACCTTTATGTCTGGCTGGATGGCGAACTGAAAACAAGGGCAAAACGGATTGCCAAGCGCGAAGGGATAACATTGAAGGAGGCGATTGCAAAGACGAAAATCCGCGATTTGGAGAACGCCGCCCAATATAGGAGGCTTTATGGAATTGATGTGAACAAGCACGGTTTTGCCGACCTGAAGATTGATACGGATAATCTTTCCGCACAGGAGGTAATGGAAAAAATCGCAAGTGTTGCCCAAAAGCCAAGCTATAAAAAAGTTAGGAAGAACAAATACGCTGAGGAAATGAAAGTGCGCATCTCAAGGGGGCTAGGAATCGCAAGATGCTAAAAAAAATTGATTAGGCAGTGGATAAGTGCCAAATAACTTTGGGTCATCCCCAATAATAATAACCAAAAAATAAATTATATTTGCAAAATGGTGGTATGTTCATGGCAGCAATCGAAGTTGGGAAAAATACGTGAAGGTCGCCGGAAGGAAGGCGGGGCAGGAAATGGAGGTCGTGCGCATCATTGATGGCACCTTCTGCGAGGTCAAGGATGCCAAGGGCAAGGCCAAGAAATGCAACATCATGCACCTTGAGCCGCTGCCATGAAAAGGCCGGCTTGACCCGAAATAGTTTGAGATCCACGATGACTTTTTAATTAGTCCATCCCTTTCATTACATTTATGCTCATTCTAAGCAAGCAAAATGGCGCCCTTGGAAAGGCGATAGCCGATAGGACAATGGAAGAGCACCTTATGTACGGCATAGCAATCATCGATAAGCCCCCCGGCCCCAGCTCGCACGAGGTATCCGCATTTGTGCGCAAAATATTGGGGCTAAGCGTAACTGGGCATACGGGAACTCTTGACCAGAATGTATCCGGCGTGCTGGTTGTCCTGTTGGAAAACTCGCGCAAAATCTCGGGATATGCGGCAAGGGCCGATAAGAAGTATGTATGCCTGATGAAACTGGGAAGGGAAGTTCCAAAGGATGCGCTTGAGGATGCGTTTTCGAATTTGCGTGGGGAAATCTACCAAAAGCCACCGCTTTTAAGCGCCGTTGCAAAAAAGCTTCGGGTAAGGAAGGTCCACGCTTTGAACATTCTTGAAATCAGGGGCAAACTAATCCTTTTCGAGTGCGAGTGCGAGGCGGGGACATACATCAGAAAGATTGTGTTTGATTGCGGGGAGCTTTTGGGGGAAAAAGCGGATATGGTTGAGCTTCGAAGGACAAGGGCCGGATCATTTAGTGAAAAACAGGCGATATCGCTCCAGGCACTAACGGATTATGCCTATGCTTGGAGGGAAATGGGGGAGGAATCATACCTGCGCAAGGCAATTTTGCCCCTTGAAAGCCTGCCAATGGCAAAAATCATATTGACGGATGAGGCGGCAAGGAAAATCCGGACCGGGATACGCCCGAAAATAACGGATGTTTGCGCGCTTGATGAAAATATCGAGCCTGGAATTGTAGCCGGCGCATACACCTTGAATGGGGAACTTATTGCCGCATGCAAAACCCTGCTTTCCGCAGATGAGATAAAAAGGAAGCACGGGGGGGAGCTAGGCGCCGAGCCGATTGCTGCAATCGAGCGGGTCATACATGAGTTTTAATTTGGCATTGGGGGATGGATTTTTCCTGATTCGCAAATTCGAAGGCAAGTCCTGCTTTAATAAAAGTATATATCGTAAATTTTCACGCTGATTCTAGCAGGTTATCATCTATGCCGCAGGCTGAAGTGAACATAGGAACCGTCGGGCACGTCGACCACGGAAAGACGACTCTCGTAGCCGCGCTCACAAAAAAATGGACGGATACGCACTCGGAGGAGATAAAGCGTGGCATCACAATCAAGCTTGGCTACGCCGATGTCGTATTCCGCAAATGCGAAAAATGCGTTGCGCCGGAGGGCTATACGGTTGGCGGAAATTGCGAAAATTGCGGCTCTCCGACAAAAACAGCAAGGAAAATATCCTTTGTGGATTCACCGGGCCACGAAACACTGATGGCGACGGTGATTGCCGCAAGCAGCATCATGGATGGCGCGCTTTTCGTGATTGCCGCAAATGAAAAATGCCCAATGGCCCAAACAGCCGAGCACTTGATGGTGCTTGAAGCCGCCGGGATCAAGAATATAGTGATTGCCCAAAACAAGGTTGATTTGGTGGCACGGCAGCGCGCGGTTGAAAATTTCAATGAAATCAAGGCGTTCCTTAAGGGAACGCCCTTTGAAAATGCGCCAATCATTCCAACGGCCGCGCATTCCCCAAAATCGCTATCCGCCCTAATAGATGCGATCCAAACAACAATCCCAACCCCCAAACGGCATCCTGAAGCGGATCCATTCCTTTACATTGCGCGAAGCTTTGATGTTAATAAGCCGGGGGCAAAAATTGAAAAGATGGTGGGCGCTGTCTTTGGAGGATCCATAGTAAGGGGCAAATTCAAAATTGGCGATGATATCGAGCTATCACCCGGCATATTGAGGAAAAAAAAGGAGCGCGAATATTACGAATCGTTCAAAACCAAAGTAACCGGCCTTTTTGCGGAAAACGAAAAGCTCGAGGAAGCCGCGCCTGGAGGCTTGGTAGGCATTTCAACCTCGCTGGATCCATCACTTAGCAAATCCGATGGGCTTGTTGGGAATTTGGTTGGGAAGGCAGGCACCCTTCCGGAGGCAAAAAACGAAATCAAGGTGGAAATCGAGCCGCTCAAAAGGGCAATTGAAAGTTTCAATGCCTCGCCGGGAATAAACGAGCCGCTGGTATTGGGCATTGGGACCAACACAACAATTGGGTTCATTGTGGATAGGAAAAAGAAGGCGTTTTTCCTGAAATTGAAAAAACCGGTTTGTGCCAATGTGAAGGATAAGCTTGCGATCATGAGGCGCGCCAATAACCGCTGGCACTTATACGGCGTTGCGACTATTGTTGCCTAATTTTTAACTACCGCCTCAATAAGCACAATATTTTTTCCCTTAATAGTTTTTTTCCCTATTTTCAAAAAACAAATGTTTTGCCCCCCTATAAAATTTTTTCCTCGCACAGCCCATTTGCTTGGTGCCTGGAAATCCAAATAGAAGCAGCATGGTTTAAATACCCTCGAGGTTAATTCTTACTCCTTGGGGGTGGCAAATATGGCAGTTATTCATACTAACGTCGATAAGCTCATGGATTTCATCTCATTGAAGCACGGCTGTACCGTCGAGGATGCAAGCCGGGCGCTTTCCATGCCGCCAAAAAAGATCGAGCAAACCGCCGATACGCTTGCGAAAAGCAACCTGATTGAGATAAAATACGGATTCATGGGGATTAGGCTGATGCCAAAAATAAAGGCGCAAAAAGCTGCAATTGGAAATGCGCATTCAAATGGAAATGGAGTTTACAATGGGAATGGGCTGGCAAATCCAAACAATGGCAACCCTATGGGAATTGCAGCAAGTGGATCTGGCACAAATGGACACGCTGCGCCTGAAAACACATTCAAATCAACATCCCTTGAACGCATTGAAAACATCCGAAAGGAACTTTTGCAAGCTGAAAACCTCATTGTCTTTTCCGAAAAAGAGATTATAAGCAAGATTTCAAAGGCAAATGCCCATTTTGAGAACCTGCGAAGCGGTGAAATCACCCTCGAGGAGGCAAGGCTAAGCATGGGCAAAATGCGAGACCTTGAAATATCACTGCGCGCCCTTGAGGAAAAATCAAACTCCCTTGGAAAGGCGGCTTTTGACATCCGCCAGCAGATGGGAGGGCTTGAAGGGATGCTTGAAATCCGCTCGAGCAATGCTGAGCGCGGATCAATTAGCCCAAACCTCTTGAAGCGCATCTTTGCCAGGGGCTAAAAAAAATTAGCAGAGAATCTAATTGAAATCAAATGATGAGACATTAATCTCCCTAGTTAAAACAATGCAAATGTGCACACTTGCCTCATCAGTACCTTATTTTAAGATATACAGTTAAAATTTGAAGGAGGGGTTTTATATGAAAAATGCATCCTTAACCATAGTCATAATTCTTGCGCTTTTGGCAACCACCATCGGTGCAGCCAATTTTGCCCTTTCTGCAACCAAAACAACTATTTCACCAATAGCAACACTCGAAATAACGCCAACACCCCAAATTGATGTTCCAAAGATGCCGCCTATTGTTGATGAGATAGTGATGCCAGCACCCCAAGCCAATTACGATTACAATAAGGATGGAAAAATCGATCTCGTCCGAAAAGAAGCGGATGGGAATTATTATGTGTTTTTGAACAAGGGGACGGATGAAAAGAAGGTTTTCAGGGAAGGGGCCAAAATTAACAACTTAGAGGGAAAGGGCCTGATTGAAAATTACGGAATAAAATCAGTTGCTGCAATTAAAACTCCCGCTTCACCCCAATCTTGGGTTTACATCCCACATCCAAGGTATGATCTGTACATCGAATCCGGGTATTATGCAAACAATACGCCTGCGGTTGACAATTTCTTCAACGAGTTTGATGAGAGGTTTGCGCTCTTGGAATCAACTACCGGATGGAGCTCGGAAAAATATTATGGGAAAAAATTGAAAATGAATGTAACAGGGAGCATTTATGGTGGTTGCGCTGGCGGATCGGCATATGCCGGAAATGCGAATATCATTCTCTCCAATCCACTGTACCTTTCGGGGTGTGAACAGGACTATTTAGTGAATGGATCGTGGTACTTTGGAAACCCGGGGGAATTGGGGGATTTCTGGATTTATATGGGAGTTACAATACATGAAGCGGTACACTCAATTAACCCTCCAACCATGCTATCGCGAAGTTGGATTACAGAAGGGTTTGCAGAGTATCACAGATACAATATATTATCAAATTACAACGGAAATGGTTTTTTTGACATTAACCAGGAGACCGCTGATTACAATATTCTTTCCAACATGGGCGCTTTTTCATGGAATAGATATTTATCTAATGATTACCGCGATGGATATAACTTTGAATTGCAAGCAAGCAACGTGCATACTGGATATACAATAACTGCCTCTATGTTAACTTTGATGAGGGATAACCATTCATTGAATTGGACTAAATATTATAAAATTCAAGGGGATAACCTAGAAACTATCAATCGAACATACAATAGATGTTATAATCTAAATTCCTCCGAGGTTGCAAGATGTATAATTGACCTGGATATGCACAATATCGATTTGCTCGCCAGGGCTTCAGGCTTGACATTCAATCAAATTAAGACTATTTTGAGATACGATCCCGGAACAAAAATATCCGAGGATGATCGATTTGCAGGCAGTTATATCGATGCGTTTTGTGAAGGGGCACTTAGAGCTGGGCACGAATGCAGCAAAGCAAATGACCAGGATTGGGAAACATCAGCAGTGCCCGATGCCTATGGGGGAAATGCAAATGTTACGGAATTTTACGATATAGCGGTAAACCCCCTTTCAGCTAATTGGACTGTAAAATACCTAGATAACAATCCAGCAATAATTGTCAGGGGCTATTATTGGAATTATAGCCGGAACGATTGGCAAATGCTATTCAATTCTGCGGATGAAGGATATATTGTTCGGATTGTACCTTTACCAATAGATTCCTTCACAAATTCTCCACTTAAAACCAAAATATACATGGTTAACGCCCCCGCCCAATCAGCGGAATATTTTGAGGGAAAAATCACCTGGCACCAAAATGTTTCGGTAGGGCCTGGCTGGGGCCTACGGAATTGGACGGATGTAAACGGGACAATCCCGTGGTATGCGGAATTGACATCCAAGATCACATTCTCAAAAATCCCCTATAAGGGCGAAACAGTGAATGTAATTGTGGCAATCAATAATTCTGGAGATGTTGCGCTTCAGAACGTTTCATCCAAACTCTACCAAGGGGCGAATTTGATTGATTCGAGGGCTATAAGCGCCAATGCAAATGGAATTGCCTCCTACCAGGTTCCATTCTCCACTGGCATCGACCAAGCCACCACTTACGCATTTACAGTAAAAGTTGATGATCCAGACATTAAAATCGAGCAAAATGAAGCTAATAATAATGGGGCGGCAATTCTGGTTGTTAATTACAGCGACCTTGTCCCAACAAACATTACATTTTCCGACTCCAACCTTTACTTTGGGGAAAATGTAAGCATCACTGCAAATGTTTCAAATGTGGGCGGATCAAACCTGACAAATGTTTCCGTTAGGTTCTACAAGAATTACACATTGATCCACGAGCAGTTTGCGAATATATTGGCATTTAAAAGCGCCCTTATCACAACGCCCAATTTTGCATTTGCTGCCGGCGCCTATACCATTGAAGTCCGCGTCGATGAGGTAAATAACCAAAATGAGAGCAATGAAACCAACAACAAACTAAGCAAGAGCTTATTGGTCAAGGATGCAAAATGCGGAGACCTTGACAATAGCGGCGCAATAGATGTCGTTGATGTTGTGAAGATGATCGATGTCGCATTCAGGGGAGGCTTGCAAGGGAGCAATCCGACATGGGTTTGGAACGTTAACGGGGATGCAAATGGGGCAATTGATGTAATTGACGTTGTGAAAATTATCAATGTCGCCTTCAGGGGCGCAAATGAGGCAACGGAATTAACCTGTAATACGCCAAGCGGGCTTACCCTTACGGCAAATGATGCACTTGAAATTAAGGGAATTCTTGAAGGTTTTGGGGTAAAGGTTGATTTGTCGCCTTATATCCAAAATACGGATTATTCGTTAAATTAGGTATAGAAAGGTGACTTAAGCGATAATAGCCGCAATTGATTCACTGAAGTAAATAGAGGGGGTACGATCCGACAAAAGTAGGGGGATACTTCCCCCTGTTTTGTCGTGTCAACGGGCCTGCCGGGATTTGAACCCAGATCTAAAGCTCCGCAAGCTTCCGTTCTGTCCAGGTTATACTACAGGCCCAAATGATTATTGGCTTTGAAAATATGGGACAAATAATTATTGGCCATTATTCCCAAAAACAACAAAATATAGTGCCAAATGAAGTTATTATTATCCATCGAATACATTATAAAGTGAAACCCGAATAACAATTGCGCTTTATTCTTACTAAAAGGTGCTGCTATATGAGGACATGCTTAAGCTGCGGAAGGATGGCTGCCGATGCAACCGTTTTCCCCTGCCCCAATTGCGAAAAGGGGAAGATTTCCAGGTGCAAGAGCTGCCGGGAAAATGGGAACAAATACGCTTGCAAGGAATGCGGCTTTGAAGGGCCTTGAATTCAATAAAAGGATAGTTATTTGAATTAAGGGTTTGTTCTAGTTCTGTTGTTTTTATTCCCTTACACTTAGCGGTAGATCCCATGGTCAAAAAAGTGATGACATTCGGCTCA
Source organism: Microcaldota archaeon (assembly GCA_038046605.1). GTDB lineage: Archaea > Micrarchaeota > Micrarchaeia > Norongarragalinales > SBBD01 > JACRGC01. The sequence continues at coordinate 17,319 of JBBSVW010000078.1, read as the reverse complement.
TTCGACGTTATCCATGAGGGCCACCGCTCATTGTTCAAGCAGGCAAAGAAATTGGGGGGCAAGGGCGCAAAACTCTTTGTTGTGGTTGCCAGTGATGAACGGTACAAAAAAGTGAAATCGAAAAAACCGTGGTTTTCGCAAAAGCAAAGGATGGAGCACGTTGAGAATGAGCCGCTGGTTGATGTTGTTGTGAAGGGGGATAAATTGAATACGCTTGTCCCCATCCTCAGGCATAAGCCGGATCTCATAGTATTCGGATATGACCAGCCGCTTAAAACCTACGAGCTAAAACGGATGCTCAAAAAGGAGGGGTTCATTGGGGCAAAAATTGTACGGGCAAAAGCCTATAAGCCAAAAACATTCAAAAGTTCGATAATCAAGGGAAAGAGATCGAAATAGGAAAACGGGCAACCTGTTTTGCACTAGCAAGCTTTTTTAACTCCGGAATGGACAATAACTCAGATCGTAACATCGGTCATCAAAATGCCACTTTGGCATTTTTCAGGAGTCGAACCCTCATCATAGCTGCTGCCCATCCCTTTGGAGAAGGCTGCAGCTAGATGGGTAATTTCTTAATCCTATTTGTTCCTACAACTGGACGCATATTCTCACCCTAAATGCCTCCAGCGACCACGGATATGAAATTGGCTTATTTATATCCCTAATTAGGGGTGATTTCGGGTGAACTGAGGTAAAATTAGTGGCAACAGAAATACGTGGATAGAGATTATTTTAGGACAAACCCCCTAATGATGCTGCTGCGCCGTTCCGATTATGATGTAACCGATGAATGCAACCGCGCCCCAGACCGGAAGCGAGAAGTTGACGCCGCTTGTGGATACATAATAGAAAAGCAAAAGCGCTAGCAGAACCCATGAGGTCTCATCATTGGGGAAAAGGCTGGCCATAAAATTATCACCAATTGCATTTTGAGGGATTATTTCCTGCGAAACAAACTATATAAGGATTTTGCAGTCAATTATCCCAAATTGAGAGCGCCTCAGGGAAAGATTTATAAAGATGAAACGCTACTTTTATCCGTTATCTCAGCAAATAGGCTCAAAATGGCTGATTCTACGTAGGACCAATGCTGCTATTCGTAGCTTGCGTCACTAAAAAGATGGGTTGAATTAGGAGGAAAAACATTTACTTAAGGGATTTAACCCCCGTTAAAAAAATATAGGTGAATTTGGAATGGCAGAAAAACCACATTTGAATATAATCTTCACCGGTCACGTCGATCACGGGAAGAGCACACTTGTAGGAAGGGTGCTTTACGATACCGGCGCACTTTCGGAAAACGATTTGAGGAAGCTCAAGGAGGAGGCCGCAAAGTATGGGAAAGCGACCTTCGAATTTGCATTCGCAATGGATCAATTGAAGGAGGAGCGTGAGAGGGGAGTCACAATCGATATCGCCCACCGCGATTTCCACACCCAGAAATATTACTTCACAATCATTGATGCGCCCGGCCACAAGGATTTCGTCAAGAACATGATCACCGGCGCCTCGCAGGCTGATGCTGCCGTGCTTGTTTGCTCTGCCAAGGAAGGGGTGCAGGCGCAGACCATCGAGCACGCATTCCTTTTGAAGGTGCTTGGAGTTAGCCAGTTTATCATTGCAATCAACAAGATGGACGCCGTCAACTACGATCATGTGAAATTCGAGGATACCAAAGCCGCCCTCATTGCAAAAATCAAGCCCATGGGCTATAAGATAGATCAGATACCGGTAATTCCGGTTTCCGCTTACATGGGGGACAATGTAGGGCAACGGGAAGGAGGCCCCGATCCAGCCAGCAAAAAAATCAACATGCCTTGGTACTCTGGCCCAACATTCAAGGAAGCACTTGACATGCTGCTTGAGCCAAAGAAGGCTACAGATAAGCCGCTACGGCTTCCAATCCAGGAGGTCATGACAATTACCGGACAGGGGACAGTTCCAGTCGGAAGGGTGGAGAGCGGCATTCTAAAGCCGGGCCAAACCGTAATCATCATGCCAGAAAACGTGACTGCCGAAGTCAAGACAATTGAGATGCACCACCAGTCACTTACGCAGGCAATTCCTGGGGACAACATCGGATTCGCCCTCAAGGGAGTTGAAAAGAAAGCGGTCAGGAGGGGATCGGTCGTAGGAGATCCCAAATTCCCGCCAACAGTTGCGGAGGAATTCACAGCGCAAATCGTTGTGCTAAACCACCCAACGGCAATTGGGAAGAACTATACGCCGGTATTCCATTTGCACACATCGCAGGTTGCATGCACGATAACGGAAATTTTGGAAAAGAAGGATCCAAAGACTGTGCAGACAGCGCAGAAGAACCCTGATTTCATCAAGACAGGGGATGTTGCAATTGTCAGGATAAAACCATCAAAGCCTACAGTCGTCGAAAAGTACAGCGAGTTCCCGGCACTTGGCAGGTTTGCAATCAGGGATATGGGGCAAACAGTAGCCGCCGGAATTGTCCTGGAGGTCGTCCCAAGGAAGAATGCGGCATAGGCGAATCGAAATTTTTTTATTTTTTATAATTGTTTTCATGAGCCGGATGGCCAAAAGAGGAGTTGGTCCGTATTAAAATTACGCACCAGGTTGTCAAGTAGGCCATTCGCTTATGATATTATAATATAAATTAGCGGATTCAACTGAATGGACTCTTGGTTTAAAAGGAGTCAAAAATCGCTTTAACAATTATCAACAATTCATTTTCGCGTGTTCATTATGAAAGCAAGAATCAAGCTGGAAAGCCGCAGTTACGCTGATTTGGATGGCGTATGCTCGCAGATCAAGGATATTGCCAAGAAGGCCGGAGTCGAGGTAAAGGGCCCTATTCCGCTGCCGACCAAGAGGCTTGCAATTACAACCAGGAAAACGCCCTGCGGGGATGGCTCCGATACCTATGAAAAGTGGGAATGCCGCATCCACAAGCGCCTGATGGAAATCAAGGCGGACGACCGCGTCCTTCGCGATGTCATGAGGATGGAGATCCCAAAGACCGTCTCGCTTGAGATGAATCTGGGCTGATAAAACTAATTTTTTTCCACGGATGATAGATATTTATTGAGCACTAATGTTACCCATATATGGTCCTATTTCAATTGACCGCATTTGGCCTCATAATCGGGGCAATTGGCGCCTTTGCAATAAAACGCCAGCAAAAGGAGGACGAATTCTTCTATAGGATAGAGCGCACGCCGCCGATCCAGCTCGAGGATGTCATAGAGGGAGTCCCAATCAAATTGACCGGGAAAGTGGTACCTATTGAGGTGCTGAAATCAAGGTTTGAGGGAAGGAGCTGCGTTTATTTCATTTCGGAAAGGCAGGAATTGAAGAAGCAAGGAAAGAGCTCGAATTGGGTAACTGCATTGCATGATTTCCAGGACTCGCCCTTTTACCTCGATGATGGCACAGGCAAGATCAGGATTGATTTGCACACAGCGAACAAAGAATTCCTGGAAACGGAAAAAATCCTCAATTGGGAAGGATACGAAGGGGGGCTTGGGCAGTTTGGGCCATTCAACATCGGGGGCTTGAAGGTAAGGAAATACGAATGGATCATCCCTTCGGATGGAAAAATGTTTATTTATGGGATGCCCCGCAAATTCAACGGCGCCATGGAACTACGGCAATGGAAGGAATCCGAAATGGCAGCAAGCGTGAATGATGAAAAAACTTTCCTCAAAAACAAGCGAACTGACGATAAAAAACAGGTGTTTGTCGGCTATGCAATTGCAGTGGTTGGCGCAATCCTGATTGTGGCCTCGTTTTTCTGGCCGGGCTGAGAAATATGGAACCATCAACTAGGCGCAACATCGGAATCGTGCTCTCGACGGCGCTGGTACTTGTGATTATCGGGGTTATGCTATTCATTATGGATTACTTCGACAAATCATTTTTTAGGCCGTTTGGAATAACATTTGCAGGCTACATCTTCCCGATATTTGGTATAATATTGGTGATTGCCGGGCTTGTCATGATGAAAAGCACTAGGGATGAGGAAAAATTGCTCTATAAGGTGCAAAAGATCCCGCCAACGGAAATCGAGGATGCAAACGAGGGGGTATTGCTTAAAATATCAGGCAAGGTTTCAAGCAAGCCTTTTGAGGGCCCGTTTTCGAAGCAGGATTGTGTTTGGGCAAGGAGTGTTAGGGAAGAGTATGTCGAAAGTGGATCTTTCAAGTCGCGGGAAGGCGGCCATTGGAAAACGGTGGAGGACCGCATAACAACAAAGCCCTTTGAGATTGATGACGGGACTGGCAAAATTGCCGTTGATTTGGAGGGTGTTTTGGCAGAGCACATTGATGGAAAGGAGGTGGATACAATCGGGAGCTTTACGGATATGCATAGCCGCACGTACGAGTGGATTTTGCCCGCAGGAAAGCTTCTTATTATTGGGAAAACCAAAAAAATTGACGGAAAATTAGTAATTGCAAAAAGCGAGGATGAGCCCCTTGTTGCAAGCTTTCGGGGGGAAAAGGAATATTTTAAGCATATGCGTTCAGATGACAAGCCAATGACAATATTCAGCTATGGGCTTTTGATTGGCGGAATATTGGTTTTGATTTGGTCAATGGTCAGGTAAAAATAAATTGAGAGGCGAAAAAATATGGATTTTTTTGTGTTTGCAATTGGCGCTGGGATTTTGCTCCTTACCCTAGCAGCCGCAATTATTTTCAATCGGCTAATACAGCTTAGGGAGCGCTGCAATGATTCATGGTCGCAAATTGACATACAATTGAAGAGGAGGAATGATCTGATCCCCAATCTGGTTGAAGCCGTGAAGGGATATGCAAAATATGAGAAATCGGTTTTTGAGAAGGTGACGCTTGCGCGCAGTGGGTTCGAAAACGCGAAATCAGTGGAGGAGATTTCAAAGGCAAATGACTCAATTGTAAGGGCGGTTAGGTCGGTATTTGCGGTCGCAGAGAATTATCCGGAATTGAAGGCTAACAAGAGCTTTTTACACCTGCAAGATGAGATTTCCGATGCAGAGGAACGGATTGCTTATTCCCGGGGCTTTTACAATGATACGGCCATGAATTACAACAATTCCATCCAGATATTCCCATGGAATTTGGTAGCCGGAATTGGTGATTTTGGGAAAAGGGGGTTTTTTGGGGCGAGTGATGCGGAAAGGAAGAATGTTGAGGTGAAGATGATATGAAATGCCCTAAATGCAATTCCATGGAAGCGGTTCGGATAGAGTACGGGATGCCCGATGAAAGCATGCTGAAGGCGGCGGAGGAAGGCAAAATCATTATTGGGGGGTGCGAACGGGAGGCTTATTCCCCAATATGGCGATGCAAGAAATGCGGCGCCGATGGCGAGAAGGATTAGATCGAAATAATCCGGGGGCATCACATCATTTCAAAGGCCTTATCTTTTCAACCGACCTCAAGCTCGCCTCGAAATCCTCAACGGTAACATTCGAGGGTATTCCATATTCTGAAAGTAAATCCATCATTTCACTCACGCTCACTCCGGCAAGCCTTGCGGATTTTTCGAGGCTTATTCTTCGCGCCCTGTAGCCGTCAATCGCCTCCATTTTCCTTGATTTGGGTTTTGGCATATATTCACCTGAAAAATGATAAGACTGTCCAGATATTTATTCATTGACTATTTGGTTTTGTGTGCTATTTGGTTTTGAACAGGTATGTGTAATCCTGTAATTAAATAATAGAAAAAAGTAGGGCTAGGAAATAAGTAAAAATGGAGAAGCCTCATTCGAGGAAATCCTTTGCAGTCGGAGCGTTCTCCGGCTCTCCTTTGCGCTTCCGGATTTGCGCCTGTATCCTTGCCTGCAGATCGGGGTTGAGCCTCTCATATCCGGCGTATTCATAGTACCAGGCGGCCCTCCCTTGGGTTGCGCCGCGGATCTCATTTGCAAAGCCAAACATCTCGGCAACCGGCACCTTGGCAGTGACATTCACAACTTCGCCTTCCTGCTCGATGTTCTCAATTTGCCCACGCCTGCCCTGCACTTTCATGGTAATGTTCCCCAAATAATCAGCTGGCGAATTCACAACTAGCTTTTGCTTGGGTTCGAGGAGTGCGCACTTGGCCATCAACATGCCCGCATAAATAGGGCGCTTGATTGCCGGGAACAGTTGTGCCGGCCCCCTGTGCGCCGGATCGACGTGGATCGTTGCATCCGTTAGGATTACCTTGACGCCGATGCACTTTTCCTTTGCAAGCGGCCCTTGTTCCACCGCCTCTTCGAATGCGGTGATAAGGGCTTCTTTGATATCCACCAAATATTGCACTCCTTTGGTCATGTCAAGGAAGAAATTGCCGTTGTGGATTGTCATTACTGATTTTGCCTCATCACGGGGAAGGCCCGCCTTAATCAAAAGCTCAATTAGCTCCTTTCCTTTCTTGTGCTCGTCAATTGTACCATCGTTTATTGCGGCAATGACACTTGGCTCAACTGGGCTCACAAGTATTTTGAACTTGTTGTGCTTGTTTGGGGATTTTCCCTCCAATTCGGGGGATTCACCAAATACTGACTCGTGATAGACCACAATTGGAGGCGATGTGACAATATCAACACCCTGTTCGTTTTTCAATTTATACTCGATGATCTCAAGATGAAGTTCGCCCATGCCGGAAATCAGATGCTCGCCAGTTTCCTGGTTGATCTCAAGCTTCATGGTGGGATCCTCCTTTGCAAGCTTTTTCATGGCCTCCACTAATTTTACAAGATCCCGTGGGTTTTTCGCCTCAATGCTCTTTGTGACAACGGGAACCGAGTGGTGCTTGATTTGCTCAAAGGGCGTAATTGGCTCTTCTGAAACGGTTTCCCCTGAATAGACCTCCTTCAAACCAACCAGCGCAACAATGTTGCCTGCAGGCACCTCATCGATTGTGACGCGATCGGGGCCCATGTATACGGCTACACTTTGCAATTTTTCCTTCTTGAATTGGGATGCAAGGTAAAGGTCGGATCCTTTCTTTAAAGTTCCGGAATATAGCCTCCCAACTGCCACTTCGCCGGCGTGGGGGTCATTTTGAATTGCCGTGACCATGAAAATCGCCTTGCCTGCAGGATCAACATTAAGCATGCTTTTCCCAAGATCTGATTCCAAATCGCCATGCCATATGACCGGCACCCTGTATTTTTGCGCGGTAAGCGGGTTTGGAAGGTGATTAATGATCATATCCATCATGACAGGCCCAAGTGGTATTTTCTTTTGCAAATCCGCATGCTTTCCATCCACGCATGCCTGATAGATATCCTTGAAGGTCAATCCGGATTTTTTCATTTGCTTGCCGGAAATTGCCCATTTGCTAAAGGCCGTGCCGAATGCGACATTTCCCTTATTGACATCAATTTGCCAGGGGATTTTGAATTCATCGGGGCCAAAGGTGGTGATAAGCTTGTTTACGCCGGTAATGATTTTGAGGAAGCGCTGCTGCATCTGGAGCTGATCCAGCTTGAGCTCATTGATCAGGCGGTCGATTTTATTGATGAACAGGACTGGCTTGACTTTTTCCTTGAGCGCCTGCCGGAGCACGGTTTCGGTTTGGGGCATGATGCCTTCAACGCAATCGATGACAACAACGGCGCCGTCAACTGCGCGCATTGCCCTTGTAACGTGGCCTCCAAAGTCCACGTGGCCGGGCGTATCGATGAGATTAATTAGGTAGGACTGGCCTTCGTACGCATAAGGAATTGAAATATTTGCCGCCTTGATGGTAATCCCACGTGCCTGCTCTTGCTCATCGTAATCAAGGATGCGCTGCTCCCCTGCCAATTCCTGCGAAATGAGGCCGGCTAGTGCAACTAATGAGTCACTTAATGTGGTTTTTCCATGGTCGACATGGGCAACAATCCCCATGTTCCTGATATTTGCCCTATTGCCCATCAGTTTTTGCGCTTCCGCCGCAATGTTTTCCTTTCGTGCCATAAGTAGTTCTACCTGTTTGATTCTGACAATAAATCAGTTTAATAGAGGTAATATTCAGCAATCGAACGTTTAAAAAGGTTGTTTTGGACCTTGCTTAATTATTGTTGTTTGAAGGAACGAAAGGAAATTAGGGGCAATCAACAATGAAGCCTTCCTGAGTGCGGTTTCATCTAAAAATCATCAGCCAAAATTAATAAAATAAGAATTCACCCCGCGGAAAAGTTCATGCTTTGCAAGCGCAACGAAAGCTGGAATGCCTCATCCCTGAGGGCATGAATAGCTTCCCCTCCGGAGGAAAAACCCCTGCCAACGTCCAACCCGAAAATGAACAAGAACAGTCAAGCTGTGTGTTTATTTCGGATATGGATACCGGAAGAAGGTAGATGTCGCTTTTGCATTTGCACCTTTTGCCGCGGGGCATTAATTTTTTTGTGGGTTTTGCCTTTGCAATAAATTGCTATTGCAAGGGAAAATTAATTTTTGTGGGCTTTGCCCCCCGATTCAACTGAATCGGCAGGGGGCATGGCTTTGGGCGGGGGGGAACATTTATCCTTTATCCCAGCGCATTCAATTCATCATCGGTAATTGCAACCTGCGATTGGCCGATATCGTTTGTTAGCTGGTTGATATCAGCAATCTGCTTGCCCGCATCATCAACTGCCGCATCATATTCGGGACCAACGACGACCGCACCGGTTATGGCTGCGGGCGAGGGCAGGGTTGAAGGCGTAGCCGAAGGTTGGGCGCCTCCTCCAAGGCAGCCGAAAAGCAATACTGCGGAAATTATCAAAGCGAATAATATTGTTTTCATAGTTTTTCACCATTTAGCTTGAATTTGCAGGAACTGAAGGGCTTGGGGTTGGCGCGGGAGTTGCTGTTGGGGAGGGCGATGCCTCTGGAGAGGGGCTGGGAGATGGCTCGGCTGAAGGGGATGCCAAAACTGTTGGCGATGGAGAAGCGCTAGCCTCAACCGATGCGCTTGGGGATGGAGTCGTTGTGGGGGAAGCCTCCACTGATGGCGAGGGCGAAACTGTTGCGGTAGGAGTTGCGCTAGGCGTTGCGGTTGCGCTTGGAGTAGAAGTTGCGGATGGCTCCGGAGTTGGGAAAGGCCCAATGGTTGGATCCGGAATGTCAACTGGCCTACCTTCTCGTATAAAGGCAAGAACGCGCTTGATATGCGCAAGCCAAAGGGTGATGCTGTTTAGGCGCCATTTGGCTTCGCGGAATGTAGACGAATCCTTAACCTTACCTAGTTCAATTTCCAGCTTTGCGATTGCGGAATCAAGCTTTGCGGTGTCCGTACCGCTTTCATTTAATTTCGCACTCAAATCCTTTAATTTTGAAATGTGCTTCCTAACAACTTCAATGCGCTTAAGAATATTTTTCAGGTGGAACTTGAAAACCTTGTTCTCGCGGAATTCATCCCATTTTGCAATAACCTCCTTGATGATTGCGCGCTTTTCGGAGGGGGTAGAGGCTGCATCGAACTCGGTTTGCTTTTGGGAAACATAGGTTTTAAAGGCAGTTAGCTCATCCTGAGTCAAATACCCATTTGATTCCAAATTTTCTATGGCATTCAAAATCCTTCGGAAGTTTGATTGGATGTAACCCTTGACTTTTTCCTTCAATTCCCCCTGGCACCTGGACTTGTCAAAACCTTTTTCATCGTCGCAAGCCTTGAGATTGCCAAGGCCGTATTCCTTGCCTAGGCATTGCGCCTTCAGAAGGGGCGTTTCGACATTCTTGCAGCGATTTTCGCGCTCATCATCCTGCTTAAGATCCATTAGGCACGCGCGCAAATCGATTGTTCCGTTATTATCTGTTTTGTTTCCAGCCTCATCAAAATCCTCCCGGCACTCCTTCATGCGGGAAACACAAGACGCCCTTGCGGGAAGGTTTTCAGTCATGGCATCGCATACACGGCATCGTTCCTGCAATTCGGGGCTATCCGAATACACCTGGCAATCCATTCGCATGTCGGCAAGTTCCACGTTTAGTTTTGCAAGGCAGGCAATTTTGCCAGCCTCATCATTTTCAAATTTCTTTGCGCAGGCAAAAGCAGTTGCCTTCACTTCCACGCGCTCTTCGACATCCTCGCGAAGGGCAATTATGCAAACACGCTTATCCTCCGGATCGGAATAATCGTCGCATTTTTCCGTTATCTTGCCCCCGCCCAGCATAGCGGCTTTTTTCCTGCATTCGAGCCTATCTTTCTCGTTATCGGCATTTGCGCATTCCCTTAGCTTGATTGCTGGAAGGGTCGAACGTATGTTTTCCTTTATTCCCGCATAGCATTTTTCCCTTTCATCATCGTCAAGTTTTTTGCAGTCCCTAAATGGAGTGGAATCATCGTCATTTGCGCCAATTTTCCGAAGGCATGCGGCCTTTTCGGATGCACTTTCAAGTGCGCGGCATTTCTGCGCTTCGGTTAGAAGAGTTCCGCACTCGCCCTTGTATGCTATTTTAGCGCCAGCTGACCTTGCCGTGCATTGGTTGCTATAAGTTATCCCGTCAGCGCCGCAAACGGGATTGTAATCCAACGTGCAAGCTCCGCCGCCATCAATTGGGCTGCGGACCCTAAGGCCAGAATTATCATCAGCATATGCATTAACGGAAAGCAGTGCCACCAAAGCAATGGACAAAATAAGATTTTTTATAATATTCATGATAACACCTTTTCTGGATATAAACTATTGTGGATACGAGTTAAATTTACCGCCATATAAATAGCTATCGATTTGCTTGAGTAAAATGCATCGCCCAAGCACTATAGGTTGTGCACCGCAAAATGGGGGAAAACAGCCATTGATATGGGCCATTTGTGAAGGAATTGACCGCACACCGTGCTTGCGCTAATTAAAATAAAAGAAAAGGGAAAAAGGCCTCTAAAGCTTGTGGCGCTTTTGCTCCTGGTTTGCGTTCCAGAGGTATCCCGCAACCAAAAGCAGCACAATGAATAGCAGGATGTAGCCGGTGTAATCGTTTCCACCTGCTTTTGGAGCAATTGGCACATATGTGGGCGCGGATGTCGGCGTAGGCGATGGAGTGGTTGTTGGCTTCAAGGAGGGTTTTGCTAGCGTGGTCTTTGGAGCGGCGATTTGGCTTAAGAGCGATGGCGCAATTGGCTTTGAAACATCAAATGTTGCCTTAAAGTCCTGGTTGGCCTTTAGATTGATATCCCAAATGGCAATTATGCTTCCCTTCTTGACTGATTTTGGCTTGGGTGAAATCTTGATCTTGCCCGCCACATAGTCGGCATAATCGAAGGGCATTTTTTGCTCCAATTCTCCTATAAAGCCGTTCTTTCCGCCGTTGAATACGATCTCAATTTTTCCGCTGGTTGGTGTGAATGTTCCGGTTACTGCCGTGTGCTCATCTACAATGATGGTTTTGGGCGCAGTAGGGAGTGGTTCAGCCGAAGGTGTTGGAGTAGCAGTAGGCGTTGGAGTTGGAGTTGAGCCAGCACCAGGATTTCCTCCAGTTCCTCCACCACCAGAAGAAACTGGCGTTGGAGTTGGGGTTGCAGCAGCACTATATGTTGCATTTGTCACATTGACAATTGTTACATATGAGGCATTAACGGTAATGATTCCAGCGTTAGAATTATTTGTCAGGAAACCGCTTGAATTTATTGAAGCGTTAGCAGTCAGGTTCACTATTGCCCAAGTGATGGTGACGGTAGTGTTGGTGTTCCCATTAACATCCAATGCAACAGCCGTGAATTGCTGGCTGGCGCCGACAGTTAATGCAGGTGCTTGGGGGGTAAGCAATATCTTAGTCACAGTGCCTGCTATTACGGAAGCGTTAGTCGAATTCGTCACTGAAGAGTTGGCAACTGAAGTGATGCTAAACGAGGAGTTGCCTGCGGCTGAGGCGTTGTAGATTGCGGAAGTTGATGTATTCGTGGACAGAATCAATATGGAGCTATTTCCAACACTGAAAATGAAGCCACCAGTGTTGTTCGTATTCCCGTTTATATCTCTACCAGTAATTGTGAATGTGAACAATCCGCCCGAAGTGTTTACTGGGAAAAGAGGGGTTATTTCAGCTCTCACTGGTTGACCTGCGGTCACGGAAGCATTTGTGTTGTTTGAAGCGGATACATTTGCCAAAGAAAGGAAGGTAAGGCTGGTATTTCCAATTACGAGCGAATTGAACGTGAACGCGGTGGAAGTGTTTGAAGCAAGCGTGGAAACCGTGGAATTGCTTATGCTGACGTTGTAGCCTCCGGTGTTGTTGGTGTTGCCGTTGATGTCCACGCCGGTGACGGTAATTACGTAGGTATTGCCGGACGCAGTAGCAGGGAATAGCGGTGAAAGCCTGAGGTTGGTGATGGCGCCTACTAGTACGGAGGAGTTGGTGTTGTTTGTAGCTGAGAAGTTGCCGTAAGCCTGGAATGTTAATGTGGTGTTCCCTGCCAAGAGGGCGTTGAAAGTGAATGAAGTTCCGCTAGTGGTATTTATTGAAACCGATGTGTTGCTGCTTGAAACGTTGAAGCCGCCGGTGTTGTTCAAATTGCCGTTCACGTCTCTGCCAGTGACCGTGATGGTGTAGGCGCTGCCTGAAGTGGTGACGGGAAAGAGTGGAGAGAGCTCGATTTTAATTAGATTGCCAGCGGTCACGGAAGCATTTGTGTTGTTTGAAGCGGATACATTTGCCAAAGAAAGGAAGGTAAGGCTGGTATTTCCAATTACGAGCGAATTGAACGTGAACGCGGTGGAAGTGTTTGAAGCAAGCGTGGAAACCGTGGAATTGCTTATGCTGACGTTGTAGCCTCCGGTGTTGTTGGTGTTGCCGTTGATGTCCACGCCGGTGACGGTAATTACGTAGGTATTGCCGGACGCAGTAGCAGGGAATAGCGGTGAAAGCCTGAGGTTGGTGATGGCGCCTACTAGTACGGAGGAGTTGGTGTTGTTTGTAGCTGAGAAGTTGCCGTAAGCCTGGAATGTTAATGTGGTATTGCCAGAGAGGACTGCATTGAAAGTGAAGGGTGAAGCTGCTGTTGTGTTTGCTGAGATGGAGGTGTTGCTGCTGCTGACATTGAAACCTAATGAATTATTGGCGTTGCTGTTCAAGTCCCTGCCGGTTACTGTAATGGAGTAAGTGCTGCCGGAAGTGGTGACGGGGAATAAATTGGAAAGCTCGATTCTTTGTATTGCAGCGGCGATCACGGAGGAGTTGGTGTTGTTGGTGACGGAGAAGTTGCCATAAGCCTGGAATGTGAGGGTGGTGTTGCCGGCTTGCACAGCATTGAAGGTGAAGGAAGTGGGTCCGCCGGTGGTGTTGGCGGAGACGGAAGTGTTGCTGCTGGAAACGTTGAAGCCTCCGGTGTTGTTGAGATTTCCATAACGATCCGTACCTGTAACTATTATAGTATAAGTGTTGCCAGAAGTGGTAACGGGAAATAAGTTAGTCATGTTCATTTTTTCAATCGCGCCAGCCGTTATCGTCGTATTTCCGGTGCCGGAATCCATGGTGGTGAAGGTGGAAGTGTTCGTGCTGTTGTAGGTGACGGCATTCAAAGTTTGGAAAACTGCCCCAGAAGGATTAAATACGCCCGATATTCCGATGGAAAAGTTCTGTGCGGCAAGTATTACTGAAGACTGGTTCAGATTATAGGTGAGATTCTGGCCGGAGATCAAGGTGGTTCCATTTGAGAAGTTAACGGAACCGGAAGTGACGGAAGCGCCGGCGATGAAAAACCCTGTGGGGAAAGCGATGGAGATATTAGACATATTGGTAAGTGAAGAGACGTTTATGGTGAGGTTGTAAAAAGTGGACGCATTGGCAGTTGATACCCCCGGAGTTGCGGTGAATGCATTAAACGCTGCTGCGGAAATATTGGAGGAGAGGGCAACAAGAAGGAATGCAAGAACGAAGAGCTTATTCATCTAATCAACCTCAAAATAAATATCTAAATTGTTACATTTGATCCCTATATAAACATAGTGATTTTGCGGATCCAATTAAGAAATCTAATTATTTGAATTAGTAAACGTAACCACCGGCAGATTAATAACTTAAATAATTAGAAAAAAGTCCAAAAAAATAAAAAAAGAATAAAAAAGGAAAGGAAAAGATCAGATGTAGCTGACATTCTCCAATCCGATCCCTTCCTTGGTTGCAGCCTTCTTTACCGACTCGTGCTTCATCACATTTGGCGATGTGACTCCGGTAACAACTGCGGTCACGATGATCTTATCCCCAAGGTCTGGAGAAATCCTTGCGCCCCATTTGACGTATGCACGGGAATCAAACGCATTTGTGATCCCTTCGCCTATCTTTACAGCTTCCCCAAGAGTCATCTGTGGGCCGCCGTTGATCAGGATGAGCGCGCCTTTGGATCCGACATAGTCGACCTCAAGAAGCGGATGCTCGAGCGTTGATTGGATAGCCTGGTTCACGCGGTCGGTTCCGGATGCCTCCCCGATGGAAATCATGGCCGTCCCTGCATTGCCCATGATCATGCGTAGGTCCGCAAAATCAATGTTCATGAGGGATGGGAGCATTACGGTATCCGCAATGCCCTTGACCGCCTTTGCTACCAGTGTGTCGGCAACTGCAAACGCCTGGTTCATTGGAAGGTTTGGCACGAACTTCACAAGCCGGTTGTTGTCGATGATTACAACGGTGTCACATACCTTGGAGAGCTGCTCTAGGCCCCAGTCCGCCTTTTCCATCCTTGCCCGCTCGAGCGCGAATGGGAATGTGACCATTCCGACGGTGATTGCGCCCTGCTGCTTGGCTATTTGCGCAACTATTGGCGCAGCGCCAGTGCCGGTGCCCCCGCCCATGCCTGCGGTTATGAAAACCAATTCGGCATCCTTTAATATTTCCGCAAGCTTTTCGCGCGCGCTTTCAGCCGCCTTTGCGCCTACCTCCGGGAATCCACCGGCTCCAAGGCCCTTTGTCATGGAAGCGCCAATCAGGATCCTCTTGTTTGCCTCCACCATCTTGAGGTGGTTTGCATCGGTGTTGATGGCAATTGTTTCCGCGCTTGTGATGCCCATTTTACTGAGCCTCGAAACGCAGTTTGTGCCTGCCCCTCCAACTCCAACAACCATGATCTTCAGCTTCGCTGGGGCGTAGCCTTTCGAGGCTTCCTCAGGAAGCTTCTCGTGCGCACTATACTTGAGTGCGTCTGCAATTAAACTATCCATATCGCATCTCCTCCGGTGGGTTACCGAACGAACCTTTTAACAAAAGGTTCATCAAAACTTAGGGTATAAGCATAGCGTATGCCAGCGCCTCCAACGAGGAAAAACGTGATGGGTGAACACAGCAATTTGCTGCAAACTTGCGGTGAAAAAACCTTCCAAAAGAAAGGGGAAAAACGATTTTGCGGGAAAAGGAAAAAGAATGTTGAAGGGGAAAATGACCCCCCACCAGTCCAATTCCTACTCGCAAATTCATCCTATGACTTCAATATCGTAGCCAGCCTCCCTTTGGGGCTGCTGCTTTTTCAAAAATTCCCTTCCAACAATGTGGGGGGATGTAACGCCCGTAATGATTGCCACGATTTCAAGTTTTCCGTCATAGTCAGGAAGAAGCCTTGCGCCCCATTTGACCGACGCCTTTGCATCCATCTGCTCGGTTATGCGTTCGCCAGCGCGTATCGCATCCCCCAATGTCAGGTCGGATCCACCTGCGATGTGGATTAGTGCGCCCCTTGCGCCTGCAAAATCAACATCAAGAAGGCGGTTTTTGAGAACGCCTTCGACCGCATCATCCACCTTGTTTGGCCCTTTTCCAGAGCCTACAGCGATCATCCCAACATCCCCCTGGCCCATGATCGAGCGGACATCCGCAAAATCGATGTTTACAAGGGATGGCTGGGTAATTGTGAAAACAAGGCCCCCGATTGCCTTTGCCAAAATTTCATCGGCAACAAGGAACGCCTGGTTCATGGGCAGGTTTGGCACGATTTGCACAAGCCGGTTATTGTCAAGTATGATTACGGAATCCGCAACACCGCGAAGCTTGGAGATGCCTTCCTCCGCCTTTACTACACGCGCCCTTTCCAAGGCGAATGGATAGGTAACCATGGCTACGACAATTGCGCCCATTTCCTTTGCGACTTCAGCAATGATTGGCGCTGCGCCAGTGCCGGTGCCCCCGCCCATGCCCGCGCAAACGAATACGAGGTGCGACCCTTCAAGTTCCTTCTTAATTTGCTCCCTATCCATCTCGGCGCACTTGGCCCCCACTTCCGGGTAACCGCCTGCCCCAAGGCCTTTTGTGATTGATTTTCCAATCAGGAATTTCTTGACACCCTCCTCAACGATGTTCAGGTGCTGGCGGTCGGTGTTGCAAGCTATTAGGTCCGCGCCTTTCACTCCAAGCTTCTTGAGCCTGTTAACGGTGTTGTTTCCACTTCCGCCTACTCCGATAACGGAAATCCGGATGTGGTCAAATTCATCGTTCCTAACGCCGGTGCCGCTGTTTCCAGACAGGGCGGATTTGATAATGCTCTCCATACTTATCGCCTCATCGCTAAACCTTTGGGTTTTTTAGAAATTTTTTTAACATCAACAAATATCCGTGCCATATTTAAATACTTTTGCATAAGGAAGGTTTCCCTGCTTATTCCAAAATTTATACGGGGGAAAGCACAAATAGGGGGTTTTGGAGTGGGAAAACACGGAATTTTTTGCGGAAAAACCACGTAAAAAGGCGCCAAAATGAGGAATTTGGAATATGCCAAAATACTAATTGATGAATTATTGCAACCGACCCTTTTCCCTCGGAAATAAAATCCCCAATTCCCCATTTTTAGGCAATCCGGAAGAATTATTAAGCGCGGATTGGAGCAAAATAGGAAAACTGCACATGCAAAATGCTGGAAATTGGCTGGAAAATAATTGGCAAGAAGGGCCACCAGGCAAAACGGATACTCACATATATTTTTCCGCATAAATTTCAATCAAGGAGTTGGAATAAGGCGTGCAAGCAGGATTACTTGATGTTCATGGCATTCATAAGCGCCATTCTTGCGCTTTCCGTGCACTGGTTCCTTGGGGTCGCCAATTTCATAATCGCATATGCGTACATCGTGGAAGCGTGAGGTATTAGAGCAAAACTATTAGTTTAATAAAAGCGAAAAGATAAGCAATTGCAGATTCATATGGTTTCTTTAATAATGAAAATTGCGCTTTTTTGTCTTATATTAATAATCATCGTAATAGGCTATTTAACATATGCTGGTAAAAAAAATTTTACTGACGAATTGACCCTAGAGCAGGCAATGATGCAAAGACTTTGTTATACTACGCCTGATGGAGAATTTCGTAAAAATATCAATAACGAGACCGAATGCCTAAATGGCGATGAAGTGACAATTTCGAATGGGAAAATAACGGCATTTATAGGCAAAGACTTATATATTTGAACTTCTTATTGTAGTACATGTCTTGGG
>JBBSVW010000077.1:0-10767 GCA_038046605.1 Microcaldota archaeon | reverse complement strand
CATGGAAATGCTCGTGATTACCTGCAATCTGGAGGGGGCAATGTTGGTTGCATCCAGCGATCCGCCCATTCCGGTTTCCAAAACCAATACCTCGATTTTCCTATCGGAGAAATATGCAAATGCGGCAATTGTGAGCGCCTCAAAAACCGATGGGCATCTTCCGGCCTTTCTCATTTTTTCAACATGAGGCGCTATTTTTTCAATCATGTGCGCAAACTCCAAATCGGTAATGTCCTTTCCATTGATTTTGATTCTCTCGTTGTACTTTTGCAGGTGCGGGGATGTGTGCATTCCGGTTTTATAGCCGGCCTTGCAAAGGATGGATGCCAAATCCGCGCAAACCGATCCCTTGCCGTTTGTGCCCGCGACATGGATAATTTCATAGCCAAACCTGATTCCGGCCCTTTTTGCCAGTTCGGCGCAATTCTCGATTCCCCATGCCTCCGGCGTTGGGAGGGATTCAATGTATTTAATTGATTGCCGGTATTCCATTTAGGATTGCACCAAATAAGCGTATTGCAACTGGAAAAAAATACCCGGTTGCTGCGAATTATTTCCAAATCCTTCCATATCCTGGGGATCCACTGCCGCTTTTCATTTAGAATTTATATTCGAATATTTCCAAATCCACTTTCCCATCCTTTATTTTGACCCCCTCCGCCCTTAGCATCGCAATCTTTTTATCGGTGCCATGCGCATACCCCCCAATTTCCCCGCTGCTTTTAACGACCCTATGGCACGGCATGCCCGAATGGGGATAATTGTTGTGATGCATTATAGTTCCGACTGCCCGGCAAGCCAATTTGTTGCCAGCATTTTTTGCAAGTGATTTGTATGTAGATACTTTACCAACTGGTATTTCCGTTGCCTTTGAGTAGACCCTTTCCCTAAAGCTAATTTTTGCCATCTAAAAATCAGTCCCGCTGCATCGAATTAAAGCCCATCCATAAAAGACCTGCAAGGAAGATGAACGCCACGACCGCTATGGTGTATTTGGTGTTGTTGTCCTCGACCTTGGTGATGATGTCTGTTAACGAGGAGAGGTTCGCAAATGGCTTAGGCGTTGGGGTGCTTGTAGGGAATAATCCACTGCCTCCCTGTGTCGGAGTGGGGGTTGCCGTAATTGATGGTTTTGGCTTTTCCCTTTCAAATTTGTATTTTGCAGTGACTGGAAGCAGCGCATAATTTTTCAGGTAGTCAATATCGGTTATTTTTATGTAAAATAAAATCTCATCCGGGAAATTGATGAGGTTAGCCGGCGTCATGAACAGCACAAAGGGCCTTTCCTTGAAGCCAACCCCGGTTTCCAGCGAATAATTCGAAAGCTCCGCCTTCATTGCAAAGGATTCGTTGTAAATTTCAAGCTTCACCCTGCAATCAAGCGAGGTTGTTGTCCCCGCTTCACCCTCAATGTACACCAGGAATGTGTAATTAATCGGATTTGGATTGGTAAAAACAACGGTGATATTTTTAGGTGTTGGGATTATTCCCAGGGGAAAGCCATCCTTATCCTTGAAATATTTACACTCGGCCGAAGCCGGCTGCAATAGCGCTGCTAGCAGGATAAATAGGGCGGCAATAGCAATTGATCTCATCTTCCAAACCGCACTTATTTCGAAGCCGCCATTTAAAATAATGACTATTGTGTTAAGATGCGCGGATAGGAAAATATGGGATGATGCGCCTTGGCCGAGCAGGGGAGTTTGAAGCACTGCGCCCTGGAAAACCTCCCTCGGAAGTGTTGCTGAATAGCTACGGATTGGTAGCTGAATGATCACACATTGTTTCCGCCTTATTCATGATGGGATGCTAGTTCGGTCGATTTTCAGGGTGTGGAGAAGTTATTATATCCTCAATATGCCAACTCTCTTATGGGCTGTGCTATGGGAAAATATCTGGTTATCAGCAGTTTGGCACTTATGGCAATACTTCTATATGGTTGTGCAGAAATAGATGAGCAACCGCCAGCAAATATTTCCCCGTCTAAACCTGCACCCAATGGAAGCATACAACCTAGCCTGCAGGCTTTCCAAAATCAATCTCCTGTAAAGACTTACGAATGCCAAAATGGGCAGGTGGTTAGTGATCCAAGCTTGTGCCCTAAAACCCCACAAATTATTCGGGAAAATACCTCATTATCGGTACCTATTCCAGTGCCCAATACGAGCGCATCTGCGATTACCCTGCCACCATCCAGTATGGCGGGTATCAATTCCCATACGGAAATGTTCGGCACAAATGCCGACCCAATATGATTACCCTGGGTCCAAAACTTGGCAGCCATCCGGAAATTCAGCCCTATGCCACTCATCATGGTCAAGTATTTGAACTCAAAATTCACGGAACGCCCGTGCTTGCACCTATCGATATGACGCTGGTTGGCTTTCAAAACAATAATGGCTACCGGATTTCGGTTGGGCAAAAAATAATCCGAATGGATGATTTGGTGTTATTTTTCGAGTCTGCCAGCCCTGATTGGCCAGGCATGGTTATTTTTGTTTACCATTTATACAGCTCGCCACTATTGCAAGGGCATATGATAAATCCGGATTGCAGCGCATTTATGGAACCGCGGGGAGAAAATGTCACCTTCCAAGCACAGGGCCGTCTTTTTATGGGCATGGTGGATTATGTGGCCGACAAGGGCAACGCGGGTGCATGCCGGGCTTTAATTGGATACACGGTAAAACGCGGGGATCTGATTGGATTTGCCGGTACTGTGCCGGCACCGGATGGCATTGGCACCCACTCCTTTGTTGACATTGGTTTCAAGGTGTCGGATACATCGGAAAATCCATTCTTTGGCCTCAAGGGATATGATGCATCAGGGGAACGGCAAGACAAAACAGGAAACCGCTATCTTCATTGGGTCCAGCCGAGCACATTTTTCTATTGGAAAAGCTATAGCCCCGGTGCTAATTTTCCCAGCGGGGTGCTTGCCTATCCCTTTGAAACTGACGGATACCAACTTCCTGCCAGGCAGAAAGATGTGAATTTCAAGTACAAACCAATTGATTAAGGACCCCGGATTCGGCGCCCTGGCCGAGCAGGGTGGGGGCTTGAACTGTAATGCCCCGGATGTTTTCAATCATGATTGGTGCAAATTGGTTGATGGTTTGCACCTTTTTTAGGCCCACTTTATTTTCTTCATTTTTCAATTCCCAAACCTTTTAAGTCCAATCCGATTAATATGCAAA
Source organism: Microcaldota archaeon (assembly GCA_038046605.1). Lineage (GTDB taxonomy): Archaea > Micrarchaeota > Micrarchaeia > Norongarragalinales > SBBD01 > JACRGC01. Next base: position 7,570 of record JBBSVW010000077.1, on the reverse strand, counting down.
ATATGGGGAAATCCATGCCTCTTGCAATTCCACAGACCAAACCAAAGCCGGTTCTGTCCCTCTTCGATGCCGTCAATGTATCGCTTGGATCAATAATCGGCGCAGGCATTTTCGTGGTGATTGGCGCAGCAACTGCTCTTGCCGGCCCTGCGGTTTTCCTATCGGTACTAATTGCGGGCACCGTTGCGATGCTAACTGGCCTTGCCTCAGCCGACCTTAGCAGGATGTTCCCAAGGAGCGGGGGAGCTTATACTTTTGCATCCGAGGCATCATCGAATTTTTTTGGATTCATTGTCGGCATCGTCTGGATTTTTTCAAACATAGTAGCTGGCGCAACCGTTGCCGTCGGCTTTGGCTACTATTTGGCCCTCCTTGCCCCTGCCATCCCAATCAAGGCCTCAGCTGCTATGCTGACATTGCTTGCAACTGCCATCCACCTGGGCGGTGTTAAGGATTCAAGCAGGCTCAACAACGTTTTGGTGGCACTGAAAATCCTTATCCTCCTGTTTTTTGCCGTAACCGCAATATTTTTCTTCAAATTCTCCAATTTTGAGCCATTTGCCCCATTTGGCCTAGGTGGGGTGGTTGCCGGCGCTGCCACGATTTTCTTTGCCTATGCCGGTTTTGCAAGGGTTTCGGTCATTGCAGATGAAGTAAAGGATGCCGCAAGGAATGTGCCCAGGGCAATAATTATTTCCATCCTGCTTTCCACATTTATTTATGTGGTTGTTTCGGTGGCAGCGGTGGGTGTTGCGGGCTACCTGATTTTAGCCAATTCCAATTCACCTCTGGCTGATGCGATCGATTTGGAGGGATTGGGTTTTGGTTTCACCCTGGTTAGCATCGGTGCGCTGATTGCAACTGCAACGGTAATCCTTGCCTCAATCCTGGGCATTTCGAGGGTCATTTCGGCAATGGCTTTGAATGGCGACCTTCCTTCCATTGCAGGGGAAATTGATGAAAAAAGCGGAGTCCCCAAAAAAGCCATCCTTGTTGGCGGCTCTTTTGTGCTCCTGCTCATTTTCCTTGCAGATCTCCCGAGCCTGGCATACATAAGCAGCTTTTCCCTCCTTCTTTATTATGTTGCAATCAACCTTAGCGGCCTTAGGCTATTGAAGGAAAAACGGATTTGGCCCCTCCTTGGCTTCCTCTCCTGCCTTTTTCTTATGCTAAGCTTGCCATTGTCCTCGTGGGCAATTGGCCTTGCGGTTGTTGCCATTGCCTCTGGCGCATATGGGGCGGCCAGATTGTTTCGCAAATGAAACTAAGGTTACTTTTCCCCCAAAGGGTTTCATGGCGCCAATTTTTAGGAACTTTTTAATATGCTGGGGATGAAATCATTCTATGTTTGAAATACTTTTCCTAATTGGCCTAATTGCCCTTTTGGGCTTTTTGGGAAGGTGGGCCTATGAACGCACACGGATTCCAGAGGCCATCATACTAATCGCGCTAGGTTTTGCCCTGGGCCCGCTTGGGTTCCTTTCAAATTTTGTCATATTCGACATAAATATTTCCAGCTTCCGTAATATTGCCCCAATTGTCAGTGCGGTTGCGATCATCTCGCTTGTATTCGATGCTGGCTTGCGGCTCAAATTGGAGGACATATTTAGGACCGTTCGGTTCTCAACCATCTATGCCCTTGCCAACCTGGCAGCCTGCATAGCAATCCTGACGGGGATACTGCATCTGGGATTTGGATGGCCCCTATTCTCATCCCTCCTTCTGGGGGCAATCCTTGGCGGCCCCTCACTAGACGCGCTTTATTCCATCCTCCCTTATGTAAAGGCCAGCAATAACGCCCGCAACATCCTTTATTTTGAGGGAACCCTCTCAACCCTTCTCGTATGCATCATCGCAATCACCACCATGAGGTATTCTTTTGCCGACCTGGCCTTCATGGAATACCTGCAGCAGCCAATAAGGTCGTATTCTGTTTCGCTAATCCTTGGTTTCATCGGGGGCATTTGCATACTATGGGCATTATACCGGTTCAAAATCAAGAAATTCGGCTACCTACTGACGCTTTCCGCCTTGTTTGTCCTCTATTACATCGATTTTGAACTGCTCAGGGGAATTGGGGTGCTTTCAATTGCCATGATCGGGCTTGTCATCGGCAATTCGGCTGGCATCTTCAGGTTCCTGCGCATTTCAGACAAGCTAGATTTGCAGGAGCGGCCAAAGGGCTTTGAGGATGAGATCAGCCTCATCATAAACACCTTCTTTTTCGTGTACCTGGGGCTCATGGTAAGCCCCCAAAACCTGTGGAATACCGGCAACCTTGGGATTGCAATTGCCCTAATGGCTGGCATAATGGCTGCCCGGTTTGCAATCATTTCAATTGCCAAATGGACGGGCCACACGCAGCACAATGAAAATACCCTGCTCCTTGTGATGGTGCCGCGCGACCTTCTAAGCGTCACCCTTGCCATGTTCGCCCTCAGTTTCCCAATTGGCCTTCCATTCCCAATAGAGATCATCCTTGCCGTAATCGTGATCTCAGCAGCAGTTACCGCGCTTGGCATCGTCTACTACGAGCGCAAGTTCCACTCGACCTTCCTATTCTCCAAGGAATTGGCCTTGAAGGACGGCAGGAAAGTTCTCCTCCATACCGTGACCAGGGATGATTTTCCAAAGCTCAGGCAATTCCTCAACGAGCTTGTGAAGGAAGGGGCCCTTATAGCATTCGACCAGTACGTCAATCCCATAGAGGAAAAGGACATGGGCAGGGAGAGCCTTGAAAAAATCAACAGCGGCAATGCGATCCTTTGGGTTTGCGAATACCAAAATAAGGTGATAGCCCGTGCTGTCGCATCCAGGATGGAGCGGCGTGAAAAGGACAATGTGAGCCTGAGCCTTTATGTCGCAAAGGATTTCAGGGGGGTGGGGCTTGGGACTATGCTTCTTCGCATGCTAATTGCAGAATCCCAAAAAACGCTGAATCCGCACAACCTTTACCTGGAAGTTTTCTCAAACAATGATAATGCGATACGGATCTACAAGAAGGAGGGGTTTGTCAAGATCGGCGTTTTGCCCAGCTGGAACAAGTACGGGAACCGCTACCTGGATGAAATCTACATGGTTTACCGGCCAAGGAAGGGCAAGACTGGAACGGTGAAAAAATAGGTTACGCCTTAGCCGAGCAGGGGGGGGCTTCAAGCACTGCGCCCTGGAAAATGCCATTCCCATATTCCCGTAATTCAGTTAAATCAATTAGAAAATTGGCCTCATGGTTAGATGATCCTGCAAAAGCAATTTTTCAAATGGCTTTCCGGAGCATTCGTTTCGGATGAGCTCGGTTAGCTCCTCAATTGTCGCATTCATGCCCTTTGCTTCCTTCCTTGCTCGAACGCTAAGTTTCCCGCTTGCCTCCTCCCTTTCGCCGATTACGGCAACATATGGGATCCATTCCCTTTCTGCATCGCGCACCTTCTTTTGCATGGTTTCGTTGCGATCGTCGAAATCAACGCGGATGCCTAGGGCCCTAAGGCGCTTAAGCAAAGTTTCGCAGTATGCGTTTTGCTTTTCAGAAAGCGGAATTATCCTAAGTTGCGTAGGTGAGAGCCAAACAGGGAACATGGGCGTTTTGCCCTCCTTGATTTTCATGGCGGCAAGTTCCAGAAGGGCGTAAATCACCCTTTCAACTGCGCCCGAAATTGATGCATGCAAAATTATGGGTCGTTTGCGCTTGCCATCCTCATCCGTGAATGCCAAATCAAATGTTTCGGAGTTCTCCACATCTATTTGGACGGTCGATAAGCCCGAAGCCTTCCCGGCGCCATCAACGAAATTCATCTCGAATTTTGTGATGAAATACGCGTACCTTTCCTTGAAGATTTCAAATAGCGCGGGCTTCCCAAGCGCCTTTACCAGGGCTAGGTACCACTCCTTGTTCTCATTGAAGAAATCCTCCTGCACGCGGAACGCCGTTTCAAACGGGATCTGCAAACCAGTGTTCCATTCGTGGCAAAGGAAGAATTGGCGCTCAAATTCTTTTTTGGAATCCTCCAAATTTTTGCAAAGGGTGTGCATATCTGGCATGGTGAATGCGCGAAGCCGCTTAAGGCCCGCCAGTTCTCCGGATTGCTCCCTTCGGAATGAGTAATGGGTGAGCTCGTAAATTTTAAGCGGAAGCTGGCGATGCGAAATTGTGAGTGTATGCGCAAGAAGGAACTGCCCAAAGCAGGCGGCAAACCGAAGGAAAAGGTCCTTCTCGTCGGATTTGACCGTGTACTGCCTTGCCGGGAACCTGTTTAGGTATTTCTTGAGCGCCGGATGCGCATAATCGTACATTATCGGGGTTTCGACCTGCATTGCGCCATAGTCGACAACAACATCCGTGATTGCCCTCTCAATAAGTTTTTTCATTATTTCCCCTTTTGGCCTCCAGGAAAAATTGCCCGAATCGGATGCAGGCTCGTAATCCACAAGCGCGTGCTCCTTCATTAGTTTGATATGCGGGGGCTCTTGCGCATATGCCCTAACCTTGCGCGTTTCATATTCGATGAAAGTCCCCAGGTTGCTGTTCCTTTCAAAATCGTAATCATTGGCCGGAGTCATTTTCCCATCTGGTGACATCACAAAGAACTTGCTGTTGACATCCGCCTCCTTCTTGAGTGATTCGGACACGACCTCCCCCGATGTTTGTTTTGAATGGGATATGCCGCCTGCTGATCCAATCCCGCCTTCCATTCCTTTTTCTCCTGCGCTTCCAACGCTTACTTCTTGTATTGCCGCTTTTTCCAATTTGCCAATATTCCCATCCAGGCTCTCCAATGTGATTGTTTTGCTAAGTTCTGCCAAAGGATGCCCCTTGCATTTCATCTCAAAGCTCTTGTAGTAGCCAAAGGGGCTCTTGCTAACATCCTTGCAGTATTCGACTATTGCCTTTCGTACCTCCTCCAAAATATATACCGCCTCTGCCGGTTTTGCCAATTTGCTTGAAAGATGTGCGTAGGGGTAGAGCAGGATGGTTTTAGCCTTCACCTCAAAAAAGTTCTTTTTCACTTCCTCCGCCGCCCTTTTTGCGATTTGCGCAGTGTCGCCCTCCTCTACACTTGTGAAAACCACTAGCACGTTCTCAAACCGGCTGCCCTTCTCCCCCTCCAAAAGATCTCCGATGCTCTTTAGCGCCTTCCTTTCCGCCTTGTATGAGAAATAATCGCAGTGGAGCTCTAGAAGCCTCATATGAATCCCTATGATTACTTACCGTTAAATTAAAAATTAAGCTCTTTGGGGTGTTCAAATGACCTGTTGCAAGAACATTTTTAATATCTGTTGCGCTGATTTGCAAAAAGGTCAAATATTTCGAAATATTATTGTTTTTGGCATTGCAAAGTAATTAAATCCATTTTAACCAAAATCAACAAATAGCGCTTTTCGAATCCGGAAACCACAATTTCCCCCGGAAATCGCGGGTAAATTTATAAACCTTTTTGATTTATGTATTCTTCCTCGTTTGGAATGGTTGGTTTTTGGGGATTAGGGTTTTGATTTTGGGGAATGCGGGGAGATTCGTTTCCATTGCGTATTGCCTATTTCGACTTGCCTTGAATTCCATTCGTTCCTTGGGAGGAAAGAGAGGTTTTATTTCAAGAAGTGGGTAGTTTAAAGGGCAATTCTTCGGCCTGGGAACCTTGGGGATGCCCTATTGCCATTGCGGCTTAGGCTATTTCATTCTTTGAAAAATGTGGTGTTAGTGTTATGCAGAGTGATTCAGTAGCTACGCAACTCGCGGAAATGGCCTTCAAGCCCAAAGCCCCGAATATTTCCCCATTCAAGGGGGCAACGCTTCTGGTTCTTAGATATTTGTTCATAAATGGCAATGGCTATTCCGCGCAGATTGCAAAGCACAGCAAAATCACCGCTGCGCGCTCATGCCAGGTGCTTGGCGAATTGGAAACAAAGGGCATTATTGAAAGCTCCAACAAATCCGGCGATTGCAGTTACTGCGCCGGCACCGGAAGGAAGAACTATGGCACCGCAAGTGCGCAGTGCATCTACTGCGCCGGCACCGGAAAGTTCAAGCAGAAAACTTACCCCATAATTTACCGCATCGCGGAAAATGCAAGGCCTGCGCTTTTCAGCATCTTCAATGCGATTTACGAGATAAACATGCATGTTGCGGAAAAGAAGGAGGAACAATCGGCGGCCAATTTGGAGAATGCAATTGAGAGCGCAATTGTGCAAAATAAGTGAAATGGCGGCTAGGCGGAGTGATTTGAAAATTGCAGGATGGAAAAATTCCATTCTATTTCGCATTCCGCTCAATTTCGAAAAATCATTTGGTAATTTTTATGTCCGAACTCAAGAAATGGTTTTTGGTATTCTATGACATCAAGGGAAGCAAGGCCTTTGCCAAAAGCACATTTAGGAGCAAGATTTCCCGCGAGTTTGCCAAAACACGAATCCTTCCATTGCAGCAAAGCGTTTGGGCAATTGAGGCTACGGCGCAAAACCGCTCAACCCTTGACCGAATAACCCAGATTTTGAAGGCGCAAAACGCCAAAGTGCTCCTATTTGAGGGAAATCCAATTGAGCCGTCCACAAACGATGATGTTGTCGAGATGATTGGTTCCCTGGTTGATCGGAAGTACGAATCCCTTAAAGATCAGATTCTCGAGCTTAAATCGCAGGTGAAAAAGGCGGAAAACAAGGAGAAGCGCAAAACGGAATTCTCCCACAATGCGCTCAAGCTGCGCCGGAAATACGACCGGATAATTACCCTCGATCCCCGCGAGATGATTTCCAATTCCCGGGCCCTAATTGACGGCGAATTCTTCTCCCTTGAAAAGGAGATAAACGAGATTGCGTGATCGGTTTTCTCAAATAGCGGACGGAACGCCAAATCGCTTACAATCAAATTAATAAACTCCAAAAGGGAAAATAGATTAGGGTTAATTTAAAGCGCTAATTTGAGGGGGTCGATATGAAGTTTGAGGAAATCCAGCTCTTTGCAGGCAATTCAAATCCAAAGCTTGCGCAGGATATCGCCAAATACCTGAAGCTGGAACTGGGCAAGGCAACAGTCACTAAATTCTCCGATTCTGAAATATCCGTTGAAATAAAGCAAAGCATCCGTGGCGCGGATGTTTTCATCATCCAGGGAATGCCCTCTCCCGTCAACGACAACATGATGGAGCTTCTAATCATGCTTGATGCCCTAAAGCGCGCAAGCGCAAGCCGAATTACCGCCGTGATCCCCTATTTTGGCTATGCCCGGCAGGATAGGAAGGTTCATGCGCGCGAGCCAATCACGGCAAAACTAGTTGCGGACCTGATTTCAATTGCAGGTGCCCATCGGGTGCTATCCGTTGATCTCCACTCCGGGCAAATCCAGGGATTCTTCGATTTTCCAGTTGACAACCTCACCGCAGTAGGCCTTCTGGCCGAGGATTTCAAGAAAAAAAAGCTCAAGGATGTGGTTGTTGTTTCACCGGATGTTGGCGGCGTAGTTAGGGCGCGCGCCATGGCAAAAATTCTAGGAGCCCCCCTTGCAATCATTGAAAAACGGCGCGAGAAGGCAAACGAATCCGAAGTGCTAAATGTCATCGGAGAAGTTGAGGGAAAGGTT
>JBBSVW010000076.1:0-15119 GCA_038046605.1 Microcaldota archaeon | reverse complement strand
TAATCCTGCCGACATTGTTGACCGATGTGATCCCTTTCTTTGACATGTATGTTAGTACCCTTGCGCGTGTTTCGAGTTCGCCAGTGATTTCCTTTGGCTTCATGCCGGTGTAAAGGCCAAGGGTAGTGTAGAGGCGGATGGATTCACCCACTTTTTCCACCTGGTCAATTGATGGGTTCCAGCGATAGATGACATTGATGCTGATCTTGTTGTCCTCCTCGATGAATTCGGCAATTTCAAAGCACCTTCTAATGCCGCTTCGCCTTTGCCTATATTGCATCACAACTAGATTTAGCGCGCCAAGCGAGAGCTCGGGTATGTTCACCGGCGGGTTGACAAGGCGGCTTTTAAGCTGGAATACATCCTCTGCATGGAATGTCGAATAAACGGCATGGCCGGTGTGCATGGCTTCGAACATCGTTTCAGCCTCGCGCTGACGGCGAACCTCGCCAACGATGATGCGATCAGGCCGCATACGAAGGGAATTGACCATTAGGTCAAGCATGGTTATCTCCCCCTTGTTTTCGGAATTGGGCTGGCGCGTGACCATGGGCGTCCAATGCGTGAAATCCGGAAGCACAAGCTCCCGCGTATCCTCAATTGATACGATGCGCTGGTTGGTTGGGGTGAATAGCATGATGGAATTGAGGAAGGAGGTTTTTCCACTTCCAGTCCCCCCTCCGACAAGGATGTTCATTTCATATTGCACGCAAATCCAAAGGAGCGCTGCAACATCGGCATTCAGGGTGGCAACGGATGGATCAATCAAATTGACAATTGTCCAAGGGTCGGCGCGGAACTTCCTTATGACTATGCTGTTTCCCTTGGAGGCAATTGGAAGGAGCACGGAATTCACACGGCTTCCCGATAGGAGGTTGGCATCAAGCAGGGGGGTTAGGGATGTGATTTGCCTGCCGACCTTGCGGGCAATTATTTCCGAATAATTCTGGATCTGCGCTTCAGTTGGTATGGTAAGGTTGGTTTTCAGCCAGCCAAATTTGCGATGGTATACCCATAGGGGCTCGCGCGAGGAGTTGACGATCACTTCTTCCAGCTGCGGGTCCGCAAGCAAAAGCTCGAGATCGCCAAGGCCCAGCATTTCCTGGATGAGCTTGCCCAGCATGAACTCCATCTCGTCCGTCGTTGCATCCGGAAACTCCTTTTTCACGAATTCGCGCGCCTTCTCGGAGAACTTCTTGCGCACATTTGGCTCCTCGCCAGAAACCATCAGATCCGAGATGTTAAGGTCGACCTTTTCAACTATTTTTTCCTTGAGCTTGTTCAGGACCGCTTTAGTTGCCTCATTTAGCTGGAGGTATTCGAGCTCGTAGGTGTTGATGTATTCATTGTCGCGCTCAACGATCTTCACGTCGGCAACGACCTTTTCGCTTTCAAGCTTGTATGTGGCAAGGATTTTCATCATGCATCGACCTTTGGGTTTTGGGCATTTCGCCTCATTTTTCCGGTTATTTTACGAATGAAATTTCCAAGCGAGGGGAATTTGATCCTGCCGGTTTTCCGGCTGGGATCCAAAATTTGCACCTGCGCCTTGAATGCATCAACCTCCTGCTTTATGTCAACTGCTGCCTGCTGCAGGATTGCAATCTTTTCCTCGAATATTAGGAGGGAGGAATCCAGCTCGTTCATCTTCGCATCTAATTCCTTTGCATTTTCCTTTGGGAAGCTTAATTTTTCGATTTCCCTAAAATGCGCCTTTGCATTCTCGACCTTTCGGATAATATCCCGGCCCGAGAAAATGAACATGTTTTCGGCATCGGTAAGTTCGCGCTTTACCCCCTCAAGCCTATCAACAACGGATAGGACTTTAGCCTTGCCCGCCGCATCATCCAATCCTTCCTTCTTTACAATTTTTGGGAATAGCCGGATGCCGGAAAATTCATACCGCACATCGATAAGGCCGCTTTCCGCAAGAATTTCGGAAAGCTCCTCAACTTGCTTTGCCCCCATGCCAAGCGCTTTGGATACATCATCCACAGTGCAGCTCTTCTTCATCTTGATGTATTCGACCAGACGGTCGATGGATGTGTCCAGTTTTGCCATTCCAGGGAATCGGACTTATTATCATTGGCGGGTATTAAAGTGTTTCTGACACCCCATGGGGGCTAAGCCCCGACACCAAGTGGGAAGCATCCCCCTACCGTGTCGCCCTACCCCCTCAATTGCGCCGCCTCCCCCCTAGTTACCTCTGTGAATCAATAATTTTTTCAATACTTAAGGGATTTTTAGTATAAAACGAATTTAACCAAGTTCCGGGCATGAAAAACCATAAATAGGCACCCTGCCTCCATATTCCCATATGGCATCGGATAGCGTATCACAAAAATTGAAAGATGGGCTAAAAGGCCTTCCGGAGAATTACATCATCATGTTTGTCAGCGATTCGAACAGCTACCTCGAAACCAACCTATCCCTCCTAAAGGCGCTTATCGCCGAGGGGAATTCCGTGATATATGTCACCATGATCAGGCCGGCAGCAGTGATGACCAAGCTGTATGACGAATACAAGATAGACAAGGGAAAAATTTACACGGTAGATTGCATCTCCACCCTAACGCAGCAGTACATCAAGCATACGGAGCATGAGGTGTATGTGCAGCCAAACAACCTCTCGGCCATAGCGATGGCCGTGAACGAGATGGCCCTTGCCTTGCCGGGAAAGAAGGTCGTCGTGTTTGATTCCCCATCCACACTCACGGTTTACAACAGCATCAACGAGATCATGAAATTCGCGCTTTTCCTGACAAGCAAAATCAGGCTTGAGAACCTGCAGGGGATAATGCTTTCGGTCGAGGATGACATGAAATCGGAGATATTGAACGGCCTTAGCAGGATTTCAGACAAGGTCATAAGCCTGAACAAATAATGAAAACGGGCATATGGGATCATTTTGGTTGGTAGATTCAAAATGAGTTTTGGATGGCAGATACGGAATGGTTTGGAAAGGAAGAAGAATATGAAATGGTTTTTAGAATGGCTTGGCCCCCAAAAAAATAATGGAAAGAAATTAGGGAAAAACAATTGGGATTTGCAAACGGATAGGTGAGCAAAATGGTTTCGATATTTGTCCTGGGTTTGGAAGCGGCATTCTTTGCCGTTTCCGTGATTGGAAGTGCAGTTGCAATTTACGAGCTGCGCGGCGCAAGGGCGGCCCTTAGCGATGAGCTATTGAAAAAGGTCATAACCTGGATCATGTATTCCAGCTTCCTATTGGCAATCCTTAGCGGGATTGTTGCAGTAAACTTCCTTTCGTCATTTTCACCCGATCTATTCCTGCCAATAAGCGAAACGACCTATGTCACGGCGCTTTTTGTCCTGATTTGGCTGGCAATAATTTGCAACATCGCAATTGCGATGAAGATCAAGGATATCGGGAAGGCATTTGGATTCAAGGAAACAAACCATAAGGAGCTTTTCTTCATGAAATATTTTGAAAAGAGGAAAAATCCCTGATTTGCCCATCTGATTTTTAGTTTTTTCCCGGAACCTTAATTCGATCCATCCGTGAGATAAAATCAGCTTTTGAGGCTGTTGCTTATAAAGCCGGGAAGGTTAATTGATAAGAATGGAAATGAGTGGCAAAAAAGCAATCAATCATAGGCAGGAAAAAGAGAAATCCGCAGATAATAATCCATCACTTTGTTTTCACACCCGCTTGACGAAAACAAGGGGGCAGGCCGCCATGGAATACATGGTGATGCTGGGGTTTGCAATTGCAATCATCCTGCCGCTTTGGCTTTATGTGAATTCATCGCTTTCGGATACCAAGGGAGAACTTGATGTGACTTACGCCCGGGTTGCCGTGAATAAAATAAAGGATGCGGCGGATTCCGTTTATGTGCAAGGGCCCCCGGCTAGCATTTACCTGGATTTGGATATGCCGGATAACATCGAATCGACCTCCGTTGGCAATGATCCCTCGGGTAGGGAGGTTCTAATCAAGCTGAATACCGCAGGGGGCGTGAGCCAGATTTATGCGGTCACAATTGGTAACGTGACAGGCTCGCTCCCGACACGATTGGGAAGGATTAGGGTACTTATTAAAGCGGAAACAAATTTTGTGAACATCACGGAATAAATGCAAGATGGCGAAAGATGAAGATGGCTATCCCTCCTAAAAAGGCACAAGCGGGAATCGAGCTCGTTACTTACTTCGGCTTCCTGCTTCTGCTCCTCATACTTTTCAGCGCCGAGGCGGCGAGCCGGCTGAACTCAATCCGCAGGAGCCAGGATGCGCTGGAGGCGGATAAGGCCGGGGGGATTGCTGCAATAAACATCAATATTGCCGTTTCAGTCGGCGATGGGTACAGTTCCAAATTTTACATGCCCTTTGGGCTTTCGAACAGCAACTATACGATAAACATAACCAATGATGAGCAAAGGCTGGACATCATATACGGCGAAAACTACACGAAAAGCTTCCCCCTTCTCACCCCAAATGTCACGGGCGGAGCAAGGCAGGGCCTGAACTTGATCAATAATACAAATGGGGAAATAATTATAGCGTGAAAAGATGGAAAAAGTCATGTTGGGAAAGAAGTCATGTTAACGGCAAGGAATGGGAAAACCGAAATAACGGCAAAAAATCAATCTGCGGCTAGGAAGGGAAACATTCTGGCACTGGGAAGGGAAAATAAGGCATTCGGGCTCCGCCCCCATCAGTAAAATATTTATGAAAAATAGGTGAAAAAATAGTTGAGAAAGGGCTTGTTTACCAGCGATTTCATTGTGGGGCTAGTGATTTTCATAGCCGCCCTGCTGATAATCTCGCCCATGTGGGGCTCGCTGAACCTGCAGGTGGACAATCAGGAGAGGACGCGGGACATGCAGGCGAGCGCATTGAGTGCCACGGATACTTTGATAAGGACGAAGGGCTCGCCAGAGAATTGGAACAATACCTTCGTGAAGAGCATCGGGCTCGTGGAGGGTGAAGAACGCATCCTAAGCGCGAATAAGAGCAGGTATTTCTTCCTCTATATGATAAGCAATTATTCCGATGCGAAATTCCGGCTGGGCGCAGGCGCTTACCAGCTGGGGGCGGAGATGCGTGACAGGAACGGGAACGTGGTCTTTTATGAGAATGTGAATTTTACCAATTTCACCATATCTGCGGATGCAAGGGAAATCGCGTATGCGCAGCGGCTGGTGATTTTGAAATATAATGATACGAGCCAGGAATTCGTGAATTTGAGATTGGCGGTTTGGAGATGAACATATGGTCATGCGGCATGGATTCGTATATTTGGGATCGGTAATTTCGGGATGAGAAAATGGATAAACGAAAGGGCATAGCGTTCACAATTGATGCGATACTGGCGCTATTGGTAATCCTGGCCGCAATCCCCCTGATTTCCGTCCTTACCTCGAGGGACACATCGCAGCAAACGGCGTACGAGTACCTGCACCTGCAGTCCGAGGATACGGTGGACGTGCTCTCCAAAATGAAAATAAGGCATGTCCGCAATGAGCCGGTAATCGATAACCTCTTCAGGGAGGGGGTATTGAAGGACAACGACCTGAATTCCTCAATCCTGGATGTTCTCGGCGGGCTGTGGGCAACACAGGATGCGGATAAATTGGCGGATGCCGCGAACATCACAAAAATGCTAATAGAACCGCTGGTGCCAAGGGGATTGCAATGGGCCTTCACCATCAACGGCTCGGATGTGGTTTACAACAGCACTGCCATCAACATCACGAATTTCGTCTCGGTCAGCAGGAAGGCGGCATCGGGATTTGCGAGGAACCAGAGCTCCACGGGTTATGCGGCGTCTGCGACCTTGGGAAAAATCTTCGGAAAGGAGGATTCGAAATATTTCTTCTTCGGCGGATTCATCGGGCAGGGAAACATCACGGCGACCATCCGCGGCATCCCGTTCAACGCGACTATCCAGAAAATATATTTGGAAGTGAATGCGATCGACAATTTTTCAATGTACATCAACAACGATTATTGCGCCACCTTCAACCTCACGAATGCCGGCGGCTTTGGCGTTAACAATTGGACGGTTACAAACCAGACCTGCCTTGATTTGGTGCAGGATCAAGCGGTAAACAATTTCACTTTCCGGTTCCTGAACAACACGCTCTCCAGCGCGTATTTCGGCGGCGGCTATTTGAAGGTGCAATATTCCACGGATGAATTCCTGCCGGTGCCGATGTTCCGGTATTACTTTGCCGGAGCGGAAGGCGCCGCTAACATTTATGATTCGTTTTACGTTATTGGGAACATCACGAACATGACCATCCGGCTGCATCTCTATACGGATTTGCAGACCTTCCTGCAGATAGGGAATGCGACGATTTGGGAGGTTCCGGAGGGCAATGGCACTTTGTACGATATTAAAATATTCAATGATACGATTGCAGCACAGCTTGCCGGTTTCGGGTTAACTTACCCATCAATAAGCAGCACAACTAACCCCCTTAGATTTGGGCATAGGGCCGGGAATTTCAGCAACGGTACAGGAGGCGTGGATGCTGTAATAACTACAGGAAATGCAGGCTCGATGTCACTTTGTAAATTAATAAACGATGGTTCGCTTCCTTCGTGCGGAGGTGGAAACGCCACACTTTATGACGGCACCCGCCCAGTAGCAAAGAAATTCGTGGAAGTAGTTTTAAATGGCACCAGCGGAAATAGGATATCCCACTTTGGGTACAGGAATAATGCACCGCAGCCTTCAAATACCGACCAGGCGCTTACGAATAATATAAATTCCCTATATACGGTCATTGATGCAGTGCCGAATCCTCCGGGAGGAGCGAAGAGATGCTTGGCATGCGCGATCGCAGAGGCACGCGCAAGATTACTGCCCCTCGCAGCAAAACCTGAAACGGACGCTTTGGATGCATTGCCCCCCAAGGCGCCATACAGCTCATACAGCAAGATCCGGGCAGTTCTATTGATGACGGATGGTAATCCTGACCAATGCGATAATTCAGATGAATCGGTCGGATCATACTCCCCCTCCTGCTCCTCTAGCCAGGCTAACAAGCAAAGCATTGACCTTGCCTGCCAAACAAGAAGCATTTCGCCCTACGCGAAGAACGGAAACAATATCACCATCTACGCCGTCGGCTTCGGTCCCTATGCAAACATGAGCTTGCTTAGCACCATTGCAAATTGTACCGGCGGGAAAGCATATTCTTCCAGCAATTATTCGGAATTGCTTCAAATTTACGAAGATATCGCCAAAGAAATAACTAAAACAGTAACCTTCCTCCAGCAAGTCGTGAGCGTGCAGGGCTCCAATTCCACCCTCTATCCGGACTCCTACATTGAGTTCCAATACGATTCCGCAACACCGGATCCGGGGTATAAGGAAATTTCGCTGAATGCGGAAACGGATGTCTTCCCCTCCTGCAATGGCAGCTTCTTCGTGCCGCCGTCCGTGAGAATTATGGATGCGAGGAGAACCGCCTATTCATCCGATTTCTGGACGAAGGCGGTTTCTATCAATAACAGCCTGACCGGAAACCTACCGCGCGAAATTTTCAACCTCTCAAACTACAACGAGCCCGCATATGTCAACCTCGGGGATCCGTTCAATGTTTATCTGCCGGTGGAACTTTTCGGGGTTAACCAGACGAATTACGCGAACAACGTGCTGGGCAATTCAACCTCCTACAACAGCCCCATCTGCTCCCAATATGACAGGGTCATTTACACGCTGAGGCTGAAGGCTTCCACAACTTATACGGACGTGTTCCCTGAAGGCATCGGGAGGAATGTTACGGTTTATTATGACAATAATCACGACGGGGTTTGGGACGGCTTTTCGTACGTCGCTGTGGGGTCAAACCTCCCGGAATTCGACCCGAATCCGGTCAATGCCTCGGATTTGAGCCCCGGCACAAATGCAGTCGATAATGCATTCATACAACTGTTGAACCAGCTCAATTTGGTAACTACCTACGGCAATCTCAATGTTTCTGGTACAATTGGCAACCCCATAGACATCATTCTGACGGCCGATTTGAACGTGCAGGTGGATTTGCTTTCACTGGTGCCGTACGTATGGGGGCCGTCGGACATGTCGATATCATTTTGGGTGTAAACGGCATGTTTTGAGTATGGGAAAAGGCACTTGCGGGCTTAAGCAGCAAAGGAAGACGAAAATGTTTACAAAATAAAATATTTTTGAATTTTCATCCGTTTCGGGGCTATAAATTTTCAGGTGCGAAGCATGGGCAAGGGGATAGCGTTCACAATTGATGCGATACTGGCGCTTTTGATAGTGCTGGCTCTCATCCCGATTGTGGCCTTGCTCACTTCAAGAAGCCCCGCACCCCAGACCTCTTCACAATATTTGCACCTTCAGGCGGAGGATGCAATAGACGTGCTCTCGAAGACGAAAATCAGGGATGTAAGATACGAACCGGTGATTGCGTCGATGTTCAACAGGGTGCCGCCGGCTTTGACAGAAGAGGATTTGAATTCGACTTTGCTTGATGTGCTGGGCAGCTTATCCGCTTCGCAGACGCCGCAGGACCTTGGGGATGCTGCCAATATTACAAAGGCGCTTCTGGGGGGGCTGATATCTGCAGAGCTAAAATGGAGCTTCATCATCAACGGGAGCGACACTATTTACAATTCCACAGTGATGAACGCCACCAATTTCGTTTCTGCAAGCAGGAAGGCCGCATCGGGATTTGCGAGGAACAGGAATTCAACCGGATTCGTCGCAAGGGCCTTCCTTGAG
Source organism: Microcaldota archaeon (assembly GCA_038046605.1). Classification (GTDB taxonomy): domain Archaea; phylum Micrarchaeota; class Micrarchaeia; order Norongarragalinales; family SBBD01; genus JACRGC01. Next base: position 6,396 of record JBBSVW010000076.1, on the reverse strand, counting down.
AACATCCTCGGGAAGGAGGATAACGCTTATTTCTTCTTCGGCGGGTTCGTGGGGGAGGGGAACCTTACTGCGACCATCACGGACGTGCCGATCAACTCAACCATAAATAAAATTTATTTGGAAGTGAATTCGGAAAGCAACTTCTTGATGTGCCTCAACGGGAACAGCTCAAATTGCAAACTGTTCAATGTGAGCGGGGGCAACTTTTCGGTCAATAACTGGACCATCCTTTCGAATGATTCGTTCATTTCCGGTTTCACGGCAGGCGGGATGAATAATTTCACGTTCGTTTTCCCGAGCGCGAACATCACGAAGCAATATTTCGGAGGCGGCTATTTGAGGGTAACTTATACCACGAGCCAGCTCATCCCTTACATCAACGGCACGATGAGATACCGTTTTCCCGGAATCGACGGGCTCGTGAACCTGTATGATTCGTTTTATGTTCCCGGAAACATTACCTCGATGAACGCGCTCATCAGGCTGTATTCGTTTGCCAATTATACGACATTAGGCCTGATCGGAAACACCACTTTCCTCAACCACACCGGCAACAATCAGACCGAGAGCATAACGATCAACAATGCCAATTTCACGGCGCTGTTCGCAGCCAATGGGATAACGTACGTGGATTTGAGCCAGAATACGATGCCCTTGAGGTTCCTAACCGGCGCGAACATTACCGGCGGCAAGCTCAACGGCACGGTAGACGTGGTGTTAATTACGGATGTTTCGGGGAGCATGGCATGGCAAATGGACAGCGGAAGTTCGGGGAATAACATCGTCGACTGCAACAATCCCGCAGTATACAGCGATCCGAATACGAACAGGATTTCGGTAGCGAGATGCTTGGACAAGGACTTCATCAATGCCATTTTAGGCGGGAACACGTCTGCCTGCGGCGGCGGGACGCCATTGTTGGGGAACCGAGTGGCAATTGTAAATTTCAGCACAAGCGCCGTGCACAATACCAGCTTGCAGAACGGCGGGACCGCTAACCTCACGTATTTGACGAATATGATCAACGGCTACGTTCCAAGCGGAAGCACTTGCGTATCTTGCGCCATAAACCGCGCGTGGGAAATCCTGAAAACCCAGAGCTCGCCGGCAAGGCAGAAGTACGTGATTGTCATGACGGACGGCCAGACCAACCAAAGAAGCATACCTACTACCACCTGCAGTGTAATCAACGGAGTGGCGGCTAGCAACACGGGAGGGTATAGCAGCATGGTTGTTCAAAATAATGGCAATGTAAGCAGGCGTACGGGCAATTATTGGGGCTTTCAGGGAACGCTCACAACCCAGCATATAAATGCAATTTCAATGCTCAACTCAACTTACGCTTTCGCAGCGGCCAATGCGGGAGAGATATATTTCTGGAATGGAAATTCATGGGCTTTAAGCCAGGATGTTGGAGGCTCCAATTTGAATGCATTAGATATGTGGAACGATACATTCGGCTTCGCTGTCGGTGCAAATGGGGAAATATACGGCTGGAATGGCGCGAATTGGGCGGTGTTCAATGATACTGGCACACAGACATGGTATTCCGTCACCATCGCCAACGGCTCCTGGGCTTTTGCAGGCACCACATCTGGGCAAATATGGGCATGGAAGGGTTTGAAATCGAATTGGGAGCAGCATGTGGATTTGGGAGGACAGGTCATTTACTCACTTGATGGCTGGAATTCCACGCTCGCATTGGCGGGAACGGATGCCGATGAAATATACCGCTGGAACGGAGGAAACAATTGGTTCAGGGAGAGGGCATCAAGCACTCCTGACATCAGGGGAATATCCTTTGCCAATTCGACTCTTGCGTTCGCCTCAACTTCGACAGGCCGGATATACCGGTGGATCCCCACACCCCCAATCAACACCACCACGGCATATACACTCCCTAATACCAATGACCCCCTGAAAGCGATAGCCATTCTCAATTCCTCCGAGGGCTATGCGGTTGGCGGTACCGGAAGAATCGTGATGTGGAATGGGAATTCGTGGATCGTGACGGCATTCCTTGCGCAGGATTTTGAGGGCAATACTTCCGGGACGAGCAACTCATGCGGCACCGACGGCTCCTATGAAAACTGCGCCAATTTCTTCAACCAGTCGTATGCATCCATGAATGCAATGTATTCCGCGGACAGGATATTCAAATCCTTCTCAAATGTGACAATCGATTCGGTTGGATTCGGGCCTTTGGCTAGTTGCCTGAATGCGAATCAAACGTTGGAGGCTATTGCAGAAGCGGGAAATGGCACCTTCTACACAAGCACGAATGCTTCAGAACTAAGAAACATCTATTGCCAAATCGCCCTCAATATCAACACCAAAACTACTGCCACGCAGGAAATCACATTCTCCGGAAACCTCACGCGAGCAACGCTTTACCCGGAATCGTATATAGAATTCCAATATACGCCAGCTGTGCCGGCGCCCGAATACAAGGTCATACAGGTAACATCGGAAACCGACACTTTCCCAGGCTGCAACGGCTCGTTTTTCATACCGCCATCGAACATTGCTAATCCAATTGTGGATGCAAAGATGACCAGCTATTCCGGAAATTACTGGACGAGCGGAGCTTATGTGAATTCGTCGGCTACATCGGGATTCAAGAATGTTTTCAATTTGACCAGTTTCAACTTATTATACACGGATATGGGCGACCCGTTCCACGTTTATTTGCCGGTGAGCCTCCTGAAAACGGATGAATTCAACTATGTGAAGGACGAACTCGGATTGAATAAAACATTCACGAGCCAGAATTGCTCCACGTTCAACAGGGTGATTTACACATCCAGATTGAAGGCATCAACATCGTATGGGAACATCTACCCGAACCTGAAGGGGAAGAATGTTACCATCTATTACGACAACAACCATGACGGTATAGAGGACGGCTCCACGAACGTTGCGTTTGGGGCGGATTTGCCCCTCTGCACACCCAGCCTGACGAGCAATTGCTTTGATCCTGCGCCAGTTGATGTGGCAAGCCTCCTTTCGTGCAGCGATCCCAACGGCGATGCGATGGACTGCGCAATTTTGACATTGCTCATACAGCTCAATTATTTCACCATTCCTTCAAATTCAGGAAATGCGGGCGAGAGCACAAACCCAATAGATATCATCATCGGCGGGGAGGTCAACGCGCAGGCGAACGTGCTGCAGCTTGTGCCCAACGCCTGGGGGCCGGTGGATATGACGATTTCGGTTTGGGTGTAAATAAGGGGGTAGAGGCAACACGAGTAGGGGGATTATCCCCCTCGAGGTGTTGTGGATATGACGATTTCGGTTTGGGTGTAGAAAAAAAATGCGCAGGGTAAAAAAGGATGCACGGCACATCAAATCGCAATAGATATTTTTCGCATCTTCGTTTTAAGAATATTCGATCAATTGGAAAACAACATAAGGATTTCGGGATAAGAATTATGCCAAGAGGGAAGCACAAAGGCATCGTGTATTCGCTGATCACGCTTTTGCTAGTCGTGCCCATCCTGCTGTACCTAATCACTTATCAGGAGGCGGCGGGCTCCCGCGACGAGCTGGCTTCGCTGAAAATCAGGGGGATAGAGATTTCTAATTTTGCGAATTCCATCTCGCAGGATGTGCCCCGGATTTTTGCCATCACCTCCAAGCGGGCGCTGATTTCCGCGGTGAACGAAATTGACGTGGACGGCACCGCCCTGAACAATTCGCAGGCGGGCATTGTCGAACTGATGTACAATGCCACCATCTATAACAAGAGTTCGCAATTCATGGCGGGCTCCTCTTTGCTGGATTGGGCAAGTCGAATGAGCGCCCAAGGGAGGCGGTTCGGGTTCGATACGAACATCACCATCCTGTATTTGAATGTGGCGCCTTACGACAGCTTCAACCTCCAATTTTCCCTGCTCCTGTTCGTAAATGCGACGGACACCGATGGCATCGTCTCGATTGTGCGCACTTACAATGAGAGCTATATTTTGCCATTGGAAGGCATGGAGGATGTGCTTTATCCGCTGAATACCAACGGCTTCATAAAAAGGCTCATCAAACGGGCGAACTTTACGGTTTACGGCAGTTGGTCAGTGGATCAGGCGATAACGCAGGAAGTTTATATGGGCACCGATGACGGCGGGAGCTTCCTTGACCGGATGGAGGGGAAGAATTACCTGCAGGGCAAGTATGCGGCCCTCTCGCCGCGGGTTATCGGGCTGGAGAGCTTTGTGAACCTGCAGAAAATTGCCGCAGTCGGGCATCCCACCAAGGGCAACCAGACCATCATCGACCATTTGTATTTCAATTCAAGCGTATTCGGGGGATGCGATGTAACTAACAGCAGCTACTCGTGGTTCAAGCTGGATTATCCGCATAATGCGACTTATAATGTGAGCACGGCGGCGTGCTGATCGGACCTAAGGTTTGGCTGATTGGAAACGATGAAAATCAACGAATTGGAGGCAAGAAATCCTTAAATTATTATTAAATATTATTAGGTTATTATTAAGTATTATTAAATATTATTAAGTTGGGCTTTAATGTAATAAGATCCCCGAGTTTTGCCCACTTTTTTAAGGAGACCTTCCTTGCATAGGCCATTTAGGTCTAAAACCGCTACAGGATTTGAAACCTTAACCAGTTGGCCGTATGTTTTTGATGAGATTGAGGGATTTTTTTCCAAATATGCAAGCGCCCTTGTTTGCCTTTCATTCAAAACGCCCTTAGGCGCCAATTGCTGGCTGTAAATAGTGACCCTAAAGAAACTTCCCAGCTCTTCAAATCGCGGCTCGGGAAGGCCATTTTCCAACATAGCCTCCCTCATTCTGGGGATGCCAGTAGCCAGCCCCTCCATAAGCCCCATGTCGCGCATAAGCCTATAGGTTAGGGGGTTGCGCTGGATTGAAAGGGTCCCCAATATTTCCCTGCTTAAACCCGTTGGGAGCGTTCCGGGGTTTAGGAACTCAATCCGATTGTCGAAAATGTTTATTTGCACGGCATCCTTGCTGAAATAATCGCGATGGACAAGGGCATTGACAAGCGCTTCGCGTATCACTTTCAGGGGATATTCGGGCACTTCGTCGCGCTGCACCTTTTCAATTCGAATGCTTGTGCGCGTGTTCTTGCGTATGAAATCCTCCGCTTCCTTTAGATTTTCCAATAAAGTCGATGTGGCGAACCTGGAGTCGATTATTTCAACTGGCGAGTTGCCCTTGAATTTTGCGAGCTTGATTTCGCTTTGGGGAAGGAAGATTGCGATCTCCTTTGCAAAAAAAAGAAGGCCTGCATTCTTGATGGCGTAAGTCCCGTTTTGCTGCGCCACGCCCAAATTGACCAAGTATTCTTTTGCCTTGCGTTCCTCAAAATCCACCTCGGGAGAGCGTTTTTTCAGGAAGGAGGATAGCTTGCCTAAATCCATATCGCCAATTTTTGCCTTGCTTGCGGATTCATCGAATGAGAGAATCTGGCGCTTTATCAGATAGTCCTGAAGGGTCCTGCCCTCGAGTTTCGAATTTGTGCTGCCAGCGCGGTAGTAGACGATTCCGCCGAAAGTGCAGAATGCGCCTTGTCCGATGGGGTAGATTTCAACAGCAACAACCTTTTTCCCTTCACGCTCCTCAACCATAATTTTGTGGAAAGGCACTGGCGAAACCTGCTGGATTGCCCCTTCAAGCCTTTGCTGGAGTGAATCCAAATTGCCCGGCACGCCCGTAACCTTCCCATCCGAAGATATCCCTATTATCAAGCGCCCTCCGGATGTGTTTGCAAATGCGCAAACAGCCTTAGATGCATCCTTGAAATTTTCTATTTCGCGCTTGAGTTCCAAGCCCTGGCTTTCGAATTCTTGCATATTCTCAACTTTATAATACTTAATAATAGCTTAATAATATTTAAAGATTCCGATTGGGCCCCATATGCAAGAGCGCCAGGTTGAACACATGAATTTTGCCTAAATAAGGACGATACCATTATAAAGTAAGAAAGTAAAATAGATTTACTTATGGTGGCTATTATGAAAGATGAGAACGATGTGGACATTACGACACTTTCCCCAAAAGGGCAGGTGGTTATCCCGGGCAGGATTCGAAGGATGAGGCACCTATTGCCCGGTTCCAAATTCGCAGTCACAGCAACACCTGAAATGATAATTTTCAAAATGATCAGTGTGCCTACTGCTTCCGAAATGCTTGAGGAGGCAATAAGGGAAGGGAATGAGCATGCGAAAAGGCTGGGGATAAAAAGCGAATCAGATGTCCTTAAAAGAATGCAAAGGTAAGAGGGGGAAAAGCGCAAATCATTACTGATAGATTCGAGATAAATGATTTTTCAGCTTTTTCCCAAATCGTTTCTTGTGCCCCCCAATTTACCACTCCACAATTACTTGATGCGTTATTCCATATTGGCAAGGCGAAT
>JBBSVW010000075.1:0-11399 GCA_038046605.1 Microcaldota archaeon | reverse complement strand
TACTATGCATTTGTATTGTGAAAAAGTGTAACCCAATTATCGTGAACCGCACTTTGCTGGAAATCCATGTTGCTTTTTAATGAGGACATCTTGTTCTTGCTCTCTAATAGGGAACTCCGGACGCTTGGTATTTTCACAAGCTTTGCATCGATATCAGTTGAGAGGCTCTTCATGTTCTGCCAAATCGCAATCAGGTTGGTCTCGACATGGGTGGCGGATACATCAGAAAATTTCCCCTGCAATTGCAATGCAAGGGCGTTTGCAACAATTTCCTTTCCGGGAGTATAGTAGGCGTACATATGCCTCCTCCCATTCCCATCGACCTCCATGCTAAGGCCCATTACCGCTTTTCCGGACAATACCTCGCGTATCATATCAGGCTTTGATTTGACCAAATACACAAATTGCGATTCCAGCTCTGGAAGGGGATCGCTTAATTCCGAATGGACGGCAATCAGGACGCCCTTTGCGCCAATAGAAGTGAAAATTGGCCCGACAACCATCATGAGCACAAGGGGGTAGAGCAAAATCAACAGGGCAGTCGACCCTTGCGAGGAGATGAACTTAAGCTCCATTTTCATAACGGTAAAAATGCCCATTATTTGACACCTATTTCCCTTCCAACAAGCGCCTTGAACACATCATCCATCGTGGGCTCCTTCACGTATGTTTCCTGCACGGTCAAATCCTCCCTGGCAATGAAAGTCCCAAGGGAGGTTATGACCCTAAGGACATCGATTGGCGAGCAATTAACAACCAAAACCTTGCCATTTGCCTGCGCACTGATGATCCCCTTGATTTTTTTTACGGAATTTTCTAAAGATGCGGCTGGAATAGATAATTTCACGAAAATGGTGGTATCGCCACCATACTTGGCAATCAATTCCGTAGGGGTGCCAAGCACCAATATTTGGCCCGCGTAAATTATTGCAAGCCGATCGCATAGGTAGGTTGCTTCCTCCAAATAGTGCGTCGTCAGTATTATCGTCTTTCCTTGATCCCTCATCTGCTTTATAATTTGCCAAACGGTGAAGCGGATGTCGGGATCAAGGCCTACGGTAGGCTCATCCAGCAAAAGCAATTTTGGAGAATGGAGGGTGGAGAGTGCAAAATTCAGCAAGCGCTTGTAGCCCCCAGAAAGGTTGGAAGCAACAGCATCCCTTTTGCCCCCTAGGAGGAAAGATGAGATTTGTGATTCGACCTTTTTTTCCAGCTCATCCCCGCTAAAATCGTAAAGCTTTGAAAAATACCGCAAGTTTTCGAGAACAGTAAAATCAAAGGCGAACGAATAGTCCTGCGGCACTAGACCAATGAATTTCTTGATTTCGGAAATGGCATAGGATAAATCCTTGCCCCAGTAGCCGACCTGGCCGTTTTGGGGCCTTGCCTGTCCGGTTATAACTCTCATAAGCGAGCTTTTCCCTGCGCCATTTGGCCCAAGCAGCCCGAAAATCTCATTCTCCTCGACATCAAGCGAGCATCCCTTCAGCACCTGCGTTTTGCCATAGCTCAGGGAAATATCCTTTACACTCAGGGCAATTGGCATGCGGATTCATAACTAGGATGTTAAAACCAAATATTAACCTTAGCAAGCATGCAAAAAAGCGCTCCCGCATCAATTTCCAATTCAACTAATGGGCAAATTACCTCGCGCCGGCTTTTTCAAGTTCAAGAACTATTTCCTCCGAGGATAGGCTCCTCGAATCCTTGTATTTCTCGACAGCACTCTCCCCGAGAACCAGGATGGTGCCGCTTGAATTGACGGAAAATATTTTTGCAATCGCCTCCTCGTCGGGATTTGCCTGCGGAGGAATGAATTTGACGTTGAAACCGGCGACGTTGCTTAGGGCCATCGATTTGAAGGTGCCCTCAATTACGGCCTTCTGAATCTCGCAATCCGGGCATGCGCTTGATTGGAAAAACATGAGGATGATTTTACCGGAAAGCAGGGCATTCTCGTATTGCTCCTTGTCGTATGGCACGAATTTGGAGAGGCCGGAAATGGGCGAGGGCGCATTTGACGGAATTATCGTTGAGGCGGAAACTGAAGAGGCCAGAACTCCCGAGGGCTGAACGGACGCTACAATATTCACCGACGGGCTTGCCTGCGGCGGAGTGCTTGTGCAGCCGAAAAGCAAAATGGAAGCCAGTAGAATTAATGCAACGAATTTCATGCTTAACACCTTCCGGATTCTTCTGGAAATCAAGCTATTTATAGGTTGGGATTCGGGAGGCAAAATGGGCTAATAGGAAAAAAGGCAAAAGCTTAGCAGGGACTTTGAAATTTTATATTTTCTGGATATTTTTTGAATCCAGCACGCCAATCAAATAATTGAGGGCCGCAAAACCCTTTATTCTCCGGATTTCGGCAAGCTCGGTTTCCTGTAATGCAAACGGCAGCACTTCCACCAATCTGGCAAGGCCGGTAAAATTCCCACTTGCATCGGCCGTATCGAATTCGAACCCTGCGGCTTTCATTTTTGAAAGTGCCTCAAAATATGCGGGATTTTCGCCAACTTCCTTAGCGCTCATGGCAGGCTTGATGTTGGGAAAAAATTTGGGGAAAAGATAATGCGTGATTTCGGCTTTCCCCTCCCCTATGTTTTTTGCCATAATCCCGTAGGCGCCGCTTAACGCCAAGGCCTCCAAAACCATGGCAAGCTTTTCCAATTCCCCAATTTCCATAGGCTACGATTTGGGAATTAGGGATTATAAATTGCACCTCCGAAAATTACATCATGGGGATAAAACGCAAGGCTGGTGGATCGGGAGGCGGTCGCGCATCGAAGGCAGCAAAAAAAGGCAGGATGGCGCTTAATGCCAAAGGAATTAAGAATGATGCAACCGCGAACGCATTGGATGGGAACACTGTTTTCAAATACCTCCTCGCAACGGCGGCCCTTTTTTCCCTTGTGATGCTCCTGATGCTCTTCCAAAAGCAGCCGGAGAAATACTCAGCATTGGTTTTGCTTGAAAAGACCATCCCCAAGGAAATGGAGGCAAACGAAACATTCACATTCGGCTTTGACATATTGAACAGGGAGGGCAAGGGGGGGCTTTATTCCTTCGAAATTATGGTGGATGGAAAAAGCTCGCAAGCAAAAAAAGCCGTTCTTGCAAACGGAGGGAGAAAAACATTTTATGAAGCGCTTAGGATCCGGGAAAGGGGCAAACACATAGTAAAAATAATCCTCGAGAAGGAAAACGGGGAAAAATTCGATGTGTTTTTCAAAATTGACATCACCTAATTGGCCGCAATGGAAATCTTAAATGTAATCGCATTATAGGAATGATCGCATGCAAGTATACAACGAAATCGCCTCCGAATGGGAAAAAAGCAGGAAAACCCCATTTTCGGCGCTAAAATTCTTCCTCCCTAAAATCCAGCCCGGGGATCGGGCACTGGACGCCGGCTGCGGAAATGGCAGGAACCTTGTGGAAATCGCAAGGGGATGCAAGGAGGCATATGGCATCGATTCGTCATTTGAGATGCTCAAATATGCAAGGCAAAGGCTTCTTGACTCGGATGCAAAAAATGCATGCGTCGTCGATGGTCAAATCCAAAAAATCCCGTTTTCCGCCTCGTTTTTCGATGAAATCGCCTGCATAGCGGCCCTTCACCACCTAATTCCCAAGGAGCAGCCCCAAGCAATTTTGGAATTTTCCCGCACCCTAAAAAAAGGCGGCCTTCTTTTCGTTTCAGTTTGGTCGGAAAACCAATCCGGGGGAAAAAAGGAGGCAAGCATCGAGTGGAAGGTGCCCGGAGGGATTGGCCGGGGCAGGTACTACTATTTCTTCAAAAAAGGGGAGCTCGAAGGCTTGCTTGAAGGCAAGGGCTTTGAAATCATGGATAGCTTCTATGAAAAGGATGGCAAAAAGGTTCCCCTTGAAAAATCGCAGAATTTGGTTGTTTTTGCCAGGAAATTGGGCAAAGTGGAAGCCATTTAAAGGAAGGGATGCAGAAAAATAGGGCTAGCCCCGTAGTGTAGCGGCCAAGCATGGCAGGCTTTGGACCTGTAGACGGCAGTTCGAAATGCCTTTAAATTCGGCGGCTTCGCTTCTGAGAAAAATATCATTTTGATCCGTAAATCAAATTATTTCTTTGGCGCGGAGCCGTTCGCACCTTTCTTTTTTAAAGAAAGGGGCAAGGCGCGAAAATCTGCCCGGGGCTATTAGAAAATTGCTTAAAAATTGGTGATATGAATGGGAAGAGTAAAGGGAAGGGTGACTAAAGTGGCAGCGCACAAGCTGGTCGAGGCAAATTCGAGCCTTTTTAGCCTGGATTTTTCCAAGAACAAGGCATCGCTCCGGAAGCTTGGGATAATGAACCAAAACCAGGTGGAGCTAAATAGGCTAGCCGGAGAGATAACCGTCCTAATGAAACAGCATGCGCCAGCGCCAATAGCTGCCTAGTTTTTTGAATTTTCGCAAATGGGCACTAGCCCCTAAGCATATTTGAATTGTCAATTGCCCCCTAATTCTTTGTTTTTACCGCATGCGCACCAATTAAAAGCCCCGAAAAATTACATTTAGGGATGCAAAATGGATCTTGAGGGTAAAATGGCGCTAATAGAAAGGGCGCCTTGTGAAGAAATTGTTGCCAGGGACGAATTAAGGGAATTACTGGGCACAAATAGCCACCCGTCGCACTACATTGGGCTTGAAATATCCGGAAAACTGCATTTAGGAAGCCTTCTAATCAATGGATTCAAGGTCAACGATCTCACAAAGGCCGGCTTCAAGACGCAGGTTTTCCTTGCGGATTGGCATTCCGTGATAAACAACAAGCTATCCGGCGATTGGGAGAAAATCAAAACCGCCTCGAAATACTACGAGGAGGCATTCAAATTCTTCTGCCCCGGCGTAAAAATTGTCCGCGGCACTGAATTATATCAGGGAAACGACGAATATTGGAAGGATGTGATCACCTTTTCAAAGCACATGACACTTGCCCGGGCAACGCGCTGCCTAACCATCATGGGAAGAAGCGAGCGCGATTCACTTGAGCTTGCGCAGTACTTTTATCCTTCGATGCAGGGAATTGATATCAAGCACCTGGGAGTTGATGTTGCGCATGCGGGAATGGACCAGCGAAAAATACACATGGTTGCACGCGAGGTTTTCCCGAAGATGAAGCTAAAAAAACCAATTGCATTGCACCATCATCTGATTCCGGGCTTGACTGAACCCAAGAGTTCAGATGGCCGTGACTTTTCGAAATTCATAGAGCCAGCCGGCGAGCGCCTTGCGGAAAAAGAGGAAATCGTTGCACAGAATAAGATGAGCAAATCACTCCCCTCCTCGGCAATTTTCATCCATGATTCCGAAAAGGAAATTTCGGAGAAGATGAGGAAGGCGTACTGCCCGGCTGCAATAGAGGGCAATCCGGTTCTCGAAATTGCAAGGCACATAATTTTCCATGAGAAAAAAACATTCTCCATTAGCCGGGATAGCAAATATGGCGGTGATTTGGAGTTTGGAAGCTATGACGAGCTGGAATTGGCCTACCTTGCAAAAACCCTTCATGCAATGGACCTAAAAGCCGCAGTTGCCCTTGAGCTCAATAAAATCATCGAGCCGGCCCGGAGGCATTTCGAGGGAAAAAAACATTTGCTCGAGGTTTTTGAAATGGCTGAAATCACAAGATGAGAAAGCGCAATGGATTAGGATGAATTGATCAGGAACAATGCCCTACCAATTCCAATTCATACATAGTGCAAATACAATTGGCGTCAAATATGGCACAATTAAAAATTCCGAATATGCAAATCAACCTAAGAAAGCTCGATCTCATGAAGGCGATCCATAAATTCAGGCTTAGGCCGGATAGGAAAAAATGGGATGGCAAATCCAACCTGAAAATCGGCTTTTACACGGATACCTACCTGCCCAACGTGGATGGCGTTGTCAACGCCATGATAGGCTACAAGGGCGAATTGGAAAAAAGGGGCGATGAGGTATTCATTTTCACTTCAGGCACGGCCAATGAGAAGAGGGAATACGGCAATCCCAAAACGTTCTTTTTTGATTCACTGGTTTTTCCGCCATACCCACAATACAAGCTAGCGATATTCCCGCTAAATTCCATAAGGGTTGCGCAAAAGCACAAAATCGACCTCGTCCATTCACACGCAATTGCGTCCATGGGGGTTGCCGCTATTGCAAGCGCCAAGGCGCTGAACCTTCCCCTGATTGGCACATTCCATACCATGATGCCTAAAGCCCCCTCCTATATCACAAAAAACTTCATTGGGAAGAAACTTTTTTCCGCATTTGCATGGGGCACAATAAAGCAGTTCTATTCGCCCTTTGATTTGGTAACCGCCCCATCACATGTGATTGAAAAACTATTGAACAAGAATGGCATAGGGAACACGGCAGTTGTCCCAAATGGCACCAATACCTCCAAATTTTCCGCAAAATACGACCCGAACATTGTAAGGGAGCTACTTGGGATACAAAGGCACGAAAAACTCATAGTGACGGCAGGAAGGCTATCCGAGGAAAAGAATGTGGAAGTCCTCATCAAGGCATTTGCAATGCTTCGGAAAAGCCAGGAGGCCAAATTCATCATCCAGGGCGATGGGCCTGCCAAATCGAAGTACATGAAATTGGCCAAAAAGCTGGGTTTGGAAAAGGAGATAATTTTCACGGGCTTCGTGAAGGAATTCGAGGTGCCGTTTTTTTACTGCGCAGCCGATGTGTTTGCAACCGCCAGCACTTTTGAAACCCAGGGGCTCGCCCTGCTCGAGGCAATGGCATGCGAACGTGTTTGCGTTGGCGCAAATAGCCTTGCGATTCCGGAACTGCTTCAGGAGGGAAGGAACGGCTTCCTGTTCAAGCCATTTGACGAGGAGGAATGCGCGGAAAAGATGCTTAAGGGGCTCCAACTCCGCGATGGCGCAAAGCGCAGGATACAGCAGAATGCAAGGAGGACTGCGCTTGGATTTTCCATTGAGAAGAGCACGGATAAGCTGATGGATGCGTACAGGAAAGTGCTCTAATTAGGATGGAAAAAAAGCAAAATATGAAACAAGGTCCAAACCCCGCAATACACCTTAAATTCCATTCGCCTTAGAAACTAGTTCACTTTTCCATAATCCCACATTACAGGGGTAATCACAACCGCATCATAGCCTTTTGAATAAAGGAAGCTTGAAATCTCGAGGGCAAGATGATTGGCATAAAGGGAAGTTGTTCCCCGAATTACACACCTTTTTTCGCAAATCGCATACCCAATTGCCCGAAACGATACGGTTGAAATTTCAACTGGAGCTGCATTCCCCCTAAGGATCACAGTTACCAGTCCTTCCCTGTCCTCCTGGCTATCCGCCTCCCCAAGGAAATATCCCTTTGGGGAAACACTTGGCTTTAGGGATTTCACAAGCCCATTTACAGCCAATTCTTTTGATGGCACCACTGCCGCATACCAGCCATACCTGTAAAAAGAGGATAATTTCGGGGCGTTAAAATTGGAAAGCGCATTGTCCGTTGCCAAATCATCAGGAAAGCCATAAATTATCGCCTTGCCGGAAGGGCCTGCATTTTCCCCATTGTAGACATAATTGAAAAGCGAATGCAAGTGCCAGGCTGAAAAAATCAATAAAAAAATTGAGGCGTAGGCAAGGAATTTTGGAAATTTCGGGAGATTGGATTTATACAAAATAAAAATCGAAATCAAAATTCCCGCCAGTGCAAAATAACTAAGGAAAACCAGGTTTGTTCCAACAAGTTTTGGAACAATTGCACCGATGAAATAAACGTAAGCAAGAAGAAACGCGTAAAACTTCCAATCCATATCCGTTTTTTCCCCATTCCCCCAATAAAGCGCAAGCAACACTATTGCATTGATCCCCGCAACCGTGAAAAGTCCCCCGTCAAGCACGGAAATGATGGATACTATGGATGCCAATTGGAGAATAAGCAGATTTGCGTAATTTTCCTCCTTTATGGCCAAAATGATGGAAATGGTAAAAATTAAGGCAAGGATTGCAAGCGCAATGATTGAAACCGCATCCACGTTGGGCTCGATTTCAGACATTGGCCGTCCGGTATCAACCATCGAACCCAGGTTAAGATGGAGCTTTTGGTCAATGAAATTGATTGCGGGTTTTAGGGAATGGGAGTGCTGGATATAGGTTGCCTCCCAACATGTCGATATCCCGCAATTTGCCACATGGGCAACATACCCATTGATCGGGGCGCCGTATTCCTGGAAGATTAGCAGGTTTGCAATGATATTGAAGGCAAAGCCAATTGCAATAAGCGCAAAAAGAGCCGTTTTGACCCGATTAATGCTAAGCATCGAAATGAAAGGAATATCCTTATTTCCCAATCCCAGCTTAAGCAAACCAACAAATATGAAAAACCCAAGGAACACAAAATGCTTGCCAAAAGTGTTGCCTTCGGTGAGAAGGCGGATTAGTGATGAGAGGAATTCCATTAAGGTAGGGGACAAAATCATCCCAAAAAGCGCAAGGGAGCAAACCCCCACCTGCACCGCCAAATATTGCCTCATAGGAAAGGGTTAAAACCAAAAAAGTATAAATAGCTGCCGAGGGGATGCTTGGGATGCAAATGAACGCCGGCAGGAGGGTATTCAGGAAAGGCAGCAGTGGATCGCTATTTGCGGCAATCGCATCAGTTTGCGCGCTTGGCGCGATATTCTATTTCATTTTCGAGCTTTTGCCCTACTATGCAATATTCCTATCCGTGAACTTCTTTTTCCTATACGTTGAGCTTGTTTACATACTCAAATTCAAGGAGGACCATGAGGTAAAAACGACGGGCAAACGGCCATTTGTTACTGTGCTTGTTCCCATTTACAACAGCGCAAAAACGCTTGAGGAATCGCTTAGGGCAATAAAGGCCCTCAAATACGACGGAAAAATCGAGATTATCGCCATAGAGGATGCGAGCACCGATGATAGCTACAAGATCTTGCGTAAATTCAGGGGCATAAGGATAATCCGCACGCGCCGCAACATCGGAAAAGCAGCTTCCCTGAACCTGGGAATTGCCAAGGCAAGGGGCGAAATGATCGCAACAATAGATTCGGACACATTTGTGCATCCTGATGCCTTGACGCACCTTGCCAGCCATTTCACAGGCAAGGAAATCGCATCCGTTATTGGGCTTGTCAGTGTCAGCAGGCCAAGGAACCTTTTGCAGCGCATTCAAGAAGTGGAGTACTATGTCGGGCATGGCTTTACCCAGATAAGCTATGGCAAGCTCGAAAGCATCTTCATCACTCCTGGCCCCCTTTCAATGTACCGCAAATCAATACTATTTGAAGTGGGCGGATTTGACGAGGACAACATCACCGAGGATATGGATATTGCGCTAAACATCAGAAAACACAGCTACAGGATCATTACCACAACAGAAGCGCGCGCATTCACAAGCGTCCCAAGGACTTTAATGAGACTCTACAAGCAGCGGATAAGGTGGTTTAGGGGCGCAATTTACAACGGAAAGAAATACTTCTCACTTTGGTTCAACAAGGCTTATGGCACATTTGGCAGGTTCGTATTCCCGGTTTCCTACCTGATTCAGGCCCTATCCATCGTAGTGATCGCAAGGCTTGCGCAGCTTTACCTGACCCTGCTTGCGGGTTTATTTTATGTTGCGCTTGCAATAGCGCCTGAATCGCCCGCCGTTGCATTTGGCATCATCTCCTCGTTTGCATTCAGGTTCCAATCAGCGGCAATATTCTACATCACCACACTTCTGATATGGGGCTATGTGGTCTATACGAGCTTTAGCATAACCAAAAGAAGGATCGGGCTTTCTGACCTTCCCCCCATACTATTATTTATGACGGTCTATCCTATGTTCCTCTCGATTATTTATTTCATAAGCTTCATAAAGGAAGTTTCAAGCAGTGAGCTAAAATGGTGAGCGTTTTTTACAAGGCGGGGATAATTGTAGTCTTGGTGTTCATAGCCAATTTTTTCGCCGTTAAAAGCATCGAGGATGGGAGGCAATCCGAAATTGCCGGGAAATTGGAGCAAATGGAGCGCGATTCCCAGATGGCTAGGCTCCTTCTCCTCTATTCGCAGCTGGAAGGGTCAAAAAAAACCGACATCTGCCCTGCATTGGAGCAGCAAACAAAGGACCAAATCAAGAGGGCTAATAGCCTTGCTTACCAGATGGAGCAATACTCCCAGGCAAATCTCCTATCCAATCTCCAGGAGGCCAAGGATAAGTACATCCTCCAAAGCCTGGAGCTATGGCTATACATGAGGCAGCTGGAATCGCTTTGCGGGAAAAAGGACATTGTGCCAATACTTTATTTCTATCCCGAAGGCAGGGCATGCCCCGAGTGTGATGCGCAGGCAGCATACCTTGACAATTTCAGGGATAAATGCGGAAATGTGCGCATCTTTGCATTCCCAAACAAAGGCGAGATGGGGCTAATAAGCATTCTCACGACAAAATACAACATTACAAGCACACCTTCGCTTGTGATCGAGGACACTAAATACGAAGGGATTGTCGGTGATTCCAAACTGGCATCCCTAATCAAGTGCTCTGCTTGATTCGCCTTTGAAAAACGCCATCTGCGACGATTTTTAAACGTATATTGGAATAACACTAGAGCCTTCATGCCCTGGTAGCTCAGCCGGTTAGAGCGGCTGACTGTTAATCAGCAGGTCGCAGGTTCGAATGCCTTGCCTTTCTTTCGAGAAAGAAAGGCGATGGCGCCGCCAAAGAAAGCCTTTTGCGGCTCCGCCAATTATAGGCAAGGAAATCCTGCCCAGGGCGCTCCTTTTTTATTTCTGCTAATTCTTCCCCTAGCATATGCCTTTCCATAAAATAGTTGAATTGGTAGAAAAACACCTCACAAAGGAATATGCAAAGCATTATTCAGGGGAAAAAATTGTCAACACTGAAAATATGCATGCTATTTTCACGGTCGAGGGGCTAACTCCAAAAAAATTAGATGCCCTGGAGGCACAAATTAAAGGCAAGTTCCCAAAGAAAATTGGAGGCACCCACATCAGGCTTTCAACGGTCCCAGTTCCAGGAATACGCAAGCCAGGGGCCACTTACTTGCCCCAAACCCACTCAGATGGGATAATAATAAGGACCTATTCGAGAAACAAGCTGATGATTAGGTATGTTCCAAAAAAATAAGTGGATTTGAATGGATGCAAAAAAAATCGCAACGGCAACAGAAGAACTCCTCAAAAGGGCAGTCACCGGCTTGCCGCTTGATGTGGAAAAGGCAATTGAACTCGCATTGAAATCCGAAACCAAGGAAACGGCTAAAGAGCAGCTTGCAATCATTTTGGAAAACATCAAAGTTGCAAGGAAGGAAGGGGCCGCGCTATGCCAGGATACGGGAACAATTAGCTAATTTGAGAAAGGAAGGGTTTTGGATAGGGAAATCGAGA
>JBBSVW010000074.1:0-3533 GCA_038046605.1 Microcaldota archaeon | reverse complement strand
GCGCCAATAAATCTTAAGGAGGAGGCAAAGCTTGCGAGTTCGGATTCACCTACTTGCATCGAACTTACCATCTATCAAGTGGAGCCAAACTATTACGCATACAGGGCTGCGAACAATTTTGACATCAATAACGGGCTTGCGCTGATCAAGGAAATGAGGAGCGCAAACCTTGCCTCGGGGCTTACCAAGTTCCAAATGAAGGGGACGGCGCAATATCTCGATTCGACTTCGCTTCACCTAAAGGATTTGACTGATGGGGGGACGCAGGTCCTTGAGCAGAATTACCAGTACGATCTGGTGAGCTCCCAAAAGCTCATGGAAAAATTCATCGATAAGGAAATCGAAGTCATAATGGCAACGGGGAATGGAAATGGCGCTGCAGCTTTGGAAAGCGTCAGGGGAAAGCTTCTAAGCTACACGGATGGCTTGGTGCTTCAAACTCCAACAGGAATTGCCACATTGAAGGATTATGTGAAAATCAATTACCCGGTATTGCCGGAAGGGCTAATCACATCCCCAACAGTCGAATGGCTTATTTCCAATTCAAAGGCTGGAAACCATGATTTCCAGGTCTCATACTTAGCCTCCGGCCTAAATTGGAATGCCGATTATGTCGCAATTGCCAACAAGGACGATAGCTTGCTGGACATTACAGGCTGGGTGAGCATCAAGAACCTTGCGGGTGCAACATTCGAGAATGCAAAATTGAAACTGGTTGCGGGGGAAATTAACCTCGTGCGGGCGGCATCAAGGGGAGGTTATTATGAGAAGTCCATGGTTGCTGATGCATATGCCGGCGCATCTGCCCCGCAATTTGCTGAGGAGGGATTGTTCGAATATCATTTATACACCCTGCAGCGCCCCGCGACTTTGAAAAATAGCGAGGACAAGCAGATCACCTTGTTTGATGCAAAGGCAACTCCTGTGCAAAAGCAGTTTGTTTACGAGGGAGATGGCACAAAGGTTAAGACGAAGCTCATATTCGAGAACAGCAAGGAAAACAACCTGGGGCTGCCGATGCCAAAGGGGAAGGTCCGCGTCTACAAGGCGGATTCGGAAGGGCAATTGCAGTTCCTTGGAGAGGATCAAATTGAGCACACGCCGGAAAATGAGAAGGTGCGATTATTCCTGGGGAATGCTTTTGACATAGTCGCCGAAAAGAAGCAAACCGACCGCAAGGAAATAGGCACATGCTCATCGCAATTCAGCTATTCCGTTGAAATCCGGAACCACAAGAAGGAAAATGCGGAGGTCACGGTCTTGCAGAATGTGTATGGCGAATCAAGCATTGTAACTGAAAATTTCCAAAGTGTAAAGGAAAGCTCCTCGCAGTTCTCATGGAAGGTGCCGGTTAAGGCGGATTCCTCATCTACCCTGACCTATACGTTATTGCAAAGATATTGTTAGGACTACGAAGTGACGGCTCCCCGTAGATTTTTTCTTTTTCTAATTTCTTTTTACTTTTTTGGCATTCGATATATTTAAATATGGCGCAAGTGTACCCACTATATCCGCTTTAACCCGTGATATAGTTGAGAAAAATCCTTTTTGCATTAGCATTGACCTTTTCCCTGCTGTTCCTGTCCCAGCCGGCATCAGCTGGATTTTACTTCAAGGACGCATTCCCGGCGCAGGGCACATCCGGGAACCTCACAATTGAAATCTGCTCCAATACGCCAATGCCCGCAGCCTCGTATGACAGCACTAACTTTACGTTCTGGATCGACGACGCGCTCAAATCGATAACAAGCATGAACTTTTCCCAGTGCGGCTCGGGAACATTTGGGAACAATGCCAGCGACCCGCTGCAAGCATTGAATAACGCAACCTGCACCGTAAATTTGCCCAGCCCACTGCCTTTCGGGCCAAACGGCTGGGACAGATGCGCCAAATTCGCCCTGAATATGAGCTGGAACGACTCAAAAACAATAGTAAACACCACCCCCCACCTCAACTTTTCGCTAACCCAGCAATATACGCTTAATTACCTCAATATCCGCACCAACACCGGCAACACTATTATAATGACCCAGAATGCCACGACGATGCAATATGATAGCCAGGGGCCTGCGCTTACGGATTCCTACGGTTATTATATGGAGCATTGCAAGGGGCTTTTAACGGGGACCCAATGCCTGCCAGCCCAAGCCCCCCAAGGATGCGCTGTCCACGGAATTCCGTTCCCAAATATCGGCAACTCCTGCTCTAATGGCACAAAGAAGCTGATATTTTTTGATTTCATTTCCTCAAATTCCACTAATAATACCGCGGATTTGAGCAATTACAATTTCATTTTCTATAACCTGACTTCGCCAATTACGCTTGCCATGATGATGGCATTCCCATTCTTTGGCGGGCCCGGGGAGCAGCCCGTGACGCCGCAAGTAAATCTTTCACAAATTTACGACATTTGGGGGAACTTATTGTTTGACATGCCTTCTGCGCAGGGTGGGATGGGCGGCGGGCCGCCGGGCTTCATTGCGCCATACAAGAGGTACACGGTAAGGGTGCGCGGCATCCTTAATTCGAGCGGCATCGTGACTCCATTTGACAACAATTATTCGTTCCTGCCCACGGTAATTGGCATGTCGGGCGCAATCATAACAATCAAGCCTGCCACCGAGTTCACTACGTTTATTGGGAAGGTCATAAACTCCTCCGGCGCGGCAATTTCCAATGGCGTGGTTTATGCCCAGCCATCATTTGGATTTACTCCCCCCATGGGAATCAGCATCGTCAACTCAAGCTTTACCGACGGCAACGGCATATTCAGGATCAGGGTGCCAAAGAACATCCCGTACAAATTCCTGATTGCCGCAAACGACACTAACGCGGCAACGGGCTCGCTGATTTACAACCCCACTATCGACACGAACAACGGCCGCGGGTATTTTGCGCAGCAGGATACGGTAATACTTCCTCCAAGCACCATTCAAAGCGGAGGCACCATCAGCGTTACCGTGATTTTGAACGGCGCAAACGGCACCCATAACGAAATTAGCCGCGTGGTCGACCTGCCCGCAGGGCCCATAAGGGATGCATTCTCCAGCAGGATCTCGCCGATGAAATTATTTGAAACGGTTTCGTTGCCTGCAAGCATAGTCATTGCACTGGTAGCGCCCATCAATAACGTGCTATTGAACCTATATGGAATCAACATCGGCGGCCAGAGCAACGGCCCGCCGGCCATCTCGCATGTTTGCTTCAACACGACTTCAGTTGCGCAGGGGCAGATATCGAATATTTACTGCACCCTGAACAGCACGCCCGGAACCCTCAATCTTATAGTAAACGAATGCCGCGACTCACTATTTACGTGCTCCATGATGCAACAGGCGTTCAATATTTGGTTCGATTCGAGGATCACCATATACAGGAACGGCGCAATCGTGGCCAATTTCGAGGACGGCAGCATTGCGCAGGAAGGAAGTTTCAGCAATCCGGGGCAGGTGCAAATCAAGCTGCCGCCGGGCAATTATAATTTGACGGTATCGCCAAAATTCCCCTTCAATGCGCCTCTTGGCGTTTATTAC
>JBBSVW010000073.1:75122-88997 GCA_038046605.1 Microcaldota archaeon | reverse complement strand
TGTCGGCACAGGGGGTTCTGGCTGCAACACGGTCAACCGGATGCAGGATATTGGAATATATGGCGCCAGCATAATTGCCATGAACACGGATGCCCAGCACCTTTTGAAGATCAGGGCGGGAAAAAAAGTGCTTTTGGGGAAGAAGAAAACAAGGGGCCTGGGAGCTGGAAGCAACCCGGAAGTAGGCGAGGCAGCCGCACGTGAAAGCGAATCCGAAATCAGGATGCTCTTGCAGGATGCAAACTTGGTTTTTGTGACGTGCGGAATGGGCGGAGGGACGGGGACTGGCTCGGCCCATGTGATTGCAAAGGCCGCAAAGGAAGCGGGAGCGCTTGTAATTGGGATTTGCACAATGCCATTTACCTCCGAAGGGACAAAGAGGAATGAGAACGCCATGGATGGATTGCGCAAATTGCGGGAGGTTGCGGATACCACAATTGCCATCCCAAATGACAAATTGCTATTTTATGTGCCGGATTTGCCTTTGAATGCGGCATTCAAGGCGGCGGATATGGTACTGACTAATGCGGTAAAGGGGATTACGGAATTAATCACGCGCCCAGGCCTTGTGAATTTGGATTTTGCGGACGTGCGTACGATTATTTCCGATTCGGGCATTGCAATGATCGGGCTTGGGGAGACGGCAAATGTCAGGGACAAGAACCGCGTTGTGCTTGCAGCTGAAAAATCATTGAAATCGCCTTTAATTGATGTGAATGTTTCTCAGGCCAGTAGGGCGCTAATAAACATCATGGGAGGGGAGGATTTGACGCTTGGCGAAGCGGAAGCTGCGGTCAATGCAATCAGCAACAAGATTTCCAAGGATGCCCACATCATCTGGGGCGCCACGATTGACAAATCGCTCTCCGGCGGAGAAGTACGTGTGCTTGCGGTGCTTGCAGGGATGAAGGAGGATGGCGTTTTCGCTGCCCAGCAATTGAAAGCGCCAGCTGAGCAGATTGAGGAGAGCATAAATTTGGAGTTCATAACGTGAGGAAATGGAAATTCCACAAATTGAAAAGGGCGCACTAAGTTTTTTAGCGGCAGTTATTCTCTATTTACCTCTATTCGTTGTATTTTCTATAATTTTTGCAACGATCTCAGCTCCGCCTATTTCGGGGTCATGTGAAGGACCTCCAAATTTTTCACCCCCTATTTTCTTTAGCATTTTACCCTTATTCTTCTGGATCGGTTTGCTAATCGTTTGGAAGGGCCATCCATTTGATGCTAAGACAATTTATGCCGTCAATATCGTTTGTTTTATTATAATGCTGCTACTCAATGGCATCACATCTCATTCCATAAAAACAAATTCAGCGTTAAACATTTTCGATTCGGGACTTAGAGATATTAATGGGAAGGGCTATGGAGTAACCTCGCCAAAACAAGTTTGCTTCGAGAAAGGCAGGAGTTATTTTACGCAGGAGGTGGTAAATAGTTTGCCAATCTCCAAAAACGAGGTATGGTTCATCTGCAATGACGAATCTCTTTGCGGGGAGGGGAAAAAGCTAGAGGTTTCCAATTCGAAAATAACTGCCAACGAAAAGGTAGAGGCTTATTCAGTTATATGCGGGAATGAACAAAGGGCAACGCCCCCATTTTATTGCATCTCGATTTCCGTTTCAGCCCAGAAGGCAACCCAAACATGCACAGATGCATGCGATATCCAATAATTCTCAAATCGGTATCCCCACAACAATTTTCGAGAAATCAACATAGGGGACAATGTTGCGCCTTGGCGAATGGCTTTTTGCCTCCTTGCGCACTTTCACTAGATGCATTCCATGCAAATAACGCAGCTCCCTAAGGACATTGCGGCGGTCCTTTCCCATCAGTTGCGCAAGCCCGTAGATAGAGGAGGGATTGTTTGCCCGAATCACTTGCAACATCCGGATTCTTTCGGAAGTGAGGATTTTACTTAGTATTTCAAGGCTGGAAACCACTATTTTGCTTGTGGGCTCCAAGTACTTTCCTTCCTTTATTGCTTTCGCTGCGGCATCAGCTTCCCTTCCGACTTCTTTTGGGGATTTTATTTCGATCTCAAAGACTTTCACGTCAACCAGCTCCGTGCATTATACCATTGCCCTTTTCAGCAGGCTCTTTCCGAGCACAAGTTCCCCGTTTTCTATCCTCCAGGCGATCTTTTCGCCTTCGTGCAAGCCCGCGAGATCCTTCAGGATGTAGGGAATTGTTACTACTATGGATTTGCCCACTTCCCGCACTTTCACTACGAGTGAATTTTTCATTTCCCTGATCTTCTCGACTGCAAGCGGGTCCAGCAGCTCCTCGCCGCAATTATCGCACTTCCATCCTTTAACAATGAAGCCCTCAAACTCCAGCTCCGTCTCCTTCATCTTCTTGCCGCAAATGCAGGTATATTCTTTTTTCATAATTTCACCGGAACTTCCCTACGTGAACTACACGAAAATGATCCCCCATATCGGCAACGACCACCTTAATTACAATCTTGCCGTACCGCTTGCAACGCTCGTGAATTTCCGGCTTTCGCCTGCTCCTTTCGCAGTCATAGCCGCTTTCCAAAACATCTACAAGCGTATGAATTGGTATGTTCTCATCAACTATTTCCCTTGAGGCCGATTTGGTTGGCAATATATCTTTGCCTTGCCATTGGGGATATATCATATTATCACTTAATATATATTTAAACCTTTGGGGCAGTAATATCCGGTGACCGATATTAATATACGCTCCTAGGGATGGCTTCGGGTGCCTAAAAAGGGTTAAAAACCTTCATTCCCCCAAAGATTGCACTTATTTTCCTTTCTTTGCGCTTTTGTTTTTTCGACCTTTATTTTGCGCTATGACGGGGAAACTTAGGGGGTTGAGAACATGACCTTGATGGCAACAATTAACGATTTCATTTCGCAAAGCCAGCGGGTTTTGAATGTCACGCATAAGCCCGGGGGAGTTGAATTCCGCCAGATTGCAGTTAGCACCGCCGTTGGGATCGGGGTGGTTGGCGCAATTGGCTTTCTTATGCACACAATAGCAAGTTTATTCCGGGGAATTTAGGTGGGTAGTATGCTGTATGCTTTTAGGGTCACATCAGGGCAGGAAAACATAGTAGCGGACCTGTTGTACGAAAAGGTCAAGAAGAACAAGATGCCGGTCAAAACGATAGTTGTTTCACCCTACCTCAAGGGCTACCTCATTGCGGAGGCGGAAAACGAGGTGGAGGCAAAGCGGCTGATCACCAACGTCCCCCATGTGAAGAGCATGCTCCACCGCACGATGCAAATCGAGGATTTGAAGGATATGCTCGAAAGCAAGCCGCAGGAGATTTTGCTTGAAGTAGGCCAGATGATTGAAATCACATCGGGCCCATTCAAGGGAGAAAAGGCCAAAGTTGTAAAGATACAAAAGGAAAAGGAGGAGGTAATCGTCGAACTGGTGGAGGTCGCCGTTCCAATCCCGGTTACAATCAAGATCAATACGGTAAAAGTTCTGCAGCAATAATAATTGAAGTTTGTGCTGAATTTGATGGTTTGGGGGGGACACCGCTTCTGATCCACTACCCAAAATAATCAATCATAACGAAAATCATCCAAAGGTGTTGAATATGGGAAAACTGACAGTTCCGGCAATGGTTGAAGGGGGGAAGGCAAGTGCTGGCCCGCCTCTTGGACCCGCGCTTGGGGCAGCCAAGGTCAACATCCAGAAGGTGCTTGCACTTATCAACGAGAAAACTGCGGCATTCAGGGGGATGCAAGTTCCGGTTAAAGTCATAGTCGACACGGATTCAAAGGAATTCGAGGTAATTGTTGGCACGCCGCCGGTTTCAGCCCTCCTAAAAAAGGAGCTTGGCATCACCGAAAATGTGAAGGAGGAATCGGGCGCCAAGGGAAAGCGCATTATCGGGAACATCACGGTTGCGCAGATAGCCGTAATTGCCGGCATGAAGAAGGATGCGATGCTCTCAAAAACCCTAAAAGCGCAGGTGAAGGAAATTACCGGCACGTGCAAGAGCATGGGAATCACGGTTGAGGGGAAGGACCCAAGGGAAGTGATTAAGGAAATTGCCGAAGGGAAGTTTGATTCGCAATTGTTGGGTTAACGATTGCAATTCCGGGCATATTATTTCCGCTCCCAATATTTTTTCAAAACGATTAGTTTTACCCATGTTTCCAATATAGAAAAAAATATATAGAAAGGGGGGCATAGCTATAACCTCTAAAACCAGCGAATTCGACTACACAACGAGGGGATACACATGATGGAGGGCGATAGGAACATTATCTACGTGGGAAAAAAGGAAACCATGGCCTATGTTTTGGCGGTGGTTTCACAGTTCAACCAGGGGGCAAACGAGATACATATCAAGGCAAGGGGAAGGAGCATCAGCATGGCAGTTGACATTGCGCTCATTGTCAAGAACCGGTTCATGTCCTCCATGCAGATAAAAAACGTTGAAATTGCAACGGAAGAACTAAAATCGGACGATGGCCGCATGAGCAGGGTTTCGAGCATGGACATCACGGTTTCGAAGTGAGGGCCTAAGCGAGAAGAAATTTCAATTGCGAGCGCCAGCTGGATGTATTGTTTGCCCCCCTCATATTCGATTTGCAAGCTCCCTTACATCCTCTCCGGAACCTCAATCCCCAGGAGGGCAAGCCCGTTTTGCATCACCGTTTCCGTTGCCCTAACGATTTGGAGCCGCATTTCCCTAGCAGCTGATGATTGCGCCTTCAGGACCGGGCAGGTGTCATAGAATGAGGAAAACTGCAGCGCGAGCCTGAAGAGGAAGTCGCAGATGATGTAGGGCGAAAGGTTGCGGGCGGCGTGCTCGAGGGTTTGCGGGAATTGCGAAATGAGCAGGATGAGCTTCTTTTCATCGGCATTGAAGGGATAATTGGCATTTGATTTGGATTGGCGAATATTGCTTTTGGAGCTTGATTTGGATTGTTCGACCTTTCCTTCACTAGCTCCCGCAACGGCATATTTTTCATCCAGCGCCTTCTTTTGTATGTTCCTTGCCCTAACGCACGTGTATTGAAGGTATGCGGCCGTATTCCCATCGAACTTCACCGCGTCCCGCATCGAGAATTTGATGTCCTTTTCGGATGAGATTTTGAGGATGGAGTACTTCAGGGAAGCAATACCCACAATCCGGGCAATTTCAGATGCGGCTTCATCCGAGTATTGCTGGCGTTTTTTAACCTCATCCAAAGCAAGCGAAATGGACTCATTAATGACGTCTTCAAGCAAAAGCACCCTCCCTTCCCTTGTGGATAGCTTGCCCTCCTCAAGTGAGATCAGGCCAAAACCTATATGGAATAGCCTATCTGCATACGGCTCCCCTAGCGCCCTTAATATCGCAAACACCTGCCTGAAATGCGTGTTCTGCTCGGAGGCGGTGACATAGATTCTCCGGTCAAATTTGTATTTTGAAAATTGCCTCCTGGCAAGGCCCAGGTCGCGCGTGGAATAAAGCGTCGTCCCATTCGAGCGCAGGATGATGAGGTTTGGCTGCTTGAATCTTTCCTCCAAATCCGCAAACACTTCGCCGTTAGTGTCGCGCTTTGCAACGCCTTTTTCAATTGCCAAATCCACCATTGCCTTCCCATCCTTCACATAATCCGAATCATACACCTCCTCATCGAATTTTATGCCAAGGAGGGCGTAATTGCGGTTGAAGGGCTGTGTCGAAAGCTTCCTTACCCGCGTAAGCTCCCTAAGTGTTGCCGGATCACCGGTTTCCATCTTCAAAACGAGTTCCTGCGCCTGCTTTTCCAGCTCAGGGTTTGATTCCATTTGCCTGTGGATCTCAACATAAAGCGCAAGCAGGTCCTTTTCAGAGGAGATCTTCCTTGTTTTGAAGAGCTTGATTGCAAGGAGGAGCTTGGCTGTCTGAAGGCCTGCTTCGCATAGGTAATTGGAGGAAATTGCCTTGTAGCCGCTTGCGGCAAGCACTTTTGCCAGGCTATCGCCAAGTATGGTTGATCGAATATGGCCAATATGCATGGGCTTTCCGATGTTTGGGGAGGAGAACTCAACAATTGCCTTTTGCTTTTTCCCCGCATTGCCCTTGCCGAAATTTTTTCCCTCCTTGAGAGGCAAGGAGAGAAATTTATGGAGCTGGGAATTTGAATAGGAAAAATTAAGGAAACCGTTTTGGGGGGGAAGAATTTGGAAATCGGGGGATTTTTTCCTGCTTAAACTATCCGTAAGGGACTGCGCTATTTCATGCGGGGATTTCCCAAGCTTTGAGGCCAGCCTGAAACTGACCGGGCATGATAGGTCAGCGTTTGATCCCCCTTTTGGGGAGGTTAGCTCAATATCGCTAACGCCAATGATAACCCCAGTTGATGATTTGGCGGCAGCAAGAATTGCCCCCTTCAATTTGCCCTCCAAATCCGATGCGTGCTTAGGCATGTATTAGGTTTGCACCCTTTGGTTAAAAAGAAATTGCTTTGGAAAAATGATTCCGATATTGGAGGAAAAAAAGCGCAGGGAGGCAGCGGAGGAGCATCTATAGGAAATAAAAAATCGTTAAAATATCAGCAAAGAGAATGCCACCACCGCGATTACCGCCTCAAAAAGCATTATGGTGAGCACCACTTGCCCCTCATTCATGGGCCTAAGTTTCATCACATAATGGGTGAGCGATTCCGCCCTTGGTGGAGCGATTAATTTTCCGTTCTTGAGCGTGCCATAGTTTTGCCCTCGAAATGAATAGCGCGCCTTGATTGCGAATTCAAGGAAATATGGGGCGAAAAGCACAAGCCCGAAAAATTCGAGATTTCCGACAATTACTGCGGAGGCAATCGTTGCCCCAATGGTATAGGTGCCAACATCCCCGGGGAATATTTTTGCGGGATAGCGGTTGTAGAATAGGAAGGCGATGCATGCGGAAAAAAGCGAAACCGAAATAATCATGGCTTCATACGAGCCCTTCATGTATGCGGCAAACAATATTGCAAGGGATATCACTGCGCCCATGCCCGCTTCCAGGCCGTTGAGGCCCGCAAGCATATTGAAAGCATTCGAAGCACCGCCAACTCCAAGGGGAACGATTGCAAGTGGGTATAATGCTCCAAAATTGAGGCCCCCAAGGATTGGGATATTGATGGTGCGTGCTCCTGCCCTAACGGCGCTTAAGGGGACGGATGCAATGAAGGGTATTGGCGCCTTGATTGTTTGCTTGAGGGAAAACAAATCGTCAATCATTCCAAGTATCCCCATAATCACGACGGTTGAGAGGGTCGCAAGAAGCACGGTCACATCAAGCGCAAGGTTGAAGCCAAAGGCGATTGCAGCAAGTATTCCCATCGATGTGCCCGCAACAATTGCTATTCCACCCATCTCAGGGAGCTTTTCACCCCCCTTGTTTTTATCCTTGCCAAGTATGCCCGCCTTGCGCGAGTTCCAAATAATGAAGGGGGTTATGATTAAGGCCGAAAAAAAGGCAAAGAATAGGGAGGAAAAAAGCACTTCCGTTATTGTGAATGAAACCATCCTTTGGGATCACGCAACGAGCTTGAAAATCTTGACCTGGCTGTTTGGGGACTTGTAGGCGAGTTCAAAGCCATCGAGTTTTTCGAGGAAGAATAGCTGCACGAATGCGGAATTTATCAGGTTGCTGTTCACCTTGCCTTCCGTTAGGGTTGTAAGGTCGGGATTGAGGTTGATGAATGTGTAGCGCTGGTTGAAAAATAAGTTCGCATTTCCGCCAAGGGGCGCAAGCGCCAATTGGGAATCATCCGCGCGCACAAGCCGGGGATCATTAAGCATTCCCCCTTCCCCATTGGGATTGAAAACGGACATCTGCCCCTTGGAATCGATGCAATAAAGCGCGCCAAAAGATGAGTACAGCATTTGCCTTGGGATGATGCCCGGGCACTGGAATGCCGCCGGGTTTCCATCGGCCCCTTTGGAAAAGACGGAATAGATGTATTCGAAATAGTGCTCGGTTTCGTATTCGCTTGAGCCGGGCGAACTTGTCGAAGGTATTTGCTGCTTTAGGAAATCATATTTATGGTCATCGGCAAGGCCGTTAAACGTGCCCGAAAGGTAAACCAGCGCGCCCCATTTCTGCACCAGTTCGGAATCAACTAGAATGTATGTTGCCTTGTGGTAATGCATGATATCGATCAGGAGAGTCGTATTCCCATCAACATAGCCCCTGGCGGTTAGCTGATCATAGTCTGAATAGTAGTTGCTAGGGTCAAGGACGGTTTTGGCTCCCCCAAGGAAGGTCGTCCAATGGCCATAGTCCCACCATGAGCTCACCCGGTCGTTTTCACCAAGGTTTGCCTGCATCCATTTGGTCGTGTCTATCCAGTCGGAAGACATCCGCGAATACTGCAGCTCATTCATGGACTGCGGAACGGTCTCATACTGCTTGTATGCGGCAACAACGCCAATAATCATGACCAGGGCCAGCATGCCAATCCGGAGGGAATTCTCGTTTGAAATGAAGCGGAAGGCGCCATTTAGCTTCATTACCAATTCATTAATCATGATCAGTAAAAAGGGAAGCGCAAGCGCTACTGCAAATGCGAGATGGAGGAGGTATTTGACCTTGTTTAGGCCGATGTAGGCGGTTGGGAAGAAGGCGAGGAGGAAGAGGATGTAGAGGCGGCTTTTGCTGTCCTCATAGAGGAAATAGATGCAAAGCGAGGCCAGGGAAACAATCAGGTAAAGGAAAACATCGCCCTCGATGATGAAATTTAGGAAGGTAGAAACTTCCGGCATGGAGGATGCGAAAATGCCAGATATTGCCCCGAAAATTTGATCGATTTGATGGTTTAATGCAATTAGGATAAATGCAATTGCCCCGTATGCGGCAGAATAAACAACGCCCTTTTTCCTTAGGGCAAGGATGGCAAGGAACGTAAGCACAATAGTCGAGCCAAGGAGAAGCTGGTTTGGATTCAACACCCCAAATGAGGAGGCAAAAAGCCCTTCGGAGGTTGCATTTTCCTCCTGCACTGTCCTATTCAGGGGATTGTCGGTCTTTGCATAGCGGAGCAGGGAATTCAAATAGCCAAAAATTGTGGGCCCAATTGGCGTGAGGATAAGGATTAGGAGCACCGCAACTCCAAGCCCTCCAAGCACCTGGAAACGCGAAAGCTTCTTTCCTTGCGCAGTATTTTTTACTGCATAGAAGAAAATCGCAGGCACCATGGCACCAACCATGAACAGGATGCCTACAGCAATCGTGGAAAAGGCAATTGGCTGGGCCCTATAGATCATCACCCCAAGGTTTCCAAAAAGGGCGGATAGCACCACAATCAGGTTGATTTTGAACTCGGTTGGATCGGCCGTATTTTTGATGAAGTCAAGGAAGGATTGTATGAGGATGAAGCCGGCAAGGATCATGCTAGGCCAGACGTAGTGGGCTGAACCCAAAACGGATATTAGCATCGCAAATCCCGCAAGAACGCCAAGCCGAAGGCTCTTGCGGTTAATTGCAAGCGCATATAGCGCGAATACGAATAGCGCGGCAAACATGCCAAAAGCCGCCTGCTCTGAAACCCCAGCTCCGAGCTTTTTGACAAGCTGCGGGGTGAATGCAAAGAGGGCCGCCGCGATAATCCCAAGGTATTTGTTCGATTCCTCACGGATCATGATGAAAGCCAAAATGACCAGGAATGCACCCATCAGGGGAGGATAGAGCTGGATTGTAAGTATGAGCTGGTCTTGGCTATATGGGAGGGCTTGAAAATCCTTGAATAGCAAATACCAGCCGGCAGTCAGATAGTGCATCATTGGAAGTTCCCTATATGTCCTAAAGCGCGGAAAATAGGAGATGTCGCTTTGGAGGGGGGCGCTTCCCTGCTGAACGATTTTTTCGGTCACCGAATCATAGAAATACGGGTCGAATTCGAAAAAGGATGTAGAATATGCGGATGCAAACCTCACATAAAAGCCGGCAATGATGAGCAATAAAAGCACGGAATAAATCACAAGGGAAACGGGCTTATCCTCAACTAGCTTTTTGTAGGTTTGCAGCTCAAATATCGGTTTGATTTTCCCAAGCGTATTTAGCCCAAGCTGCCTTTGGGAAACTAGAAGTATGAGGGAAATGGCAAAAAGTGCTATCCAGTTGGCAAACACAAGCCCGCTTGTCAGGGGCAGGCCCAGGAGGATGAATTCGATAAGCCCGAGGAATGGCACGGCCATAGTACCAAGTATGAAGCCTAGGGGGATTTTATCAACAAAATTGAGCTTGACGCCCTTGAGAAGGGCAAATGCAAGCAGAATTCCAGGCATGCCAAGAAATCCTACCACTACAAGGCCAAATAGCCACTCGAATGCCAATTAATCCCACACCTTTTTTTTAAAGAATAAGTTCAAATAATACCCAAATTAGCTATTTAAACGGTTCGGTTTCTTTTAGGCAGCATTGGGGGAAAGCTTAGGAAACCGCAACTGCTTTATAAGGAGCATTCCAAAGTTAATCTTAGTAGAACATGGAAGGACAAAAAATAACAGTAGGGATCGCCGCATACAATGAGGAGCGGGGGATTGCAGGGAGCATTGGTTCCGCGCTTGATTCCTCCCCAAAAGTTGGCGAGGTCTTAGTTGTAGCCAGCGGATGCACCGATAGGACAGCCGACATCACAAGGGAAATGGCAAAGGAGGATGGAAGAATACGCCTAATATTGGAAAAGGAGCGGGGGGGGAAAGGATCGGCAATCAACCTGATATTAAGGAACGCAAAGGGAAGCTTAATAGTAATGACGGATGGCGATTTGACCTTCCCGGAACATTCGATTAATGAACTTGCCTTGCGCATGGTAAAAGGGGTGGGCGCAGTAAGCGGCCGGCCGGAATACTTCGCCGCCTCGCCGATGTTTTCCTGGTGGGGCAGGTTTGCCTCGGAGTGCGCAAGCAGGCAGCGGGAAAAGGGGGAAAAACTTGGCTATCATGCAATATCGGGATATTTATATGCACTCCGGAAGGGCGCGGTTACTAGGATCCCCCCAAGGGCGAGGAGCGAGGATGCTTATGTTGGGCAAATCGTGCGGCAGGCTGGATATGAAATAAGGTATGCTAAAAGGGCGGTTGTTAATGTAGGCTATGCTGAAAACATAATGGATTATCTAACCCAAAAGATACGAACGCACTACGGCCATTTGGAGGTTTTCCAGGAAGCGGGCGCAAATGGCCCCATGAAAACGGCAATTATGGCGGGAGGAATACGGGGGGAAATGAAAGAATACTTCAGGGTTGCAAGCAGCCATATAACTTCGCCAATCGAATACGGTTATTTTGCGCTATACCTTCTTGTGGAATTTTCAGTTTGGGTTATGGCTTTCCTTAAATTCTATTTCCGGGAGGAGGAGAAATGGAAGCAGATTAGGAGCACGAAGAAATGAAATGCGCAAGGTATTGGTAATATCACCCAATATAAGTTATGAAAAAATGATTTCTGCAACATCAAGCCTTCAATCGCGAATAAGCCGCTTTGGATTTTTGCATTAAAAGTTGAAAGTATATGAAAATAGCAATGGTGTGCCCTTTTTTCCTTCCGGTTGTGGGGGGAATGGAAAAGCACGTTTACAATTTAAGCCTCGAACTGCAAAAAAAGGGGCATAAAGTAACGGTTTTTACATCCGCAATCGACCATTCGGGGAGAGAAATAGAAATTAAGGACGAAATCATAAATGGAATCCATGTTAGGCGCTACAAGCCCTGGTTTAGAATTGGCAAATTCGCATCCGCATTCCCAGGGTTTGTTCTTGATTTGCTAGGGTTTGATATTATCCACGCACATAACATGCGCCATCCGCATGTAGAACTAAGCCTTTGGGCCAGTAAACTGCGCGGAATCCCTCTTGCACTAACGCCCCACTCCCCATATCACGAAGGCACGCGCGGAAATGCGCTCGAATTTGCGGTAAAGGCATACGACTTATTGCAAAGCTTTTATCCATTAAGGTTTATCGATAGGATTTTTGCGCTGCATGAAGCTGAGCGCAAATGGCTTTTGTCAAAGGGGGTTATGGATGAAAAAATCACAGTTGCGCCCAATGGGATCGAGGATAGGTTCTTTTCAGGAACTGCTAATAGGGGGGGGAAAAAAAAAATCATATTCATTGGGAGGATAAACAAATCAAAGGGGTTGGGCATCCTTCTTGGCGCTTTTTCCAAAATCAAGGGGAGGAGCTGGAAATTAAGGCTCGTTGGCCCGGATGGGGGGGACATGTTGGAGCTAAAGGCACTCGCAAAAAAACTCGGCATTTCCAATAAAGTGGCATTCGAGGGCGAGGTTACGGATAAAAAGCTCCTTGATTTGCTTGATGATTCGGAAATATTTGTTTTGCCATCCGAATATGAGCCATTTGGGATTGCCCTGGTCGAGGCAATGGCTAGGGGAAAGGCGTGCATTGCAATAAACGCCGGCGGGCCTAGGGAAATAATCACTAATGGGAAAAATGGCATTCTTGCCAATTATGATGAAAATTCACTATCTGCGGCACTTGATCGCCTTATTGCAAGTGCTAGGCTTAGGAAAACCCTTGGCTTGAATGCAAAAAAAGCCGCAAAAAAATACCGCTGGAGGGAAATTGCAGCAACAATCGAAGCGGAATATAAAAAGATGGTGCAAAAATGAAATCCACCCGCTTAAGGGCATATTTTTGGATGATGCTCACATCCATGAAGAAAGCTGCGCTTTTTGCAATCCTTCTGCCGCTCAATTTCCTGATTAGGATGGAAAAGGCGCCAGACTTGCGTGCGGTTAAAAAAATCCTGATCATCCACGGGGAGCACTCCTCGATTGGGGATGCGGTTTTGTTCTCGGCTTTGCTTGCGCCTATCCGGCGGAAATTCCCCAAGGCAAAAATAGACCTTCTCATCAGGCATCCTGCCCAGGAGGTGCTAAAGTACAATGAGAATGTCGATGCGATAATCCCATATACGGAAGAGGAGGGGGCAAATCTCTTAACACAGGAGTTTGCACCGCTTAAAATTGCAGGGATGCTCAGGGGAAAAAATTACGACATGGTCATCAATTCCGAGCATGCCCTTCGGTTCATCATCCTATCATACCTTACGGGTGCAAGGATTAGGGTCGGCCTCGATTTGGCGGGCAGGGGATTTTTCCTGACAAGGAAGGTTGCCTATCCCCCCTACAAGAACCGCACAAAACTCGAATTGGAATATTACCTGGATTTGGCGCGCGCAATTGGCATTGAGCAAAAGGCGAATGCGCCCGATATGCGGATTAGCTATTCCAGCAAGGAAAAAAAATTCGCGGCAAAATTCCTTAAGGAAAACAGGATTGGAAAAAATGCGCCAATAATAGCCATTCATGCAGGCGGGGGGATATGGAAAAAACGCTGGCCATTGTACAAATTCGCAAAGCTTTGCGATGCGCTCATTTCCGGATATGGCGCTAAAATCATCGCTTTGGGAGGAAAGGATGATGCCAAGCTCTACGGGCAGATGGAAAAAATGATGAAGGGGAAAATATGCATTGCAGCCGGCAGAACTTCTATTCTTGAAACTGCCGCCCTCATTGATAAATGTAATCTTGCAATTTGCAATGATTCTGCAATTTCCCACATCGCCTCGGCAGCAGGGATACGGGTCATAGCATTATTCGGAGTTGATTCGCCAATCCGATGGGGTCCGTTTGGCAATATCGCCATCATGAAGCACAAAAGGCTTCCGGCATGCAATTTGCTTTGCAATTATGATTACCTATACGCGCTCGATGAATGCTTTGATGAAAAAAATCCCTATTGCATGGATTTGATATCGGTTGAGGATGTGATGAAGGAAGTCCGGGGAAAAATCAATAAATGAATTCGCAAGACAAAACAAGGGAGGTAGGAGCGCATTCCGAATATTATTCGCAACTCAAATTAAGGGGGGAGGCGGCTCAGTTGAGGGGGTAGAGGC
>JBBSVW010000073.1:0-75022 GCA_038046605.1 Microcaldota archaeon | reverse complement strand
AGTAGGGGGATACTTCCCCCTAGAGGTGTCGTTTAAAAAGCCTTGAGAGGTAAAAAATTATCTTCTTGTTATTGCGTGGTATTATGAGAATCCTAGTGACGGGCGGATGTGGTTTCATAGGGAGCCATGTCGTGGACGAGCTGATTTCGAGGGGTACGGAAGTGGAAGTGCTAAGCAGGCCCGAATGCAAGCTTCAAAACATACTCGGGCATAGGGAAATCACCCACCACAATGCGGACATCACGGATAGGGAAAAAGTGTCCGAAAAAATCGCCAAAGGGCTCGATGGAATCATCCACATGTCTGCCCTTGTCAATGTGGACCAATCCATAAAAGAGCCACTTAGGTTCCTTGACGTAAACGTCGGGGGAACTGTCAATGTAATGGAGGCGGCTAGGCAAAAGGGAATACCAAAGTACCTGCATATGAGCACCTGCGAAGTATACGGAAATATCCCTAGTGGGCTGGCTACAGAGGATCATCCATTAAATCCCAGATCGCCATATGCCGTGAGCAAATTCGCAGCGGAGCGCTACGTGCTTGCATATGCATCCACTTACCCGGAAATGGGGATACGCATAATTAGGGGGTTCAACCAATATGGCCCGCGCCAGTCGGGAGAAAAATTCGGCGCGGTCATCCCAAAATTCATAACATCCGTCCTTCGGGGCGAGAGAATGAAGGTATTTGGGGGCGGCCTCCAAACTAGGGATTATGTTTTTGTCAAGGATACCGCAAGGGGCATTGCCGATGCATTTGAAAAATCAGTCCCGAATGGGGAAACAATCAACCTTGCAACCGGAAAGGACCTTTCCATCGGGGATATCGCAATAAGGATTGCAACCCTTTCCGGAAAAACTCCAAGTGAAGCTATCGAGCACATTGATGGACGGCCTGGCGAACTCATGCGAAGCATCGGGGATTCCACAAAGGCGAAAAAACTTCTTGGCTGGGAGCCCAGGGTCAATTTCGATCAGGGCCTATCCACTACTTTTGAATGGTTCAGGGAAAATCACTAAATGATCAAGGTAGCACTTGTTGTTGGAACGTACACCGGCGGAGGCATCGGGGTTGTTGTAGGATCCCTGGTAAAGGAAGCGTTGCGTTTTGGCGTCAAATACACCATAGTTACAAAAAAGTCTCTCGCGAAATCCAAGGATGCAAAAATAATAGAGTTCCCTGCACATTCATCCGCAATGTTAAATGCGCTTAAGGGTTTCGATGTGGTACATGTGATGGGCGGATCCACACTAGTTGTGCCAGCACTTCTTTCAAAAAAGCCAAGCGTATTCACGTTCCAAGGCCAAACGCCGCCAAGCATGCATGGAGGCGCAGTCAAAAATGCCAAGGCATATGCCATAGAAGCCCTTTACAAGGCAACGATGTCCCGCTTTGATGTGATAACTTGCGCTGCAAAATTTGGGCAGGAGGATGTCAGGAAAAGATATGGCGTTAATCATTCGATTTGGATCCCTAATGGCGTGGACCGTAAATTGTTCCATAAGGCAAAGAATCAAAAAATTGTAAAAATTGGGAAATTGCACGGGCATCCATTATTCCTGGGAGTTGGCAATCTCTATCCCGTTAAGGGCTGGATGGAAATGCTTGGCTGGTTTGAAGATTACCTATCAGATAAGCCTAAGGCGCACCTCATGATTGCGGGAACGGGAACTCTCGAAAGTGAAATGAGGCGCAAAATTGAGGGGGGCAAACTTTTGGGACACGTAGATATTCTGGGCGAAATTCCCCTGGAAAAACTCAATGATTACTATAATGCCTGCGACGCCTTTGTTTCGGGTTCACCCTATGAGGGATTTTGCCTGCCAGCAATTGAAGCGCTTGCCTGCGGAAAGCCGCTTGTCGTAAGAAAGCGAGGAGCGATGATCGAGCACGCACTTAAATCAGGTTGTGGAAAGGTATTTGATGATAATTCCGAATCATTCAAAAGGGCGGCTAACGAAGCGCTAAAGCTCAAATCAGCCCATATCAAGGAGCATTCAAAGGAATACCTCGAACCCTTCAACTGGAAAAATGCAGCCCACCAATATTCCAAAATATATGAAAAATTACTGGAAGAAAAACAAAAATGAAACAAACGACGGAGAATGGA
Organism: Microcaldota archaeon; assembly: GCA_038046605.1. Taxonomy (GTDB): domain Archaea; phylum Micrarchaeota; class Micrarchaeia; order Norongarragalinales; family SBBD01; genus JACRGC01. The sequence goes on along the minus strand of JBBSVW010000073.1, from coordinate 72,912 downwards.
TAAATAGATTGATGGATCGAAATATCAATATCCTCTTAAAAAAATTAATTGAGTTGCAAAACATGTCAATTGAAATTTCAATAATCATCGCATGCAGGAATGAGGAACGGGACATCCAAAAATGCCTTTTTGCAATTAAGGCGCAAACATATCCACAGGCAAAATTTGAAACTATCATCATTGATGGCAATTCCTCCGATGCCACTACAGGGCAAATCAGTAAATTTGAGGGAAAAATAAGGAACTTGAAATTGGCGCAGGAAAAGGGCGTCAACAAATCCGCGGCCAATGCGAGAAATCAAGGAGCATCACTAGCCCGTGGGAAGGTGGTTACCTTCATTGACGCGGACATTGTGATTGACAAGGATTACCTGAGGGAAATTGCAGGCGCATTCGCAAGGGGAAATGCAGATAAGGCCCATCCGTTGGGTTTAGAAGCCGCCGCATCGAATGTAAAATCCTTCCCCTCAAAAAGCCTCTGGGCATCCCTTCGGGAGCACGAAACAATGGCATCGGATTACCTTGTGGAAAGGGGCAGGGGAATGGCATTTCCCAATATTTTTACAAAGAAGGCCTTTGATGGGCTTGGGGGCTATATGGCGGGGTTTAGGTATGGGGAGGATTTGCTCCTTGTAAATAAGCTTAAGAAAAACGGCATCAAAGTCGTGCGTTTGAAAAAAGCGATTCTTAGGCACCGCGACCCGGATTCCCTCATGGAAATTGCCGCTCAATCAAAATTCTGGGGCGGAGGGTTTTATTCATTATTTATTTCGGACCCCAAAAGGCACATCTATAGGTTGGCACTAGTTGTTGCTAGGGCCCTTTGGCTTCCGTTGTTTTTACTTTATTTATTTAGGCCCTTCAATTTGCTATTGCTTGCCGTATTGATCTTTTATTTGGCAACGATGCTTGATGGCGCAATAATACTTTATCGCTCGCTTAGGATGGGTGGAAATTTAGGCCATGCGCTCTTGATGGTTCCCTTCAGGATGATTCGCTCATTCTTTTTCCTTGCCGGTTTCTTGGGGGCCAAGACATCATCAAAGTGAACGGGATGATTTTCTAACCTCGAACTAATTTTGGTCGGGCTTTAGCCGATATTAGGCTTTCGATTTCAGCAATTGTGGGTGCCACGGTGCCTTCCTTGGCAACGGCAGCTGCTGCAGCATAATTAGCGATAATTGCCGCCTCATGGAAGCTTGCATTGCAGGCAATAGCTAGTGCCATGGCGGATATGACGCTATCCCCAGCACCGCTCACATCGGCAACCTTAGTTTTTATACCCGGAATCCTTGTGATTTTTTTCCCAACGAATAGGAACATCCCTTTTTCGCCGGCGGTTACAAGGAGTGCCTTGGGTGAAAGTTTTGCAAAAAGCGCAAAACCCGCCTTTTCGATTTGCGCATCCGAGCCGCAGGGTAGGCCCGTTTCCTTTGAAAGCTCCTTGAGGTTGGGCTTTAGCACTGTTGCGCCCTTCATAGCGTAAGTGACATAATTTTTAGAGTCTATTAAGATCGGGACTTTGGCATTGGAAGCAATATCGATGCATTTTTTTGCGAGACTTTTTGTTACTACACCCTTATTGTAATCTGAAATTATCACGCAATCCACATTGGAAATCCCCGCCTCGAAGGATGCCAGAATTTTCCCTTCCAATTCCGCCGGGATAGGGATTGATGATTCAAAGTCCACCCGGACTATTTGGACTCCGCCTGCATAAATGCGCAACTTTCTGGTGGTTGGACGGATTTTGTCCACGAAAATTGATTGATTTGAGTTATTCACAATAAGCCCCCTTATTTTTGCAATCCCAAGAAATATCCGCCCTGCCTCGTCATCGCCAATTACGCCAATCATATGAACTGATCCGCCAAGGGAATGGATATTAGCCGCAACATTGGCTGCCCCCCCCAAAGTGCATTCATGTGATTTTTCCAATATTACAGGCACGGGCGCTTCTGGCGAAATTCGCAAAATATCTCCCCGGACATACTCATCCAGCATCAAATCCCCAATAACTAAAATTTTGGCGGTTTTGAATGATTTTAGCAGTTGATGCGGATCCATGCGCTTGCCTACCTTTTGCCTTTTTTGATTTTTTCAATGATATTTGTTGTGGAATAGCCCCGTTCAAACTTAACAATTTTGATTGACCCGCCAAGGGATTCGACGAGCGCTTTTTCAGGCAGCTTGCCCGAATTATAATCTCCCCCCTTCACATGCAAAGAGGGCTTAACCTTGGAAATGAATTCCAGGGGGAGCTTTCCATTGAAGATGCTAACATAATCAACGCAACCAAGAGCCGCAACAATCAATGCGCGCTCGTTTTGGCCATTTATCGGGCGGCCAGTTCCCTTGAGCAGCCTCACGCTCGAATCCGAATTCACCCCAACAACTAGGACATCCCCCAGGGCCTTTGCTTTTTCCAAATAGCGGATATGGCCAATATGCAGTATGTCGAAAGCGCCATTGGTTGTGACAATGGTTTTTCCACGGGAGTGCAAAGTGGCGCAAATTTGGGAGAGCTTTTTCATCCCCACAATTTTCCCCTTTGAATTTGAATTTTTTCCACTTGCCATCCAATCATGCGCCCCGTTCTATAATGAATTTCGCCGCCTCTAATAAATCTTTTGCAATAAAATCCGGCAGCACATCGTACTTTGCATCCGTTCCGCCATAGCCGGTTTTGACCAGGATGGTTGCATAGCCTCCCCTCCTTCCAGCCTCGAGATCGGATGTCTTGTCCCCAATAACATATGACTTTGCCGGATCCAGATTGAATCTTTTTTGCGCCTCCTTGAAATTCTTCACATTTGGCTTCCTGCATCCGCAATTATCCTCGCCCCTATGGGGGCAAAAGAATATCTCTTCGGGGCTTAGGGCAATCCCATTCCGCGAAAGGATGCGCTGCATCCTTGAATGGATGGCTTCCAGCTGCAAAAGTGTCAGCTTACCCTTGGCAATTCCCGCCTGGTTTGTGACAAGGATTATCCTATAGCCGGCTTTGGTCAGGATTTTGAGCCCTTCAAGGGAGCCCTTGATCAAGGAGAATTTATCCGGATCGCTAAGATAGTGCACCTCTTCGTTTAGGGTGCCGTCCCTATCGATGAAAACCGCCTTTGACATAAAAAGCAAGACCCGTTAAATGCAAGCCGAAAACAAAGGGGAAAGTAATCCTAGGAATTTGAACTTTTGCAAAAACATTTTTTCACAATAAAATAAAATGCCAGATGCCCCTTTCCCATCACAAAAGTGCAGCCTCAAGCTCCCCGCATAGGATGTGGCCAATTGCAATGTGAAGCTCCTGGATGCGGGGGGTCAAATCAGATGGGACGCAGATGCAAACATCACTTAGGGATTTTAGGGCGCCGCCGGTATTGCCGGTCAGGCCAACCACTTGGATTCCCATCCTTTTTGCTATTTTAGCCGCAAGGAGGATATTTTTCGAGTTTCCAGAAGTTGTTATGGCAATTAGCACATCGCCCTTGTTGCCATTAGCCTCAATTTGCCGCTCAAAAACGTGCTCAAAGCCAAAATCGTTGCCAACCGCGGTTAGGACCGATGTATCCGTGGAAAGCGCAAGCGCAGGGAACGCCCTTCGGTCACGGTTGAATTTCCCAACCATCTCAGCTGCGATGTGCTGGGAATCAGCAGCTGAGCCCCCGTTTCCGCAAAGGATCATTTTTCCTCCGGATTTGTAGCTTTTTACAAGCAGGGTTAGGGCGAATTCCATATCCTTCATGCAGGCCTTTGCCGTATCCTGCCTAAGTTTTGCCCCCTCAAGGAGGGCTATTTCCATTTTATTGGCCATTTTTTCCACCGGTTTAAAAATAACTCATTTTGGTAAATTTAAAACCAATCGCTTATATAAAGCAACAGTTTGTTTTGCCCCCGCGCCCCAGGAAAACTTCTTCGATTGCATTTCGCCAAGCCTGGAGTATTTTTTCCAAAGTGCCTTGCTATTGAGAAGGGATGAAATGGAGGATGCAAATTTTGCAGCGTCATGGGGTGAAACCATGATTCCTGCCTTTCCAACAACTTCCGGAAGCGAGGAGGCATTGCTGGTTACAACCGGCACGCCGCACGCCATCGCTTCGAGCGGAGGAAGGCCAAAACCGGTGTATTCGCACGGGTATGCAAAAACCCTAGCTGCGCAATAAATGCCCGGCAAATCAGCTTCATCAACATAGCCGATGATTTTCGTATCATCAAATATTCCGTGGGATTTCAGCTGGGTAATGAATTGCTCCCGCCCATTTGGCCAGGCAGGGGAGCCAACCTTTACAAACTGGAAATGCACCCCCTTTTTCTTGAGGGAGGAGAGGGCCTTTATCAGGGTCAATAGGTTTTGGCGGGGTTCTTCGGATCCGACGTATAGGACAATTGGAAGATGGGGATTCATGCCGTATTTTTTTTTGAATGCAGGCGATGCCTTTCTTTTCTTATATGCGGAATGATCAACTGCGGGGTAGGCAATTGCAATTTTTGAACTATCAATTCCCAGCTGCGAAATCAATTCCTGCTTTGTGTAATCCGAAATTGCAACTATCCCATCCGCCTTGAGGATTCCCTTTGCGTTTAGGGAGGCAATTGCACCTTTTATCAGCGAAATTTCCCCTTTCCTGATAAATGGGGCAATATCATAAACGGTCAGCACGGTTTTCTTTTGCCGGAATATCGGGAGCAATAATAGGAAGGCAAGCGTTTGCGAAGGGATATGGATGACTTTGGCCCGAACGGATAGAGCCGCCCTTATTGGAAGCTCAAAATACGTGCGAAAATGCTTAATTTTGGAGGGGGCTATTTGGCCAAGGTTGATCGAATTTATCTTGACTCCATATGATGGGTAGCGCGAAAAAATCTCACGGATGTACCGGCCTATCCCAAATACCCTTGATTGCCCATCCCATTTCTCGGCGGTTATCAGATCAATTTCCGTAGTTCTCACCTGCCATTTATTAGTATTGCGCCAAACCGTTTAATATTCAATGGCATTGCGCCCATGAAAATCATAATTGAGCTTCCACCGGGGAAGGGCAGCATGCAAAGGGCAACCCCCGCCAATTTTCGAACCAAAAAGCAATATTGGGAATATTTAAGGATTGTTTGGCATTTAGGGTGTTGGAGAAATGGTTATTAAACCGTTTTTCCCTCAACCTTTGGAGGGGTAAATGTGAAGGTAGTCATTCTTTGCGGAGGGGCGGGAACGCGCCTTAGGGAGCAGACGGAATACATGCCAAAGCCGCTCGTACGAATTGGCGGGCAGCCGATCCTTTGGCATATCATGAAGATCTATTCACATTTCGGCTACAAGGATTTCGTGCTCTCGCTTGGCTATAAGGGCGAGATGATCAAGGAATATTTCCTTAATTACGAGTGGAAGCTCAATGATTTCACCATGTCGCTTAGCGGGAAGAAAGAGAAGAAAACCCATGTGAACGAGATGGAGGATTGGACTATTTCTTTTGCGGATACGGGTCTGGAGACGCTTACAGCCGGGAGGATAAAGAAGGTCGAAAAATACATTGACGGGCAGGATTTCATGTGCACCTACGGGGATGGGGTAGCAAATGTGGGCCTGGATAAATTGGTCAATTTCCACAAAAAATCCGGAAAGCTTGCAACACTTACGGCGGTCCATCCGCGCTCCAAATACGGCGCGCTCAAATTCGACAAGACGGGGATCGTTACAAAATTCGAGGAAAAACCAGTGCTCAATGACTGGATAAACGGGGGCTTTTTCGCATTCAAGAACGAGGCGCTGGATCATATCCCCCACGAGGGCATGCTTGAGGATATCACTTTCAAGGAGCTCATCTCAAAACGGCAGCTATCCGTGTTCCTCCATGAGGAATTCTGGCACTGCATGGATACATACAAGGATTACGAGGAATTGAACAAGATTTACGGGGAAGGGAAACCCCCCTGGATGCAATTTTAATTTGCATTGGGAATTTTCAGTATGCGGGTATGAACGAGGGTTTTGAACATCCAACAAACAGGTACCTCAAATAGAGTTGATTTTATGCAAAACGATGGATTTTGGAGCGATCGGAACGTATTCGTGACAGGAGCTTCGGGCTTTCTTGGCGGATGGCTATTAAAATCATTAATCTCAAAAGGCGCAAATCCCATCTGCCTTGTCCGGGACGAAGTCCCAAAAAGCATGTACTATTACGATGGCCTTAATTCGAAGTGCGTAACGGTTAGGGGAAGGCTGGAGGATTTGGAATTGCTTAAAAGGGCGCTTAATGATTACAATATTTCCCATGTTTTCCATCTGGGGGCGCAAACGCAAGTACTGATGGCAAATCGCTACCCGCCGGATACATTCATGGCAAACATCATGGGCACATGGAACATGCTAGAAGCATGCAGGGGATCCAAGCAAATAGAAGGGATAGTGGTTGCATCTACTGATAAAGCATACGGCTCCCAAAGCAAGCTTCCGTACAATGAGGAAACACCAATGGAAGGCGAGCACCCATACGATGTCTCAAAGAGCTGCACGGATCTTATTGCAAGAAGCTATTTCAAAACCTACGGGCTTCCTGTCGGGATCACCAGATGCGGCAACTTCTACGGAGGGGGCGATTTGAATTTCGATAGGATTGTGCCGGGGACGATCAAATCGGTTCTAAAGGGAAAAAGGCCAGTAATTAGATCGGATGGGAAATATATCCGCGATTACTTTTACATAGAGGATGCCGCATCAGCATACATTACGCTTGGGGAAAATGTTAAGCAAAAGGAAATTATGGGGGAAGCGTTCAACTTTGGGAATAATGACCCAAAAACCGTGATGGAAATTACGGAATTAATGTCAAAACTCATGGGTTCTAAGTTGAAACCGGATATTAGGAACGAATCGTCCGGTGAGATACGCAAGCAATACCTTTCATCGGAAAAGGCAAATCGCCTGCTCAAATGGAAGCCAAAATATTCACTTGAAGAAGGGCTTAAGAGGACAATTGGCTGGTATACTGATTTTTTCAAGAAGAATGGGCTGGCTAAAACCGTTTAATGCGGGAAAATAAGGAAATTGAACGAAGTATTAGGAAAAAAGGACGATTCGAAATATTAACAGGTATTTGACCATGGCAAACTCCCTACGAAATAATCCGGCACTTAGTGGGAAAAAAGTCCTGATTACCGGAGGGCTTGGCTTTATTGGAAGCAATATCGCTCATGCGCTTGTTTCGAAGGGCGCCAAGGTTACAATTTACGATGCTTGCCTTACGCCCTACGGATGGAATTTTGCGAATATCAAGGAAATCAAGGATAAGGTGAAATTCATCAAGGGAGACATTCGGGATATGGCAAAATTGAAGCACCTGCTTCCGGATCAGGAGTATGTGATTGATTGCGCCTCGCAAATTTCACACACTATTTCAATAAAGGATCCCTTCCTGGATTTGGATATCAATTGCAGGGGCGCGCTTACCATATTGGAGGCGGCAAGGAAAGTAAATGATGGCATCAAATTCGTTTATGCCGGGACAAGAGGGGAAATTGGCAGGATGGTTTATTCGCCAATAGATGAGGAGCACCCCACAAATCCGGTGGATATGAACGGAATAGACAAGCTTGCGGCGGAAAAATACTATTTGCTCTATAATCGCTTGTACGGCATGAGAGCAACTAGCATTCGCATCAACAACGCTTATGGGATAAGATCGCAAATGAAGCATGCGGATTATGGGATCGTAAATTGGTTCATGAAAATGGCAATGTTAAATCAGCAGATTACAATCAATGGGAAAGGGCTGCAGACCAGGGATTACACGTACGTATCAGATATTGCCGATGCTTTTGCGCTCGCACTTGCGAGCAAAAAGGCCGATGGGGAAGTATTCATGCTGGGAAGCGGAAAGGAAACGCGCTTCATTGATGTTTGCAACATGATTTTGAAAGCCGCCGGAAGCAAAATGAAAATTAATCATAGAAAGTGGGATGAAGAGCGCAAAGCCATTGAAATTGGCAATTTTGTTGTTTCCGGAAGGAAGATCCGCAAAACCCTCGGATGGAAGCCAAAAGTGGGTTTGGAGGAAGGCCTGAAACGGACGTACGAGTTCTATAAGGAGAGGAGAAATGAGTATTTCTAGGAAGTGAGGTCGAACATGGTTCGCAAGAGTGTAAAAAATACATTAATTCTGACTTTATTCCTAATTTTTGTAGCTGCAATTGTTCATTGGTCAACTATTTCCTTCGGCAATGAAAATAAAAAAAATTGCAAGATTACACGCGATGCATCGATACCTGCATACGGGTATATTTTTTCATTCTTTTCCTTATTTTTAGGATCTGGTGTCCTGCAATTATTTGATTTTTTACTCACGGTTCTATTTATTTACTCAATTGGTGAGGTAAACTATCATACAAGCAACAGTTTAGCGGTCATAATGATGAATGCCAGCTTGATCTTTGGAACACTGGCTAATATTTTTTACCTATACTTCATATCCGCTATAATTGTAAATTACAAAGAAAAAAGAATAAGAAACAGAATAGTAATTGCCGCAATAATAATCATCTGTTTGATCTTAAGCCCAATCAAGGCATATTATGATTTTACATGCGCCCTTGTTTCTTGATTCTGCAGATGGAAATCCCTAAAATAATCAGACTTAAAAGTTTGGATTATTTTCCATCGAAATAATCATTTAAGACCTTTACGATATAATCCAACTCCTCTTTCTTTAGCAGGTGGTGGCAGCCGATGTAAAAGCCGTTCTCGTTGATGAAGGCGGCATTGGGGAATTGGCGGTCAAGGTTGCCAAAGAGCTTCCGGTAAATCGGCTGGTTTATCAGGGGAAGCATGTGCCTTGTTTCGATTCCGTGCTCCTCCAAATAGAGCGTTAGTTCATCGCGCTTAATCTTTGGATCCTTAACAACAATTGGGAACATCATGAAAACATGCTCCCTTCCGGCTGGAGCGGATGGAAGCTGGATGCGATCAGATAGGTGCTCCAGCCCCTCGATAAGATATTTGCCATTCGCCTGCCGACCCTTTATAATCTGCTCCCAGCGCTCAAGCTGCGCGCAGCCGATTGCTCCCTCAAGCTCTGTTGCACGGAAGCTGTAACCCAGGCGCACAAAGGAGAACCTGCGGTCCATGATCATGGTAAGCTCCTTTTTCCCTACATTATCGTCATCATCAATTGACATGTAAATGTTGTCACGGCCGTGATTTAGCATGCTCCTTGCAATTACCGCAAGTTCATTGTTGTCGCAAAGAATCAATCCGCCAACACCGGTCACAATCAAATGCGCCATATAAGTGGAAAAACAACCAAACTCGCCGAACGAACCCACGGATTTTCCCTTGTATTTGGCGAACATGGTTTCGCATGAATCCTCAATTATTGCAAGCTTATGCTTTTTGGCAATTTCCATGATGGGATCCATGTCGCAGGGAAGGCCAAACAGATGCACCGGCATTATCGCCCTTGTGCGGGAGGTGATTTTTGCCTCAATTAATTTGGGATCTATCCCATAAGTTAGCGGATCGACATCCACGAATACGGGCTTTAGGCTGCTTTGTAGGACAACATTCGAGGTCGCAATGAAAGTAAGCGCCGGAACCAGAACCTCATCACCATCCTTCCAATTGTAGAATTCCTTCAATGCAAGAACAGAGATGCGAAGGGCGGAAGTTCCGCTGTTGCACATAAGGCCATGCTTCCTTGAGTGCAGCCTTGAGAACTGCGATTCAAACCTGCGGATGTAAGGGCCATAGGAGAGGCGCTTGTTTTCGAGAGCATCCAGCACATAGCGCTTTTCTGTTTCGGTTATGTCGGCTGTGCCAACGCCAATCTTGAATTCGGGCATGAATTGAACACCAAAATTGATTTTTTTAAATATAGATATTTGAGGTAGAAATGGGGATGTGTTAGTTAATATTTTGCAATTAATTGTTTCGAGTTTTATTTTACCAATCTTTAAATTCAAACGTCAGTATCTTGCGATATCGCTCTCGACCATCATTTTTACAAGTGATTGGAATGACGTTTTGGGGCTCCAGCCAAGCTCGCGTTTTGCCTTCCCTGCATCCCCTAGTAGCAAATCGACCTCGGCTGGCCTTAGGAATTCCTTGTTTATCTCGATATATTTCTGGTAATCCGCAATGCCGGCTGACTCAAAGGCAAGCTCGACAAAATCCCTTACGGTATGCGTCTGCCCGGAAGCAATGACGAAATCATCCGCCTTCTTTTGCTGGAGCATAAGCCACATGGCTTCAACGTAATCCCCCGCAAAGCCCCAGTCCCTTGAGGCATCAAGATTCCCAAGCATGAGCTTTTTTGCTTTCCCTTTCTTGATCTTGGCCACTCCATCCGAAATCTTGCGGGTGACAAATTCAATTCCTCGCCTTGGGGATTCGTGGTTGAAGCAAATGCCGCAGCCGGCAAAGAGATTGTAGCTCTCGCGGTAATTGATTGTTGCGAAATGAGCGAATACCTTTGAGAAGCCGTAAGGCGACCTTGGATGGAAGGGCGTAGTTTCCGTTTGGGGGGTTTCAAGCGCTTTGCCGTACATTTCGCTGCTCGATGCTTGGTAGAATTTCGAATGCGGCGAATAGTACCTTACGGCTTCCAGCATGCGAAGGCAGCCAAGGGCGGTGATATCTGAGGTATGGAGGGGCTCTTTGAAGGAGGTGGATACGAAGGATTGCGCCGCAAGGTTGTAAATCTCATCGGGCGATACCTCCTTGACGATGCGGTTTATCGATTGCTGGTCGGCAAGATCGCCTTCCATGAGGGTGATTTTATCAAGAATGTGCTCTAGGCGCGCATAATTTGGGGCGCTTTGGCGGCGAACAAGGCCGCAAACCTCATAACCCTTTTTCAAAAGCAGTTCAGCTAGATAGGAGCCATCCTGGCCCGTTATTCCGGTTATCAGTGCCTTTTTTGCCATTTTATCACTAAAATTTCATCCATGCGGAATATTTTGCGCAAATATGGGTTTTCCGTAATTTATTATCCTGCCTGCATACTCGCCTAACCATCCCAATACGGGAAAATTATCATTTTATCATAGCGGAAAGCTGGCTTTCATCAAGCGATTTTGGGGTAAAACCCAGGGCTTTTAACTTGCCAATATCCGCAAACATGCGAAGAGCGCTTCCTTCATCATATTCATAATTTAAATCCTTTCTTAATGCATCGTTTTTAGAGCCCATTTCCTGCGCTATCAGTTTAGCCAAATCCAAAATGCGCGTTTCGACTCCTGAGCCAACATTGTAAGCCTCCCCTGATTTGCCCTTTTCAGCGAGCAGCAAAAGGGCAAGGCATGCCTGATCAATGGAAAGGAAATCCCTTGAATCTGCGCTATTGCCAAGGATTTCAACTGGGGATTTTGATTTTTTGTAGCGCAAGATGAAGTCGGGCACCACCCTTCCGGTTTGGCCTTCCCCAAAAGCGTTGAAAAGGCGGGCAATTATTGTTTGGAGCCCAATCCTTGAATAATAGCGGCAATATTCCTCACCAACCAGTTTGCTTAAGCCATAGAGGGTTCGTGGGGCAAGGGCTGATTTTTCGGAGACAGGAATGCTTTGTGGTTTTCCATAAACGTAGGATGAGGAGGCAAAAACCACCCGTTCTACCTTGTTTTGATGGCAAGCAAGCAGGACATTATGCGTACCGGCAATGTTGCTTTTGAAAATCTCATCGCTCCCCTCCCCGGTTTTTGAAACGCTCGATACACCTGCAAGATGGAAGACCCAATCGATGCCGCTTGTTGCCTTTAGTACGGAGTCATAATCTGCTATGTCTCCGCCTCCCTTCCCATCGCGTTTGGAAAATATGGAAACGTCATGCCCCTTCCCCTCAAGGAATTTGGAGAGGTGTGATCCAATAAACCCCCTGCCTCCGGTTACCAGCACTTTTGCCATAATTGCATCAGAAGGGTTGTGTGCACGCCCATTTATAACATATTTTGTGAGCTTAAGAACTCCCCGAATTGATTGCAAAACGCCGCATCTACACCTAGCCCCAAGCGGGTTAAAAATCGGTATATTCCAAACTATTAGTTGAATTATGGAACGCAAACCTAGAGTGCTGGTTATTGGCGCATCGGGCCAGATAGGGGGCGCTTGCATGGAGGCCTTAAGGGATCAGTTCGAACTGATTGGCACATACAATACCCACCCTAAGGCAACTTTGATCAAATTGGATTTCACAAATGAAAAGGAGGTTAGGGAGCTGATTGGCAAAACAAAGCCCTTTTCCGTGATCCTATGCGCCGCCCTCACCAATGTGGATTATTGTGAAATCCATCCGGATGAGGCGCAAAGGATGAACCATCTGGCGGTCCAATATGTGGCGGATGCTTGCATAACAAATGCTGCCAGATTAGTTTACCTCTCGACGGACTACGTTTTTGACGGGAAGGCTGGGCCATACAAAGAGGATGCAAAAACTGGGCCGATTAGCGTTTATGGAAGGACGAAATTAGATGGAGAAAAGGAGGCTTTGAAAGTTCTCGGATGCTTGATAATTAGGACGGGGAATGTGTTCGATTATGGGTACGATGATAGGAATTTTGTTGTCAGGCTGATTGGCAATTTGAGGCAAGGAAAGGAAGCAAAAGCGCAAACCGACCTTTACGCAACGCCTACCCTTGCAAGCCATATTGCAAGAGCAATCGGAAGGCTGTTGGATCTTGGCAAAAGCGGGACATACAATGTTGCTGGCAAGGAAACCATCAGCCGCTACGACCTGTCGATGCAGGTTGCGAAGTTTTTTAACCTTCCAGAGGGATTAATAGTCGGGGTAAAGGCATCCGATCTAGGAACAGCAGCAAAAAGGCCCCTTTTTGGGGGGTTGGTTTGCGAAAAACTATTGAAGGAAACTGGCATTGAACCTTTGCCTTTGCTTGATGCCCTGAAAATTATCAAAGCTAAAATGGAGAATTAAAATGGATGAAATAAGGAAGGCAAAGCTAAGGGATGAGATGAGGGATTTGCTCATCGAATACCATAAGATTGCGCATGCAAAGGGGAAATTCGAGCCTGGCAAGTCCAAAATCAATTATGCGGGGAGGGTCTTTGATGAAAAGGAGATGCTCGCATCGCTTGATACTTTATTGGAATTCTATTTGACGCTAGGGGGGAGGGGAGCGCAATTTGAGAGGGAGATTTCTCAAATTTTGGGCTTAAAGTACGGCGTCCTCACTAATTCAGGCTCCTCTGCAAACCTGCTTGCGGTCAGCGCCGCCTGCTCTTGGATGTACTCAAGAAGGCTGCATGCCGGGGATGAAGTCATAACCGTAGCCGCAGGATTCCCAACAACAGTAAATCCCATGATACAAAACAATCTTGTGCCCGTTTTCGTGGATGTGGAGCTTGGCTCGTATGCAATCGATATAAGCAAGCTTGAGGCGGCAGTAAGTGATAAGACAAGGGCCATAATGTTTGCCCACACGCTTGGGAACCCGCCGGATATGCAGGCCATAACTGAATTTGCAGCAAAGCACAATTTGCTACTGATTGAGGATTGCTGCGATGCCCTTGGGGGGAAATTTGATGGTAAGCCCCTGGGCTCATTTGGGCAGATGGCAACATTCTCGTTCTATCCAGCCCATCACATTACCATGGGGGAGGGTGGAGCGATTGCGACGGATACAAAACTCCTGGATAAGATATTGCGCTCGATTAGGGATTGGGGCAGGAGCTGCTGGTGCGACCCTGGGAAATCGAACACCTGCGGCGTAAGGTTTGATTTCAAAATAGGAGGCGTTCCCTACGATCACAAATACATCTACGATAATATCGGCTACAACCTTAAGCCCCTTGAGATGCAGGCGGCAATTGGCCTTGAGCAGCTAAGAAAGCTGCCTTCGTTTGTGGAGGCAAGGAAGCGCAATTTCAAGCGCCTATATGAGGGGATGCAAAAGCACTCCGAAGCATTCATGCTGCCAAAATGGCACAAAAAAGCGGAAGTGTCATGGTTCGGATTCCCTTTAACCATAAGGAAGGAATCGGGCTTTAAGATACGCGAGCTGCAGCTGTTCCTGGATGGGGCGGGGATCGAGAGCAGGAGGCTGTTTAGCGGCAATCTTACAAAGCAGCCGGCATATAGGGAGGCAAAATACCGCATATCAGGCGGGCTTGAAAACTCCGATATTGTCATGGAAAATTCGTTTTTCCTCGGAGTGTACCCGGGGATAGCCGAAGCTGAATGCAATTACATGCTAAAAAAAATGGGCGAATTCCTCAAGAAATGAGAATAAATGGAATGAAGCGGATTGCAAAAAAAACAACCACGGGATAAGGCATCATCAAGCCGGCAATATACCATAAAATAAATTTGGCAAGAATTCAAAAAAAAGTGCTTTGAATGAAAAAAATAGCAATATTCATACCGACATACAATGCGGCGCACACATTGCCAAGGGTGATTGACCGCATACCTAGGGAAATCAAAAAGCGCGTAAAGGAAATCATTGTGATTGACAACGCAAGCCCCGACAACACATACCTCACGGCTATTGGCTATAAGCAGGAAAAGGGGCTATCGAACCTGAATGTAATACGGAATGAGCATAACCTGGGCTATGGCGGATCGCAAAAGAAGGCATACGAATATGTGCTTAGGAAGAAATACGACATCGTGGTGATGCTGCATGGCGATGCGCAGTATGCCCCGGAACTGTTGCCAAAACTCCTTTTGCCAATTGAGCAGGGGAAGGCGGATTTGGTTTTTGGCTCTAGGATGAAGGGGAACCCCCTAGGCGGAGGGATGCCAATCATCCGATATATGGGAAACAAGTTCCTGACCTGGGTGGAAAACCTGGTCCTTGGGATGGACCTTTCTGAATACCATTCGGGTTACCGAATCTATAGCTGCAAGGCATTGCGCAAGGTCAGGTTCGATAAATGCTCAAACGATTACCATTTCGACACCGACATCCTGATACAGGCAAAATTGCTCAAATTCCGGATAGTTGAAATGCCAATCCCGACGCATTATGGCAAGGAGGCGCACTCGCCAACGCCCATGCAGCTGGTCAAGTATTCCCTCAACATCCTAAGCGAAATGGCGGAGTTCTGGCTGCACAAGAAAGGGATTGCCAAAAACAGCAAGTTTATCCTATCCAAATGAAGGCCAATAAAGGGGGCAGGCCAGCCCGGGAAAAAAATCGAACAGGCAAATGCCGAAAGCTAAAATACCTATCAATTCATCTTATCCAGTTGGTAAAATGGGAAAAAATGCCTCATACAGGTTTGCGATGTATGCAATAATGGCCCTGGCAATTGGCATCATCGCCCTGAAAAATTACCAGCTATTTTCAATCGACCTTTTATCCAACGATTCGGATTTTTCTTCCCATGCAATAAGGCCGTATTTTTTCCTTGAGGACTACTCATACACAAAGGAATGGTACAATGGCACATCCCTTTTCATGTACTATCCCCCGGTTTCAGTCCTGATAGATACCTTTGCTTATTTCGCTGTAGGGAATTTGGGGCTGGCGCTTGCGTTATCGATGCTGCTTTTGCAAATCATGCTCCTTTGGATCTGCCTGCAACTGGCAAGGGCCCTTGGAAGGGAAAGCATCGATGGCGCATTTGCCTGCGCCGTGATTCTTTCATCGACCATATCAGTTGGCCGCTTTTTCAACTCCGGCAGGTACGGCGAATTTGCAGGCTTTGTGATGCTGTTCCTTTGGATTTTGGCCATTGCCCAATATCTTAGGAAACCGTCAAACCGGTCCATTGCATTTGTATTCATCGCATCCCTGTTAGCCTCGCTTACGCATTTCCTTGAATCAATCATCCTTCTGGGCTTTCTTGCCATAATGGGGGGAGCGC
Source organism: Microcaldota archaeon (assembly GCA_038046605.1). Taxonomy (GTDB): domain Archaea; phylum Micrarchaeota; class Micrarchaeia; order Norongarragalinales; family SBBD01; genus JACRGC01. The sequence continues at coordinate 57,101 of JBBSVW010000073.1, read as the reverse complement.
TCATTGCCATCAAGGGAAAGATGAATGGGAGGATAAAAAATGCGCTTGCAATATCGATAGCAGGCCTTGCCCCATCAATTCTTTTCTGGGCCCCTTTCATATCAGCGAGCAACAAGCCATCGATTGTCGGCATTGCCCTTTCGGGCTACATTTTGCTTGTAGGCGGCCTTTTGATATTGATTGCAGCGGGATTATTCATCATCAAATACAGGTCCGTTGCCTCGATCGGGATTGCCCTGCTGCTGATAGGATATGGCCTTGGGAAGGCGGCATATTTCCCACCGCAGCTGGGGGATGATTTTCCAGCCCTGGAATTGGATGGGAAGTATTTCCTTTTAAGGGATGTGCCAACGACTGCCTATTCGGTCCTTGCGGCTAGGGGATTTTCCAGCCCCTTGGGGAATTATGACCCGGCAGGGGATGCTGCACTCATTGAAAAATACATGGAAGTAACAACGGAATGCGGATCAATTAGGGAATTTTCGGGGTATACGGGATCTAGGTACGTGATATCAGGGAAGGCTGAATTGGCCGCATGCGGCTTCAAGGCGGTATATTCCGGCAAGTTCAGGGTATACCGGATCGATTGATCCGCCTTGGATCCGGCAGGCAAATGCAATAATAATGCACATATCGGAATGGTTATCGGCAGGCGCTTAATTTCTGAATGCCGCCAACTGATGAATTGGAACATGTCAATACGGGCAAAGGCTTTAACAAAAATCAAGGAACATGGCGAGGATTTTTCAAAATTCTTGCTTGTTGGGCTTAGTGCAACGATCCTGACAATTAGCCTTCTTTGGGTGTTTACGGACATCCTAAAGGTCCATTACCTGATCTCAGCTGCTTTGGCAACGCAGATCTCGATAATTTGGAATTTTGTTTTGCACGACAACTGGACTTTTGCAAAAAGGGACAAGGCAAAGCCAGTCCTTTCAAGGTTCCTTAATTTTGAGGCCATATACATAACAAGCCAGGTTGCAAATATTGCCATCCTATTGTTGCTGACAGAATATGCAAAAATGTTCTATCTTTTATCAATGGCCATTGCAATAGGCATGACATTCATGTACAATTACGTCATGAATAGCAAGATCACCTTCAAAAGCGCCCAAAAGTAAGCCATTGCCCAGTGGCAAATGCAATGCAGGGAACATTCAACTGGCATAAAAACTTATTAAATGCCACATTCCTAAAAAATAGGGGAATATTGAGCAGTACGGGGGATATACATGGGCGCAACAGATGGCCAGTTTTGGCACGACAAGAATGTGATGATAACGGGGGCATCGGGCTTCATTGGCGGGGCCATCCTCAAGCATTTGGAAAATTGCGGCGCCAACACGGTTTCACTTGTGCGCGACTTCGTGCCCAAATCACAGTTATTTGCAACCGGCCTTTACAAGGATACGGTAATGGTCCACGGCAAATTGGAGGACTACGACCTAATCAAGCGCACCCTTGCGGAATACGAAATCCAGGTTATTTACCACATGGGGGCGCAGACCCAGGTGACAACGGCGCTATCGGACCCGATGGGCACATTTTATGCAAATATCATTGGTTCTGGCAACGTGCTTGAGGCCGCAAGGAACTCTTCGAGCGTAGAATCCGTTGTAGTCGCATCCAGCGACAAGGCATATGGCATTTCCGACAAGTTGCCATACACCGAGGACATGCCCATGAAAGGCGCGTTCCCATATGAAGTCTCCAAATCCTGCGTAGACCTGATTGCGCGTTCCTATTTCGAGACGTACGGCCTGCCCGTAACGGTTGCGCGCTGTGGGAATACTTACGGGGGGGGCGATCTTAATTTCAAGAGGCTAATCCCAAAAGTCATCAAGTATGTCAAATACGGCACTCCCCTTGTAATGCGAAGCGACGGATCCCCAAAACGCGACTTTGTCTACATCGACGATATTGTCCGGGCGTACATGCTTCTTGGAACTGAGGCCAAAAGGAAGGGGGTTTCGGGCGAGGCGTTCAATTTCAGCTCAGGCAAAGTAATCAGGGTTAGGGAAGTGGTGGATTTGATGCTAAAACTGCTCAAATCGAATGCTAAGCCCCAATGGACCAATACCGCTGGGAAGGAAATTCCCGAACAGTACCTTTCCATAGAAAAAGCCAGGCGCGTCCTTGGCTGGGAGCCCGAATACGATCTCGAAACCGGGCTTAGGCGCACAATTGAGTGGTATGGCAATTTCCTTGATGGTAAGCCATCCAAGCTCCTTTAAGCGATGAAGCCAAATTTCCATTAACGGAATGGGGAAAAAATCGGGTGGAATCCACGCACCCTAAAATTTCCGCATGGGAAGTTGCATTCAAATTCAGCTAATTTTTACGCGCAGCCCAATGGATCCTGGCAAAGGTATAAAATATACGCCGTGATAAATCATGGCATATGCCCATCAAGCATGCAGTAATACCGGCGGCGGGCCTTGGCACAAGATTCCTTCCCGCGACCAAAGCGCAGCCAAAGGAGATGCTGCCGATAATTGACAAGCCAACAATACAGTATGTGATTGAAGAGGCGGTCAATTCGGGGATCACAGACATCCTAATCATTACTGGCCGGGGAAAAAGGTCAATTGAGGATCATTTTGACAAATCATATGAACTCGAGGAGTACCTCAAGCGCAAGGGGGAGATGGATAAACTTGATGAGCTGGAGCGCATTTCATCCCTTGCATCGATACATTATGTGAGGCAGCGGGAGCCAAATGGCCTTGGGGATGCGGTGCTCTGCGCAAGGGAGCATATCGGAGGCAAGCCGTTTGCACTTCTGCTTGGTGACACCATTGTAGAAAGCAAAGTGCCCTGCCTAAAGCAGCTGATTGCCAATTATGAAAAGTACCACGGCAGCATCATTGCAGTCGAGGAGATTGAGAAGGAAAATATCCACAAGTATGGGATCGTCAAGGGAAGGAAAATCACAAACGACGCATTCGAGATCGAATCGCTTGTGGAAAAGCCATCCGCGGAAAAGGCGCCATCCAACCTGGGGATTATCGGCAGGTATATATTGACACCCGAGATTTTCGAGGAATTAAGCCGCACAAAAGCCGGAAAAGGCGGGGAGGTCCAGCTTACGGACGCGCTTAATTCCCTTGCATTGAAGCAGAAGATGTATGCTTGCAGGTTCGAAGGAGAAAGGTTCGATATAGGCAATAAACTGGATTACGCAAAGTCATTTGTGAAGATGGGAATGGCCCGCAAGGACATGGGAAGGGAATTGAAGGAATACGTCAGGGGATTGTTGAGATGAGCATAAAAGGCTAATCCATTCAAAGCGCCATCATCCAAGGGGGAAAACTGGCACGGCAGATCCCAACAATGGCCAGTTGGGCATGGGCACGATAAATAATTGCAATTCAAGCATTGAAGGTGAAAAGAAATGAAACTTAACCGGGGGTCGGGGATAACCAAGCAAAAGGAAGGGTGGGTGAACCTCGATATCGTAAAGAGCGAAGGCGTCGATGTGGTGCACGACCTGAACAAATTCCCATACCCGTTCAAAAAAAGCACCGTCGAGAAGGTGAACGCGGGAGCACATCATTGAGCATCTGCCGGACATCATCGCGGTGATGAAGGAATTGCACCGGATCGGCAGGAATGGGGCTACGATCCAAATCAAGGTGCCGTATTTCAACCACCAGAACTGCTACGATGAGCCGACCCACGTCCACTTTTTCACGGAGAGGAGCTTTAGGTTTTTCACAAGGCTCGAGCCGAATAATTATTGCGACATTACCGGCGAATTTGAACTGATAGAATCCAGGCTAAAACTTAATGGCAGGGTGGCCAATTTTGGGGGAATTGGGCTTATCGGGCTGATAAACCCCCTTTACCCTATTTTCATCCATGAGATTGAAATTAAGCTCAAAGTGAAAAAATGATCCGAGGGGGGAACTAAGCCCAATTAGCCAGGAAATGATGCCAAATATTCCCGATGCTTCCGCGCCCTATTTTCTGATTACGAAGGATAAAAGTATGCCCGCCATCGTAGTGAGCCTTTTTAGGATATCAAATGCGGCCGATAGGAAAGCCCGCCTCATGCTAATGCCCGGCGTTCGCCGCCAATCGAATGGATTCGTGAAGCTTTTCTTCAGGATGGTTTGAATCGAAGGGTTGCCGGTGTTTTCTATAAGTTCCACGATCCTCACGCCTCGGGATTCCAATTCGGGGAACCATTTTGTATCCTCGGCATACCTGAAGGTTTCGTCGAAGGGCACAAAATCATTTTTAAACAGGGCTGCGAATGCGGTCGCTTTCCAGAAAACAAGGATTTGCTTTTGCTCCAAGGTATCCGCCACCAGCTGCAGCATGCCTTTTGATATGCGGATGTCGCTATCCAGGAAAAGCAGCATGGCACCCCTGGCTTTTTTGGCCCCGCGGTTCCGGTTTGCCGCTACGTTACTGCCCTGCTCAACAATCAACTCAAAATTCCGGTAGGTTTGCAACCTGAGTGATTCCCTAAGGCCGTTCAGCTCCGCCAAGCGATGCTTGCCGACTGGAACGATCACGGAAATCCGGGGTATTTTCATGGTAGGTCACGCTTTCTCGTACAGGTTTGAGCCGTATTTCAGGTCCCAAACAGCAACACCCTGCTGGGGATTTTGTGCAATGCCAAGCTGCTCTATCTTGTAGACTATTAGTTTTCCGTGCGTCGAGAATTTGGAGATTTTAACGGCGTATGTGTTGGGAGCGGGCAGGTTGGTTATTATCGGAACCACCTCAGGTAGCTCTTGCGAGGAAATTAGGTATTTGCCGCATGCCATATTGGTTTGGGTCACCTTGAAAGAGGGTTGGAAGGGCAAATTGGCTACCTTAACGTCATTGAATGTAAGGCCGTAGACGATCCTCGAGCCAAAACTGTCGAGATTCACATACACCCACGTGTCCTTGCCTATTTCCGCCGCAACCGCCTTGATATCTGGATCCTGCGCATAGTCCGGATAGGGCCTAAGGATTGGCAGGGTGATTGTGATGATGTGAAACACCGCAAGCAAAGTGAGCGCAATCACCTGGGGCGAGGCCTTGACTTCCCGCAGGGCAACGTATGTAAGCGCAAGGACACCGATGAGGGGAATGATATTGCTTAGAAGATCCGCCATATTAGGGATGAAATAGAATTGTTGCTTGTAATCAATGAAACTGGATATGCCGGTTGGCTGGATCATGGAGGTTAGGCCCTGTGCAATTATGAAAAACGCAAAGAGGATGAAAAGGGGCGATTTCACCTTGAATTTTGATTCCACATCCTTAAGGCCAATGACCGCAAGCGCGCTTATGAGGAGGGGAAAAGTCCACATGGTAAAGCGATAGTCCCTTAGCATGTTTTCGAGGGGGATTTTGAATGGGAGAAATGCCATGATGCTATTTGTGCCTTCAGCCCAATTCAAAAACCACAGCATGGAAACAATTAAGAGGGCTTTTTTCTTGTTTTCGGAAAGCAGGGCAAATAACGCAAGGCCAATTGGGATTAACCCCATGTAGAGCTGGCGGGCACGGACCTCATACCACGCCTGGCGCCTTCCTAGAAAATGGTTGATTATCTCGCCAAAATCAAGCCCGTTCACATCGGCGACGCGAATATCGGGGTATTGGATCGTAAGCAGCCTTGGGGCGGAGAGGAGCAGGCTCACGGCGAGGATTTTTCCAAGGGTTATTGCCCTGCTCCATTTGCGCTCGTCCTCAAATGGAAAGAAGAGGGCAAAGGTCAGGATCATGAAAATGTATCCTGTGAAATAGGGCGTGCCAAGGTAGATCATGACAGAAATTACGGCCGCCGCCTTGAGGACGCTTATATTGTCCTCCTTATGGAGCGCCCTTAGGCCGTACATCAGGCAAAGGGGCAGCAGGGGGAATGCCAGTAAGTGCTCCCACGGGCCCCAATAAATAAGCCCAACAACTACTCCGCCAAGCATGTACATCAAGGACCCAAAGAGGCGCGCGCTATCCGAATCCGTTAACTCCCTCGAGAAGTACCAAAAGAAAATGCCAGAAAGCGCCATGGCAAATAGGTATGCAAGCTTGACGTAGGTCATTTCCCCAAACAAAGTGTAGATTATGGGCGATGGGAGAAACCACAACTGGGTAAGGCCGTCATTGATTGGAGAATAGTTGCCGCACCACCATTGCTGGTTTTCGAGGGGGTTTTTGCCGGATAGAAGGTTATCCTTGAAAATTTCGAGTGTTCCCAAAGCGAGGAATTCGTCCAGCATCGGCGAATATCGGACTGCGGGATTGAAGTTCGCAAGCACATTGAAGAGGAATATCGCGGCAATGCCAAACAAAATAAGAGTTACCCTGTCGAATTTCATCCTTCAACTCCCCTATTATTTGAAAGAATGGCAAAATATCAAAAATGCGCCGAACTATCGAAAAAGCAAACCTTCCAAAGACCCGACCTAACCCCGCACTTTGCCCACATAAATAAAAGCCGCACAAATGGTGATAAAGATTTAGGCTTTTAAGTTTGGCTTTCTTTTTAAGGTTTTCTGCGGGCGATGCATACCTCCGCTGCCTACTTGATCTGTTCGGTTTCTTTGTCTAGATTGGTTCGTTTTGATTGCAATGATGCCCATCTCATCGCCTGGGTCGAAATATATTGTGCGATCCCGAATGCTTTTAGGTGCGATCCGCCAAAGTACTTTCCTCAGGATTTTTCCAACATAGGCTTCGGATTTGTTGATGAGTATCTTTACGCTCCTGTGCCGGCCCAATGTGAAGCAACGGACGACCTTAAAGCCAGCCTTCCTAAGAATTTTATTTATCGTTATGGGGGTAAAAAAGGACAGATGCTGCCACGGCTTCAGGTGAATCCAACGCTTTCTGAAAATCCGGTAAAGCAGGCTGTTTATCTTGGGGGTTGAAATGAAAAGTATTCCGTCATTCTTAAGCAAGCGATTTGCGCCTTTCAGGGTCGCAAGCGGATCCGGCACGTGCTCTATGAAATCATTCATGCTTATGGCATCAAAATAATTCGGAGGGAAATTCGTTTCTTCTAGAGTAGTACATACCGCATCGATGCCCTTGCGGCGGCATTCCGTTATCGCCTTCCGGTTTATATCAAAACCAGTTACCTTCCAGCCCCTATTTTTTGCGATCTCCAAAAAGGATCCAACGGAGCATCCGGCATCCAAAATCTTCCCTTTGTTTGTGAAGGATTCGATCATTGCCAACCTATCTTCAAAGCTTCTCTTGTCCGCTTCGGAAGTTTCCGCGTAATAATCAGGAGAAGAAAATGCGCCTTCGTTATACAATTTCATCAAGGTAGGGGTTTTGAGACGAGGGTTTAGGTAAACAAAGCCACACTTATTGCACTTCACAAGCCTCAACTGCCCGCTCGCAAGCTCCGTTCGGAACTCGTTCGCACCGCAAAGTGGACAACTAGTGTAAACCAAATCATGTTTTGAAAATTCTTTTTCGGATTCCATTTCGGAACGACACCCAATTTATTTTTTAAAAACATACTATAGCTTTCCAACTGAATAATGGGTCATTTAACCAAGGAATAGATGAAAAAAAGGATATGCTTTGTCCGTATCTTCGAACTGCCGCCCTGGCGCATTCCAAACCTGTAACCGACCTCGCTGAGCTTTGTTTCTGAACTGACTTGCTTAAGTATATCAAATAGAACCTTATATCCGCGTTCCTCAAAACGGCCCCTCCCCTTTTCGATTATCTTTTTTGCGAGTGCGCTTCGAATTCCAAAAAAACCAGATAATACGTCGGCAGCATCCTTGCCAGAAAATAATAACCGCAGTTTGCCCAACAGGGTCGCGGCATTTGAAATAAGCCTTCGATGCAAAGCCCAACCTTTTATCTCTCCTTTCCTTACACCAACGACGATCTCGGCATTTCCGCGTAAAAGCCCTACGATTTCCCCCACCTTCTCTGGTGGATGCTGCATATCCCCATCCATCACGGTAGAGAAGCGGGTTGTGCACGCAAGAAGGCCGTCTATAACGCTAGCCGTCAGTCCGTGAATCATTGCCTGTGTACGATCAAGCAAGCGCAAATTGGGGTTTCTTCTTGCGAGAGACTTGACAGATTCTATTGTCCCGTCCCTCGAACCATCATCTACAACCAATACCCGTATTTTCGGATAGAGGAAAAATAGCCTGCGCACCAAAATACCGATGTTTTTCCGTTCGTTTAGCGTCGGCACTATTACCGTTGTATCCTGGTAATTTACTCTTTTCGTCATATGAAACCCTAAAAACCAGAGAATTCGTAAATAGCCAGCAATTTAAATGTTATTGTATCTTAAAAAACTATATTTTGACTTAAAAATAAAGGTCAACATGGAAACGGGGGAAGAATTCAATGAAATTTCCTGGAATAAATTCGATTGTCGTGCTTCTGGCTGCGGCGCTAATCGTGCAGGGGCTGCATGCGATCAGGTCGAATTCCCTTACCTTCGATGAGCCCTCATATGTGGCACAGGGAATTGCACAGTATCAAAGCGGTGATTTTGATTTTGGGAAGGGAAACCCCCCGCTTTTGAAGTATTTCGCCGGGACGCTCCCTTACCTCATGGGGATCCGCCTGCCAAATGAGTATGTCACCGGCTTTGACAAGCCAGATGCCGTTGAATTCCAAATCCTATTCAAATCCACTATCCCTCCAAAGGACATGATCTTCCTATCAAGGCTGCCGGCCCTTATCCTGATGGTGCTGACAGCGCTTTTGGTTTTCGTTTGGGGAAGGCGCCTTTATGGGGAGAAGGCGGCATTGTTTTCCCTCTTCCTCTTCGCGTTCTATCCGATCATTTTAGCGCACGGAACGCTTGCTGCCCTGGACATGGGAACGGCTTTTTTCGTCTTCCTTTCCGCATTCTTGTTTTGGAGATTTTGGGAAAAGCCATCGATGCGAAGTTTTGCATTTATGGGAGTGGCAACGGGCATGGCAATTGCCAGCAAGATGGCAGGAACGCACCTATTTGCCATGTATGGAATCCTCCTTTTGGCAGCCTACCTTAAAAAAATGCCCCTCCCAAAATTCTGGAAATTGAAAAAAATGAGGGGGGCAAAATACGCCCTTTGCCTATTCATCCTACTTGCACTTATTTCAGGTTTCATTGTCCTTGCAACCTACCAGTTCAAGGTTGGGGCGGTTTATCCAAAGGGAATCAACAAATATGTTCCAAATGAGGGGATATTCAGCAACGCAACAGCAGTTGGCAAAATTGTGCATTTTGCATTGGAGGAGGCCACAGTGCCCTTTAATTTCTACATAAGGGATATTGCGCTCCAATTCATCCACCAAAAGGATCCCCAGGTGAATTACCTTTTCGGGGAAATCCACACAAGCGGCATTTGGTACTACTACATCATTGCGATCCTCCTCAAATCACCAATCCCATTCATCATTTTCCTCATAGCCGCGGTTTATTCGGTCCGGAAAGCAGGAATTAGGTTCGAGGAGCTATTCCTTCTTGTCCCAATCATATTCATATTCATCTATTTCAGCTTCCTTGTGCCGATCAATACGGGAGTCCGCTATATCCTGAGCCTATTCCCTTTCCTTTTTGTATTCATGGGAAGGATTTTCCAAGGAAAGCAGCCAGATGGGCTTTTCAATGGGGGCAAAATCCATATCGGCTTATTTTCCATATTGGCCATCTGGTATGCAATAAGCGCCCTGGCGGCTTCACCATTTTACATACCTTATTTCAACGAGCTTGCAGGCGGGGCGGATAACGGCTACAAATTCCTCTCGCAATCGGACCTTGATTGGGGGCAGTCGGATTTTGCCTTAAAGGAATATATTGATGCGAATGGGATTCAATCGGTCAAGTATAGTTACTATGGATCGGTTCCTCCGCAATATTACGGAATCAAACATGAACTTCTCCCATCTGGTTTTGGCAGGGGAGGAGAGGAATGCAGCCCAACTACAGGAACTATTGCAATTAGCGCATCAAACCTTAATGGCAATATCCTTCGCAACCATGATTGCTACAAATGGCTTAGGGGCATAACACCAACTGCCAAGGTCGGGCATGTGATCTTCATATACGATTTGAAGTAGGGTTTAGCAAATAACCGCCGAGGCAAAAACAGGCAGGCTAAAGATGCCAATTAACCGCCAACCCGCACATTTTCCAAATAATGCATGCATTTTTCAACCCGAAATAACAAGGAATATCCATATGGGAAAGAATGGAAATGAACCGATTGAATTAAGCGAACTTGGCCCCCTTAAAATACTCCTAAAGGGTGCTGGCCTTGCATTCCTTGGGCTTGCATTGACTAAGGGCTCGCAATATATTTTCAGGCTGCTTATTGCCAGGGAAGGGGCGGAACTTTATGGCGTATTTTCGCTCGGGTTTACGATTTTTTCAATTGCCGGCATGCTCTCATTTTTAGGCATGACAACTGGCCTTTATCGCTACCTACCAAAGGAACGGGCAGGGGGTAGGATGGATGGCATCGCAAGCTTCCTCAAATCAGCCCTGCAGATAGCCAGCGTGACAAGCATCCTGCTCTTACTCCTGATGTTTTTCCTCTCGGATTGGATTGCGCAAAGCATGTTCCACGACGGCAGGGTATCGATTGTCATCAAAATACTGGCCATTGGCCTCCCATTCTATGCATTCACGGGGCTGTTCCTTGCCGTTATCAACTCGTTTTTCAAGAACCAGTATGACGTGGTTTCAAAAACCATAGGCGAAAGCTTCATCCGTTTGATCCTTGCAGCATTTGCGATATTGCTAGGCTATGGCCTTTTGGGCGTCTCGGTTGCATACTTAATTTCCATCTTCGCCACCTTCCTCCTGTCGTTTTATTTCATGGAAAAGAGGGTTTTCCCTTTTTTTGGCAAAGCTTACAAGGCAAAGCCCAGGCACTTCGAATTATTGAAATTCTCAATTCCACTCATGCTAAGCGGGGTGGTTTTCCTTTTCATCAACTGGACTGATTCTATCCTGCTTGGGATCTATAGGAGCGTATCAGAAGTAGGCGTGTACAATACTGCCCTTCCGACAGCGGGGCTATTACTCATGTTCCCAAATGCGCTTACTACCCTGCTCGCCCCCCTGGTTTCCGATCTGCTTGCCAAAAAGAAGCGCTTTGAGCTGGGGCGGACCTACCAGACGGCAAACAAATGGATTTTCCTCCTTAACCTTCCGGCGCTATTGGTGATGGCCCTATTCCCATCCCAAGCACTTACAATCCTCTTTGGCCAGGAATACGCCAAGGCCGGGCCATCCCTTGTCATCCTTTCGGTTGCCAACCTGTTTTATTCACTGACCCTTTCCGCAACATTTGTGCTATCCTCGGCAGGCAGGTCAAAGGACCTGCTCATAAATAGCCTCATTGCCGCCGTTATGAGCATTGCACTTAACTTGGCCCTGATCCCCGCCTACGGCATTTCCGGAGCTGCGCTTGGCACGGGAATATCCCTCCTGGCATACGGGGCAATTTCCGCATATCAGGTAAAGCGCCTCATTGGCTTTTGGCCAATGGCAAAAACGACCTTCAGGATCCTTGCTGCAGGGACCGTAACCCTTGCCATACCGCTTGTGGCATCAATTTACCTGGACGTTGGAGGAAGCCTTGTCAATCTTGCCCTCATCGGAATTGCCACTATCGCGGCTTATGCCCTCATGCTTTTTGCCCTCAAGGCATTCGATCCGCTGGATGTTAAAATGGTCGAAGCAATCGAAGGCAAGCTTTCCATAGAGCTTGGCCCAATCAAGAGCCTTATGAAATGAATGGGAAGTAATTGAAAATCAATTCGCCAGATATTGGTCGCTACTAGCGTCGAGGGCGAATGGAAAAACCAATTCGGCTAAAAATAGGGCGCCCCAAGCCCCCTAAATATACCTCAAGCATGGAAGGTATGCTTCATGTTCAGCAGGTAGTTGATCGAGGCTGAAACCAGGATAGCAATCAGCATAGAAATGATGTAGTAGAGCGAGAAGAATGTTGTAAGGAAATACAAGATCCCCAGATCCAGGAGGATGGTGCCATGGGAGATCAGCCAGTAGCGGCCAAACCTTGCCAGATATCCGTGCCTTTTGCTCCCCTTGAATGTCCAGGCATCGTTGGCAATGAAATTTACGGTCAGAGCAATTTGTGAGCTCAATAGAGCCGCGAAGATATAATGCACACCACCTAATTCCCTGATCAGGTAGAGCATGGCAAGATTTACAACTGACCCAAAGGCGCCTACGAGCGCAAATTTCAAAAGCTGCCGGTGGGCAGGGTCAAAGAGCATTTTGGATTGAGATAATAGATGCGCTTGGAGTTTAAATATCTTAAAAAAATCGCCAACGGGTTGCAACGGAATATAAACATTTACAACCGAATAATATCGTGATAGCATGAGGAAAGGCAAGATAGAACGGGCACAGTTGCACTACATTTCAGGCATATCCATTGATGAATACAAGAAGTCAAACGATTACAAGAAGATGAGGAAGCTCTTTGAGCTATGCGGCACTGGCCATAAGATATTGGATATCGGTAGCGGCGGGGGATACATCGGCAGCATCATCAAGGACAACGGCAACGATGTGACGTGCCTTGACCTCCAAGAGGAAGCCGTTAGGGATGCCAGGAAAAAATAGCCCATTTTTAGGCAATGCTAGCAAATTGCGCCAAAGGGTTCGTAAAATGAAAATATTGCTCATTTCTGATTTTTCCTACCCATTGCAGGGCGGAACTGAAAGGCATGTAATGGGCCTTGCAGAATATGCTAGCGCAAAGGGGCATAAGGTCCATGTCTTAACGCCAAACTGGAAGGGGAAGAAGAATTGGAGCTACAGCAAAAAGTGCCTGACCATCCACCTGATCTACCTGCCCCTCATGCGCAACTTTTTCATCAGAAGCCTTGCATATTTCTTCGCCGGCCTTTGGATTTCCAAACGTGAAAAAATAGATGCCATACATAGCTTCTACACCATGCCTGCGATCATTTCCGCATCCCTCATATCCGCGCTCGAAGGGCTTCCACATATGATCACCCTTTTTGAATGGGAGCTTTTAGATTGGCAAAGGGCAAGCCGCCTGAAATGGCCCCTTGTCAGGTGGGCCTTTGAATCCAGCAGCCGGATAACGACCCTGAGCTGGATTCTCGAGAGGAAAGTTTCGCGCCTATTCCCCTCTAGGAAGGTGACAACTATCACAAATTGGCTTGATGACACCTTGTTTCAGATTGCCCCAAGGCCAAAGCCGCAATCCGGGAAGGGGCGCATCCTTTTTGCAGGCAGGCTATCGGAGGACAAAGGCATATACGTTCTATTCGATGCGCTAGCCAGATTGAAGGGTTTGGATTACCAACTCAGTATTGCAGGGCCGCCAATTGAATTGCAAAAGGCGAAAAATGAGGCAAGGAGGCTTTGCATTGCCGACAAGGTAAAATTTTTGGGTTTTGTTGGTGAAGGGGAACTCCCAAAGCTGTATAGGAATTGTGACATACTTGTTTTGCCCTCGATTCGCCGCGAAGGGATGGGATTTGTCATAATTGAGGCAATGGCCCAAGGAAAGCCAGTTGTAGGCTCCGATGATGGAGGCATACCCGACGCGATTGGCGATGGGGGCATCGTGGTAAAAAAAGGCGATTCAGCTAGGCTTGCGAACGCAATAAAAACGTTGCTGACCAATCAGAAGAAGTACAGGCATTACAGCGACAAGGCGTTATCACGGGTGAAGCGGCTTTTTACCCGGGATGCCGTGATATCGAAGTACTTGGCGCTTTATGGGGAAATGGCAGGAAATGAAAAAAAACAAGTTCAAGAGTAAGATTGTAAAATTGGATCTGGGCTGCGGCCTAGCAAAGAAAAAGGGGTATGTTGGCCTCGATAGCGTAAAGCTTCCTGGCGTCGACATCGTAGCTGACCTCAACAAGAAGCTCCCTATAGAGGACAGTTCAGTGGACGAGGTGCTGGCACGCTTTGTCCTTGAGCACGTAGACAATATTTTTTTTACCATGGAGGAAATACACAGGATTTTGAAGCCGGGAGGAAAACTTACAGCGTTCATCCCCTATTGGAACTCATACTATACCTTCGCGGATCTCCAGCATACGCGCGGATACGTGGAAAATTCCTTTGACTGCTTCACTGAAGATGGCGCACGGGAGTATTCGAGCCTGAATTACTACACAAAGGCACGCTACAGGATTGACAGGCTCGAACTGGAGGGGGGCAGGCTTTACTGGATGCTTAGGCTCGTTGGGCTTGATGGGATCGCAAAACGGTACCTGAACAACATCGTATCCACGATACATCTCGAGATGAGGGCCATAAAAAAAGGCTAGTCCCAAACACTCAGGCTTGTTTTGGCTTGTAAATCTCCACCCTGTACTTATCATCCTTGCAATCCGCATCATAATAAACCCTGCCGTTTCTTGCGCAAACTATTTTTACCAAGGCGGTTTCCTCCAATAAATATTGCTTGAATTCCGGCGGGGAGGAAGCCTCCAGATTTAGGGGGTCGTAATAGAATGCACCGGGCTTCAATTGGGAAATGACTGACGGAAGGCTTTCCCCGCGGTCAATTCTGTTGAATATGGCGTATGCAGAGTACATCCTTCCCTGCATCGCATAGTAATAGGCCGGCTGGGCAACCACCATACCATATTTTTCAGATGCAAGCGCAGAATTTAGGGCAAAGAAATCGAATTGGGGCGAAACCTTTAGGGCAAAATAGCCGAATAATGCAATTGAGGAAAGGAAGGTTAGCAAAACCGCTCCAATTGCAATCCTACTTTTCATTTCATCCATTGAAATTTCCGAAAAGATTTTGCCGGCAAGAAGGGCGGCAAGGGGAACAATTGCAATGTAGTAATAGGTGGCCTTATTTCCGATAAAAAACATCAAAAACAAATGCATAAAAATTGCAAGGGGGATTGGCGAAAAATCCCTGCGAATTGCGGTAAAAATCATGAGGGCCATGAAAAAAGCGAACCAGGGGGCCATGGCACCGCTATTTGTGGTAAAGGCCCAGTAATAGCGTATCACCTCATCTTGGATGACATTCTGGATTGAGCCATGCCTGCCCAAAAGCCAGCCAACCTGCTCGGAAAAAATTGCGGGTTGCATTGAGGCGTATAGGAGGTAGGGAATGAAAACGGCGATGAAAATTGCAGCCATTTTCACCAATTGCAAAAGGGTGCGCAATAAATCCTTCATGCCATTTTCCTTAACCAGCACAATTGCTACTGTAGCGACCATAAGAAGCCCAAGCTCGTGGGTTAGGGCGCTTAGGGATGCAAAAAAAGCGCTAAGAAGGAATGCTTTTTTCGCCCTTGTTGAAGAATATTCTAGAAGGTATTTCATGGAAATGAGATTGAGAAGGCCAACCAATGGATCGGGCCTTCCATGGAAGACGCCGTGAAGAAGATACATGAAATTAGAGGCTAGTACGGCGCTGGCAACTATTGCAGCTGGCTTGCCATAAAGTTTTTTTGCTTCCGTTATGACAATTGCAAATGTTGCAAGGATGATGAACGCATTCAAAAGGCCAACTTGAAGCAGGCCAAAACCAAGGAGCTTGAAAATTGCCGCCTCAAAAACAAAAAAGAGCGGAGGCCTCCAAAAGAAGTAATCCTCCTGGTTAAGAAAGCCGCTCCAGGAGGGCGCGGCCATCCTTCCTTCCGATGCCAGCATATTGGATACCTCAGCAGTCCAGCCGGAATCGATATGCACAAGCGGATGGAGCATGAGGAAGGCAAGCTCAATTGCCAAAATGGCCAGGAGGCAAAGAAGCATCCGCCCATATGTTTTTCCTGTGATATCAAATTTCTTCATAAGATTAATTTCACGATTTTGTGAATGAAAAATGCCTGAATATTGCGCATTATTTGAAATTTTCTTTTCCCATCTCCTGCTTAATAATATTTCAACCTACGAGCTCATTATAATTAAGAGGCGCTTTACCGTCATTATCAAGGTAGGTTCGCATCCACATCTCAAGGGATATGAGGCACCAAAGCTGCCGAGCCGCATATGCCCTGGAATTGGAATATGAATCGATCACCTTTTGAATCTGCGTTTTGTCGAAAAGGCCCCTATCGCCCTCAATTAGGAGGTTGCTTGCAATATCCAAAAGCCCGTCCTTGAACCAATAATCAAGCGGAACAAAAAAGCGCGCTTTTTTCCTATCCTTTGCGCTTTTAGGAAGAATTTGTGATGTGGCCTTCCTTAGCATGAATTTTTCCACCTTTCCCCGGATTTTTTGATCGGGAGTTAGGGTGAAGGCAAGAGCCGCAAGCTCCTGATCCAAAAGGGGCGCCCTTGCCTCAACTGAAGCGGCCATTGCCATTTTATCAACCTTCATCAGAAGATCATCAACTAGCTGCGTTTGAACATCAAAAAGCTGCATTTGGGAAAGAAGATCGCCATGGGCAAATGAAGGGGAAAACGAATTGGAATATTTATTGGAAAAATCAACAGCGGCGGGCATATTTTTACCCTTTGGCAAATCCTGATGCGCGCCATATAGGGCATCCCTCTCCTTTTGGGTATATACCTGCACAAGCTCAAGATAGCTCCTTGCAGGGGAATCAAGGTCGGAGATGAAATCCGAAAACCGATCAAGCCCTTTTGTGCCAAGCGCCGAGGAGTATTTGAACAAGGAATCAAGCAGTTTTTTAGGCGCCTTCCTAACGGCATTTGCAATTATGTGTCGGCGGATGAATTTTGGGAATTTTTTCCCGTGGCGGAATGCAAGGTCCATGAATTTGTACTGCTCGTAGCCGGCAAACATCTCATCCCCTCCTTCGCCGGTTAGGACCACCGTGACCTTTTTCTTTGCAAATTTAGAGAGGAGGTAGGTTGGGATAACGGTTGGATCCGCCATGGGTTCATCCAGGTGCCATATTATTTGCGGCAAGTGCTTGATTGAGTCCGGCAAAATGATAATCTCATGATGGTCCGTTGAAAACGCCTCCGAGACCTCCCTGGCATATTTTAGCTCGTCGTATTTTTCAACGCCAAAGCCAACCGAAAAGGTTTTCACTTCGGAGTCCATCAGCTTTGACATGTAGCCTACAACTGCCGATGAATCAAGCCCCCCGGAAAGGTAAGCGCCAAGAGGGACTTCGGACATTAGCCTTATTCGTACGGATTCTTCCAATAGGGTGCGCACCTTTTTTGCAGCAAGGGAATCCGTCCTCTCAACTGGCGAATAATTCAGCGACCAGTACCGTTTAAGCAAAAGTTTCCCTTTCTCAAAAATTAAAAAGTGGGAGGCGGGAAGCTTTTTTACATTCTTGAAAATCGTATTCGGCGAAGGTATGAAGCGGAAAGCTAGAAGAGAATCAATTGCAGAATAATCAAGCTCCTTGCTAAAATCCGGCATGAGCAGGAGGGATTTTATTTCGGATGCAAAGCCGAATGCGCCATTTGCATGGGTGAAATAAACCGGCTTTTTCCCAAACCTATCGCGCGCAACCAGGAGCTTTTTTTTGCGCGAATCCCATATTGCAAAAGCGAACATGCCGCGAAGCTTGGAAACAATCCCTTCGCCATATTCCTCGTAGCCATGCAAAATGGTTTCACTGTCGGAATTGGTCGTAAATTTGTGCCCCTTTTTTTCAAGCGCGGGCTTTAGATCCAAATAATTGTATATTTCGCCGTTGAAGACGATGCAGATATCGCCCTGCTCATTGTAAATCGGCTGGTTTCCGCCCTTTACGTCAATTATGGCCAGGCGACGATAGCCAATTGATGCATCCTTATCAATATGGTAGCCGCCATGGTTTGGGCCGCGATGAGCGATGATATCGCACATTTTCCTGATGAGCGATTTATCAGATAAGCCAATAACCCCGGCAATGCCGCACATCTAATTCACCTGCGAAAGCGCCTTCCAGCTGTTGCCATTATGTGGATATAATTTTGCTTTAAGCTTTGCATTTGCAAACCATTTGGCAAATTCAGCCTTGCGGTAGTAGCGCGCAAGGGGCGCAGAGAGGAAATCGAACACAATTGCCAGCTTGTGCCGGAAGGAAAAGTTTGCAATGTATAAAAGATAGGTGTTGCTTGGGAGGTATTTTGCTGCAATGTTGACAAGAGGAATTGCATTAAGCAACTGGTAGAGGAGGCAGGAGAGCTCAAGGGCAATTGTCACAGGATGGCAAAGAAGGTATAGCGCGCCATGGGGCAAACGGGATGTGAAAAGCTTCCTGAAGGGCTCGATGATATTTACCATCACAAAATTCCCCTCGTGGCCATAAACCCACACAAATATTTGGCCCCCGCGCCTAATGTGGGTCAGGATTGATTTGAAACCAGCCTGCGGATTTGGGAGGTGATGCAAAACGCCAATCGAATAGGCAAGATCAAAGGGCCTTCCAAAGGGAAGATTGTAAATGTCGGCCTGGACCAGGTGAACGTTTTTCCTTGAGCGCAAGTTGCCGTAGGATGCATCAACCGCCTCGCTTAAGTCAATACCCACAATTTCCCGGGCATAATCGGATGCGACCGCAAGGTGGCGGCCCATGCCGCAGCCGGCGTCCAGCACCAATTTCCCTTCGAACATGGAGGGCTTGTTGGGGGATAGCCAGTCGATGAATTGGCGCTTGTAAATCCTGTGGAAATGGGGGAATTTCTTCCACTCATACCCAAAGCTCTTGGAAGTTTTTGCCTTTGCGTTGTTTTCAAATCCAACAATTGCGCTGGAATTTGCAAGCGGAAAATGCTTCCTGTGCTTGCTGAAAAATTCGGGGTATTTGGGATATACAAGCTCGGCCATGAAGTGCGGCGGAAGCATCCGGGGGACAGCCCTTATTATGGGGTATTTTTCACCGCATTTTTTGCACTCCAACGCACCTTCAACAATCTCATCCCCATCCTCTTCAAGAGTGCGCAGGCTTAATGAAGATCTGCATTTGATGCATTCCAGAAGTTTGAGCAGTCCCCAACGCATAAATTATCACACATCGGTTTGTTTTCAGATTTGAATGCTATATTGGATGGATTTGCCTGGTGAGATTATCAATTATCATTATTTAGTTGGCTGAATTTTAAGTATCGTTATATTTTGGATCGAATTCCAATCAATGCATTATTTTAGATTCATATTTTTCCATTTGCTCCTATTTTCCGTTTTTTTCTCATATTTTCCTTTCGATTTCATATTCGTGCTCCTTAGAAGTGTTGTAGTAGGTCCTAACCTGCACCTCGCCAAGGAAGCCAAACATTATGAACAATAAGCCAAGGATTGCAAGCAAAACTGATAACAATAGTGCGGGGGTGACCTCGATTGGCTGCGAAAAGAACACCAATGCAAGAAACTTGTATGCCGCAATCAGGCCGGATACGAACAGCATGGAAAAGCCCATGAGGCCAAATAGGTGAAGGGGCCTTGTGGAAAAGGAGGACCAGAACTTGATGTAGAGCAAGTCGAGGAAGCCCTTTAGCAGGCGCGTAAAATTATACTTGGTTTTGCCAAATTTCCGGGGCCTGTGGCGGACTTTTACCTCCGCGATCCGAAAGCCCTTTGTAAACAGGATTGCAGGAACGAAACGATGCATTTCGCCAAATAGGCGCAGATCCTTGAGTGCTTCGCGTCGGTATGCCTTAAGCGAGCAGCCGAAATCATGCAGCTTAAGGCCTGTTAGGGACCTTGCAAGATAGTTCGAAAACAATGAGGGGAGCTTTTTTGAAAAGGCGGCGTCCTTGCGTTCAAAGCGCCATCCCGAAACAACATCATACCCTTCGTTCAGTTTATCTAAAAGCAAGGGGATGTCGGCAGGATCGTTTTGCAAATCGCCATCCATTGTGATTACAACCTCGCCCTTGGCCTGCGCAAAACCCGCATCAAAGGCCGCCGTCTGGCCAAAATTCCTCCGGAATCTTATGGCCCGGATATTTGGGGATTGCACTTTTAGCCTTTGGATTTCCTTG
Organism: Microcaldota archaeon; assembly: GCA_038046605.1. Classification (GTDB taxonomy): domain Archaea; phylum Micrarchaeota; class Micrarchaeia; order Norongarragalinales; family SBBD01; genus JACRGC01. The sequence goes on along the minus strand of JBBSVW010000073.1, from coordinate 37,237 downwards.
AATGTGCCATCGGTGCTGCCATCATCCACAAGGATCAGCTCGGTTTGCATGCCCTTTTTACGAAGGGAAAAAGCTGTTTTGCCAATTTCTGCAACCAGGGGTTGGATGTTTTCCTTTTCGTTGAATACCGGGATTACTATTGAAATTAACATATTTGATTTTTCGCCTTTTTCATCCGTTGGATTGCAATTCAAATGGTAAGCCTGGATTTTTTGCAATTTGCGCAATATGACTACGAAATGCATTAATCACTTCCCAATCCATGCCTTTTTCCTCCACTCGATGTATTTTTTTACCCCCCATTCAATTCCAACCTTTGGGGAATAATTCAGCATTTTTTTTGCCTTGCTAATGTCAGCATACGTATCCGACAAATCGCCCTTTTGCTCCGGGAGGCGCTCAATTTTGGCGCTCACTCCAAGATTTTGCTCCAGTAGGTTAATTAAACGCTTGAGCGCAACTGGCTTTGAATTGCCTATATTGAAAATCTCGAAATCCGGATTTGCCAAAAGGGCTGAAATCGTGCCATCGACGGCATCGGAGATATAGGTGTAATCCCTAAGAGATGAGCCATCCCCAAACATCCTGATGGGCTTATTTTCCATCATTGCATTGGCGAAGAGCGCAAGTGCAAGGTCGGGCCGCTGCCTTTCACCGTATACTGAAAAATACCTAAGGCATTTGGCGGAAATGGAATATAGTTCGTGGTAAGCGCGGACGTAGGCCTCACCGGCAAGCTTGGATGCGCCATAGGGGGAAGCCGGAAGGGGGGTATCAGTTTCCTTCCAGGGCTTGGTTTTGCAATTTCCATAAACTGATGAGGAGGAAATGGAAACAAGATTGGAAATATCCGCAATTCGGCATGCCTCCAAAACCCTAAGGGTGCCCTCCACATTTATTTTCTGGTAAATGAATGGATCGGCAAGCGAGGGCCTAACGCCGGGCCTTGCAGCAAGGTGGATTATCGAATCCGCGCCGGATTCCTTCAGATAGGCGGGAAATTCGGGGGATAGGATGGACATTTCCAAAAAGTGGAATTTTTTGCTTTTCTTAAGGGGGGAAATATTGGCGATCTTTTGCCCCTTTCCGTAGTAAGGATCGAAATTGTCAATTGCAATTACCTCATGCCCAAGTGATACCAATTTTTCGCATACGTGGCTCCCTATGAATCCCGCGCCTCCGGTGACAAATACTTTCATGCAATTCCCCTTCCAAGCGAAATATAACTTGCAGTAATTGCGGTTTTTGGATCAAGTATCCTTCTTGAATCCAAAATGAGTGGATTTTTCATTAGCCTCTCATAATGGGCAATTGGCTTTTTGAATTCCTTCCAATCGGTTATTATCATGCAGGCATCGGCGCCTTTAAGCGCATCATCCATTGAATTGGCATAATCCAACTTGGGAAATAGCTTTTTGAAATTTGCCATTCCTTTGGGATCGTATGCCAAAACCTTGCATCCCATTTTCAAAAGCTGCGAAATGACTGGGATCGCAGGCGATTCGCGCACATCGTCGGTATCCGGCTTGAATGCAAGGCCAAGGATGCAAATTGTTTTGCCCTTAAGGGGCATTTTTTCCTGCGCCGCCCCAATTAGCCAAAGCGGCTGCAGGGAATTTACCAACATTACGGATTCGAGAATTGTGGGTTCAACCCCTTCCTTGCCTGAAAAATGCATCAGGGCCCTAACATCCTTAGGAAAGCAGCTTCCTCCAAAACCCGGGCCCGCTCGAAGGAATGGCATCGCTATCCTATTGTCAAGTCCCATCCCCCTTGCAACATCATCAACATCAATGCCGGTTTTTTCACAAAGCAGCGCAAGCTGGTTCACAAATGAGATTTTGGTTGCCAAAAATGAGTTGCTTGCGTACTTGATCATCTCTGCCGCGGAGGGGCTGACAATGAGTTTTTCGCCTGGGAATTTTGAATGCAGACCCATTAGCACCTTCCTTGTTTTTTCATCCATGGTTCCAATGACAATCCTATCCGGATGCTTGAAATCAGCAAGTGCGGTTCCCTCCCTAAGGAATTCTGGCATCATGGCAAGCCCAAAATCCCTTCCTGCGCGCAGTTTGCTCCCCTTTTCCAAAATTCCCTTGACAAGGCCGCTTGTGGTCCCTGGAATTACCGTGCTCTTGACCACGACAATTGGGTATCCCTTCATTTTTGGGAGAATTGAGGCTATTTTAGCGCAGGAATCCTCAATATACCGCAGGTCAATTGAACCATCCTGCGCCGAAGGCGTGCCAACGCAGATGAAAATTGCCTGGGCGGAGGCTATGCCGTTATAATCGGAGGTTGCCAAAAGTTTACCATCGCGGGTTAGTTTCAACAGCGCATCATCAAGCCCCCCCTCATAAATTGGCGCCTTGCCGCCATTGATTTGCGCAATTTTGCGCTCATCAATTTCTATGCATACGCTATCGTTTCCAGCAAGGGCGTAGCCTACGGCAGATACTAGGCCCACATACCCCGCTCCAATGAATGCTATTTTCATGGAAATCACATCAAATTATTTTGAAAACCATCACGTATGGGGAAGTTTCAGTTGGGAATACCTTCTCAAGCTGGAATTTTTCCGGATGGAGGAACACATATTCCACCGAATTTGCTGCAACCTTAAGATTTTTCATATTATTTATCGCGTTGATGTACGCATCCCTGGATTCGTAGGCAGTGATGAGAAGGTATTTGGGCTTTTTGCTTTCAAGAAGCCCCTGGACATAGGATATGTTGCTTGACGAAAAGCCCGCGCTATAGCGATCCATATAAAACATGGCGGTTACGGAATCCGACATTACGGCATCTTGAGGCAGGGTCGAGTCGCGGACAAATAGCGCCGCTTCCTTCACATCCCCAAATGAGGCTTTTTTCGATTCGAAAAGCGAAAGGCCCTGCCCCATATTTGCAAGTGTTGATTGGTAGAGCAGGAAAAGGACAAGAATGCTTGCCGAAATATAGATTGCACCCTTTTCCATGTGCGCCGACGAAAAGCCCTTTATTGCAGAATATGCTTTTTCCAAAACCACGGCGCAAAAGCCGGCAATAAGCATGAATACGATTGGAAATAGGGGCATCAGGTATCTATCCTCCTTGTGGTTAAGAAGCACGCTTGCGGAAATGAAGGAGATAATTGTAAGAAGCGCAAGGAAACGGATTGGCTTTTGGCCAAATGCAAGAGCGTAAATAAATGCAATAATTGTGAATGCCACAACATACATGTTTGAGAAAATGTGCCCTATGTTGGAAATAAACCAATCAAGGGGCTCGGGTTGCTGGCCGGAATACGAGGAGGAAAATAGGCCGATGAACGATCCGAAATAGGAGTTGCTGTAGAGAAGGAGGGGCGCAAGCAAAATCAAAAAGATTGCCAGGGATGCCAAAATGGGCTTAAGATTTTCCAAAATGCCCTTTGTCCGGAATAATAGGGCAAAGAGTGCCATCGAAACAAGCATCATGGAAAACCGATAGTATACCAGGAACGCGGTCAGGGAAAAAAGGCAGAGGAGGAGGAAATCGCGCGGGCGCTTTTCCTCAAAGGCTTTGAAGAAAAAGTAAGCGGATAGGGCGCTAAAGAAGATGCCCGGAACCTCGGTTAATAGCCTGCCGGAATAGAAGATGTAAAGGCTAGAAGAGAGCATGAGAATTGAGGCGATGACCGCTGCAGTTTCGCCAAACAGCTTCCTTGAAAGGATGAAAATTGCCCCGGCGCTTAGGGCGGAAAAGAGGGGAATTATCAATATCCAGGCCAATTCCCCAACAAGGCCGCGCAGGATTGCGATGTAAACTGGGAGCATTGGGGGCCTATAGCTTGGGCCGCCAAAAAACCCGAAGTAGCCGTTTTGGGTCATGCTCCTTGATAGGATGCCGTATTCAGCCTCATCCCACCAGTATGCCGCATTTCCAGAAACTGCATAGAGCGATAGGAAAAAGCCCGCTAGGGAAATTGCCGCAAACAATGCAATCCCTAGTAGCACCCTATTTTCCATGCTCCCACCGGATAAATTTGCCCTCCAGCTTTTCTAGTGACGAAATTATTTTTAAGGCGGATTTGCCATCCCCGTAAGGATTCTTTTTTAGGCGCATTTGCTTATTAACCTTGGGAGAGGAGGCAGTATCAAGTATCGACCGGATTGCCTTTTCCGATGTTGGCGGTGCCAATATGTTTACTCCCGCATCTACGCTCTCTGGCCTATCCGTGACAAATCTTAGGGTAACAGTTGGCACATGAAGGGCGGCAGTTTCCTCCTGCATGCTTCCGGAATCGGTTGCAACTAGATGGCATTTTGAAATGAAAAACATAATATCGGAATACCTTGGAATTTCAGATACCCGGCGAAGGTTTGGATGGTCCTTCAGCATGGGATTCAGGCCGTATTTATTGATAGCTTCTTGTGTCCCGGGCCTAACCGACCAAAGGACTTGGTAGCCAAGATCGCTAAGATTAGCCATTGCAAAAACAATTGCCCTAAACCTTTGCTCATGCATGAGGCTCTCCCTGCGATGGCATGAGAAATACACCAGCTTTTTTGAAAAATCAAAGCCCAATTTCTCAAAAAAGGCGCGGCTCGATTTCCCTTTCCTGGCAGCAAATATCGCCGCATCAACTACGGTATTGCCAACAACAAAGATCCGGTCTCTTTGATACCCCTCATTTATCAGGTTGATTTCGTTGGTTTTCGTTGCTGCAAAATATACATCGGAGCATGCATCCGCAACACGCGTATCTATCTGCTCGGGAAAGGGCTCTTTTGAAAAAGTTCGAAGGCCCGCCTCCACATGGCCAACGGGAATGAGGTTAAGGGAAGCAGCAAGCGCGCCGGCCATGTTTGTCAGGGTATCGCCATGCACAAGCAGGATGTCAAGATCCTTAAGTTCGCCCTGGAAAAGGGAATTAAGCTCCAGCATTATGCTCCCCACCGTTGCAGCGGGATTTGGCCTTCTTGAGGTGATTTTGGTTGCAAGATTCTCGAATTTTTTGGAGAGCCCTAGATTAGCGCCCTCATCCAAATGATAGGCCGCCTTTGAAACGTGCACGCCCAGCTTCTTTACAATGCCATACTGCACCAAATAATCAGGGGGGAAGGGCAAATCCAAATCCCGGTAAACGCCCTCGAATAGGTGGTAGGGGAAGTGCTGCGAGGTGTGGATTAGAACCGGCCTATGCCCCCAGCGCTTTGCCTCCCAGTAGACCGGCGCCATTTTGATGATGTCAGGCCTAGTGCCTGTCAGTATCCCAATTTTCAACTATACCCCTCGCAAAATTGAAGGAAAAGAGGCTTTTAAACTGTTGCAAAATCTATAATTTTTTTGAAATGAGGAATAAAAAGGGTTAAGGTGCAAATAGTAAAACACGTGAGCTTAATTGCAAGTCCTATTTCTTCAGAAGCGGCTTCGCCAAATAATCATCGACACCCAATGGGGGCTAAGCCCCCACCACGTGTCGCCGCCTCCCCCCTAGTTACTTCTGCGTATCAATTTAATTGAATTTATTTCTTCAGCAGCGGCTTCGCCAAATAGCCGTCCACCCATTGCTTGTAATCGACACCCATAGGGGAACACATTTCCCCTACTCGTGTAGCGTAGAGCTTGCCTCTACTTATGTCGTAGTTGTCTTTCAACTCCAACATCGCCTCTACCCCATTATTTCTTTAATAATGGTTTTGCCAAGTAGTCGTCAACCCATTGCTTGTAATCGACACCTACAGGGGGAAGTATCCCCCTACTCGTGTTGCCTCTACCCCCTCATTTTTTGAGCAATGGTTTCGCTAAATAGTTGTCAACCCACTCCTTGTAATCGACACCTCTAGGGGAACACATTTCCCCTACGCGTGTCGCCCCTACCCCATTATTTCTTCAGTAATGGTTTGGCAAGGTAATCATCGACCCACGCCCGGTAATCCTTAAGCAGCTGCTTGTGATCGACACTGCCATTCTCCTCGCGCTGCGCTTCTGATAGCAGCATATAGCGGCTGTGCGCCGGCAATGTGTTTTCAGCTTCTAAAAGCTTAGGAATGGAGTATTTGCGCTTGAGATCCACAAGGTATTGCTTTGCATCCGCCCGCGCATGGATTTCATCCCAAATCTGCTCCAACTTTAGCCCACGGGTTTTTTGCAGCTTATCTAGCCATTCGGATTCCTTGATTTTTTCCTCAAAAAACTCCAAATCATCCTTTGCAGCATCAAACATCATCCAGTTAAGGAAGCCATCCTCCTTATCCGGATCCTGCGTCCAATGCTTTTTGACTTCCGTGATTTCAATAAGCCTCCTTTGGCGCTTGAGCGATCCTTTGAACCTGATCTGCGTTGCAACAATTGCAAAATCAGTTGCCTTGAATGAGGTAGTTGGAACCCCCAAATCATTAACAATTCGATCCCAAATGGAATACGCGCTCTCGCCATGGATGGTCCCCATTACAACGTTTCCAACCGCCCCTACCCTCATGGCTTCGAATAGGGCCCTAGCTTCAACGGACCTCACCTCCCCTACAATTAATACCGAATCGCCCAAACGAAGGGCAGTCCTAAGCGCATCCTCAGCGGACACCTCGGATTCGCTTTGCATCCCAAGGGGCGCCCTTGTTTTGAGCCGCTGGATGGAAAAGCCAAGGCGCTTGAGGGAATGGACAGGCAATTCTAAAGTGTCTTCCTGCACAATTATCCTTAGGTTTTGAGGAATTTCCTGCATTAAACTTTGAAGGATCGACGTCTTGCCCGCGCCCCTGCTTCCAACAATCAGCATTGATGCCTGAGCATCCACCATGAATGACAAAAGCCCGGCGGTTAGGGGATTGAACATGCGGAAATCCAAAAATTGCGTGAGCGTCCAGGGTGTTTCCTTGTGCAAACGCAAGGCAAAGGCCGTCCCGTCAACCGCAAGGGGCCTGCCAATTGCTGCAATGCGGGTTTGCAAATCGGGCAGATCAAAATCCAGGATGGGGTGGGCTTCATCAAAGGGCCGCCCAGATAGTGCGCGGAACCTTGAAATCAGGCTTTTTGCCTCCTCCTGGGAAAATATCACATTTGTTTGGCACTGGCCGTATTTGCTATGGACGAGGTAGATGGGCTTTTCGCCGAGCGGGGAATCAACATACACGTCGGTGAGCTGCCTGTCGGATAGGAGGATTTCCATGATTCCGTAGCCAATTGTGTACCTGCTGACAATGGTCGAAAGCTCATCTTTTTCCTCTGCGGATATTTTTATGTTGTTTTGGGTTGCCAAATCGTTGATTGTTGCCATGTAAATCTTGCGGAAATACTTGCGCGCCTGCTGCATGTCAAGGAAGGATACGGACGCCGGGCGGTGGGTTGAAACGACCTCCTTTGTCTTTTCCAGGAGGAAATATTTTTCGGGCGAAAGGGTGTATTCGGGAGGGTTGATATAGTAGAGAAGCTCGACTTTTTCCGGGTGCTTGTAGATGTAAACCTTCGTGCCAATCACATCATACTGGTCGATTAGCTGCAGGTTTTCAGAGCCGGTAAAGAAGATGCGCGAGCCTATGAAGGATGGCTTTATTGCCGCTTCGAAAAGCGTGCGGTAGATGTTGCGGTCAGTTGGGATTGTTGCAAGCTGCAACAGGTATTTTTTCATTGAGGAGATTAGCTGCGTTTTTTCCAGCTCGCTTCGCATGAATCCAAGCGTTTTGAGATAGACCTTGAGGTCATCAAGCGCCGCTTCATTCGAGGCTTGCGCGCGCGCCATCTGGGTTTTTATTTCCTGTAAAATTGCCAGGTAGGCGCGGAAGGGGTCTCCCGGAAGCAAATCAAGGGCTTGCATTATGGCATCGTGCCTTGGCGCCAGTAGCTTGGAATCATTCGTATTTCCAAGGTTGCTTGGCGACCATACTGCCTGCGCTTCGAGCTTTTGGATAAGATCGCTTATTCCCCTAAGAAGCCCGACTTGTTCGGCATTGTAGATCTTTTCATAGTATTCGGAGAGCACGACCTCATCCGCATCGACTTCCCTTAGTTTTTCGACAACATCCTTCATGCAAGGCGCATACTGCGCAATGTCTGCCCCATACGGGGAGCCCTTGTAATTGATGATGAGCTGGCGCCTACCGCCCTCGCTTTTGACAACGAATTCGCCAACCATAGCCTTACCTAAAGCGTTATACCCCCTGAATATAAATTGCTTTGGAAATCCGCGACGGGGGAGTGCCTCCCCCTGCACAAGACTTCGAGTCTAGGCATATCCGTATTCTATGGGAATCCGGGCATTGCCCGGATTGGGCGTTCCGCCTCAATTTTGATTTGTGTATCAATATTAGTAAAGGGCGCATTTAATCGGGTGCAGCGGATATTCGTGGCTGCTAGCAACAAATCCGCAATTTTCCGCCTTATCAGCCATTTTTTAATTTCCCTTGCCCATTCCTATCTTGTGGGGAATTGTGATAAATAGCCTTCTTTTGAAGAATTGGAAATCGCATGAGGAAACCAGCCTACGGTTTGGGAAAGGGAGCAACCTGTTCATCGGAAAGATGGGATCCGGGAAGAGTTCAGTAATGGATGCGATAAGCTTTGCGCTATTTGGCACGTTTCCTGCGCTCAAAAGCCGGAAGGTGAAATTGGAAGAGCTGGTGATGCAGCGGCCAAAAAAGCATTCCGCCGGGATAGTCGAGCTGGAATTCACCCATGTGGGGAAAAACTACAGGGCGGTTAGGCAATTTGGCGAGAAGGCAACAACTGCGCAACTATTCGAGGATGGCAAACTAATGGAAGCGCAAACTTCCAGGGTTACCGAACTGATTGAAAGCATCCTCGGGGTGGATTACGACCTTTTTTCGCGCATCATTTACGCAGAGCAAAATAAAATCGATTACATTCTGACACTGCAAAAAGGCGAGCGGAAAAGGCAAATCGATGAACTGCTTGGAATTGCAAGGTTTGAGGCCGCCAGGCAAAATGCCGGCCTTGCCGCATCAAAGCTCTCCTCGAAAAAATCAGAACTGGAACGGTATCTGGAAGGGGCAGGAATTGCCAAATTGAGGCAGGAGGAAACGGAAAAGGAGGCGGAAATTGCAAAATTGAAGGAGGGAATCAAAGAGGCTGGGAAAAAATTGGCGCATGTGAAGGAAAAAATCCACGAAGGGAATAAGCAACTTCAAAAGCTCGAATTGGCGGAGCGGGAATTTACCCGCCTTGAAAAAACGCTCGCTGGAAAAGAGGGGCTATTGAATGGAAAAAAACGGGAACTGGCGGAAGCGGAGAAATTGATTGGGGCAAATGATGCGGAAAAACTCATATCTGAAATCAAATCCCTAGGGGGGCAGGCGGTAAAAATTGAGAGCCTGCGCCAGGAGAATGCCAATAAGCACTCAAATGCTTTGGCAAGAATCAAGGTACTATTGGCAGAAAAGGGCAAACTTGACCGCAGGGCTTTGGAGAGGCATAGCCTGCTTGAAAAGGCAAAGGCAATTGGGCAGGCAAGCGCCCTAAAGCTTGCACATGAAATTGCCCAGGGGGAATTTTCGCAAACCACATCCCTTCTTGCAACAAAAGAGGCGCAAAACAAAGAGCTTGAAAAATCCCAACAAGCGCTTCATCATGCGGATGCGAAATGCCCGATTTGCGAATCGGACTTAACGCCAGGAAGGAAAAGGCAGCTCGAGGAGCAAAGGCATGCGCACATTGCAAGGCTTGGGGAGGAAATCAAGCGCTTGCATTCGCGCGCATCGGAGGAAAGAGGGAAAATAGAAAAACTCTCAAGCCTAATCATGGAAGCGCAAACTTATGAGGCTAGGCTCGTGGAATTCGGGGATGTTGCCAGGGATCTTTTGGAATGCTCCAATGAATTGGAAAAACTCGGGGGGGATGAGCCAAAACTTAAAAGGGGGAGGGATGAGGCGCAAATAAACGGCTCGGAAATCTCCGGTAAAATATTAGGATTGGAACGGGAGCTTTTGAATGCCCAAAAAGCGCCCAAAATCAGGGTGGAAATCGAGGGGCTGGATGGGGAAATTATCGATTTGAATGCTGAAATTGCAAGGATTTCGCACAGCCCCGAAAAAATTGCCCATTTAAGAATGGAATTGATCAAGGAAGAACGGGAATCCGCAAGCCTCGAATCGCAGCACGCGGCAATTTCGCGGAATTTGCTAACACTGGAAAGCGCATTCAAGCAGTTAAGGCAAAAAATTGCCGATTTGAAGGCAAGGGAGGAGGAGCTTTTGGAACTCGCAAAAAAGGCGCAAAAATTAATCTCATTCCAGGAGGCTGTTTTGGAAACGCAAACACTGATGCGCTCGCAGCTAATTGAGGCGATGAACGAAGCCATGAATTCGCTTTGGGGGAGCATCTACCCTTATGGCGATTATCGCGCCTTGATGCTAAGCCCAAGCTTCGATGATTACGAATTGATGCTCCAAACTCCGGATGGGCAGTGGATCGGGATTGAGAATTGCTCCGGCGGGGAAAAGAGCTGCGCGGCCTTGACGCTTCGCGTGGCATTTGCCATGGTGCTTACGCCAAATCTTTCCTGGCTCATCCTGGACGAGCCCACCCACAACCTCGACAGCCAGGCGGTGAACCTCCTAAACCGCGCGCTTAGGGATGAGATCCCTAAAATTGTCGAGCAGACATTCATCATAACGCACGATGAGGCGCTTAAGGAGGGCGCATCCTCGAAGGTGTTCTATTTCGAGCGCGACAAGGACTCCGGCGATAGGGCGGTTGTGGAGGAGCTTAGTGCAGAATAGCAAGAAAAGGCGGCAAAATTTCCCAAAATCCGCAAGTATAACCACGATTAGGAATATTCAGATAACCACCATTTTGATTGCGCCCACGCAAACCTGATGCGGATGGCAACAAATCAATATCTATAAATACGGCCACGAGATAATGATTCCGATTTGAATGGCACTTTGGCTCGAGATAATTAGGACGCTTCTTGGCGCCCTCATGCTTCTTGCAATCTATTCCCTATATGGGATTTTCCGGGGGACTAAGGTAAAGCAAGAGCTGGACATTTTATCTGCCGCATTTTTGCTCTATACGTTCAGGGGCGCGCTTGGCATCCATGCGGCACTTACTGGCGTAGCCATTTCATTCATCAACTTCATTTCTGTTGAAGAGCTCTTCCAGGCGCTTGCATACCTTCTTTTTGCCGTTGCAATTATCAGGTTGAACAAGATTGTCAACATCCTGCGTGTCGAAAACAAGCTCGTTAAAATTCTTCATGAATTCCTTAGGTGAAAAAATATGCTCGCGCTCGAATTTGCAAGCTTCCTTGGAAGCTCCCTTCTTTTCTATTACACCTACAGATTTTACCATGTGATGAGCGATACGAAACTGCAGGCTTCCCTAAGGCTCCTATTGAACGGCTTTCTCCTGCTTGTACTGCAGGCAGTAGTTGGCATCGCGCAGGATCTTGGCGTTTTGAACATCAGTTTCCCCAAGGGCGATTTGGACGACCTGCTTTCGCTTATCGCCTACATCATAATTATTGCAGCAATGGTCCGCCTGCGCAGGATATTCATGGAATTCGAGGTGCAAAAAAGGGCCATAAGGATATTGAGGGGCGTTTTTGACAAATGAGGACGCGGATTTAAGGGGCCAAAACCGGCGGAAACAATACTCGGCCATCCCAATACGGAAAATTCCATCCGCAAATCCCACATCTATCCTGCACTATATTAGTGACGAGTACAGAAGCGGAAGCAAAATCGTCGCATCCCCGTAAACTACCGCCGTCTTCCCCTTTTCCTTGATTTTTCCCCAGCTTTTGGCTTCCTTGGGGTAGGCGCCTGAAAGGGAGCCATCATATGCACTTGCGGTTGTAATGTAGACGGAATAATCAAGCCCGCCGCGAAGGAGGTTGCTGGCAATTGTGTAGTGCTTGGAAATACCCCCTCCCAAAATGAGCGCACCGGTCCGCTTTGCCGTCAGAACAAGATTGGCAAGCTCCTTCATGTCACCGGTTGCATCGAGGACAAAATCCTTGTGGTCCTGCTTGTAGAAGAAAAGCTGAAGGCCAATTGCCGAATCGATCAGCCCGGGGGAGAAGATTGGGATGTTGTTTTTTTGGCTCCAGTAAAGGAAGGAGTTCTTGTCATCGATTCCCTTTGCGATTTCGGAAATAAGTTCGCGCCCGGATACTATGCCCTTTTGCGAATGCAATTTCTTTAGGAGAGGCTGCATTTTCTTTTCGAGCGCGATGTAATTTTTATTGTCAACGAGTATGTTTCCTAGGCGGTTGATCCCCTTTTTGTGCAGCGCAACATCATCCTGCTGGAAATCGCCCAGTTCATACTTGGAAAAGGAGCGCATCAGGTCGTGGTCGATTGCCCCCCCGGTTGTAACCACCGCATCGAACATTTTACGTTTTAGCATGTCCGCAAAAATGCCACGAAGTCCGCTTGCCGCCATATTTCCAGTGAATGCCAAAAAGCGCGTGCATTCCTTGTCGGATAGCATTCCATTTAGCGCATTTGATGCGGCGAATAGCTCGGATGCCTGGAAGCCGGAATTTTCGAATTGGGAGAAAAGCGCCTTTGCGCTTTGCGATCCATTTGGCGAATGATCCGTAACCTTCATAGCAATCTACCCATTAAGTTCTAAACAAGCATTCCTTTTGAATCCTCGCAATTGCCAACCCCCTCCCCCACCTCCCCTAATGAAATGGTTTTACCACCGGTGGTGAATGAGAAATCATCCGCGTTGACGCAGAATTCATGGTAATAGAGGGTGTTAAGGGCATGCCGCCTTGATTTCTGGAGGCGCCAAAGCGCGCGCGAGTAGGATTGTAGGGTGATTTTGAGATTTTGCCCTCCTGCCGCATTGTTTTTTGCCTCCAGGATAAAAGCCGGAAGATCGCCTTTAGTGCGATGGATTCTAACATCCCCGAACAGGTAATGCTTTCTTGTTTTCGAATCGTAGAACTCGAGCTTCCTTCGTAGTTTTAAATCAAGGGGCGAATTACGCTCTGCAAAAAACGACTCCCCAATCCGGCCTATGTTGTAGCTCAAAATGCTCCCATTTTCAAAGTGCACAAGCCCCCACTGCCAGGGAATTACCGGCCCAGTCACAAATACCTTCTGGAAGTAGGCGGTGCCGGAGATTTTTTCGATTTTTCCCTTCTGTTTTATTGTTCCGGTCAGGGATAGGCGATTTATTTTGAGAATATCGTAGCCCAGCGTGCCAAGGAAGTTGTGGTCCTTGTGGATTGGAGGGGTATTTGGCAGCATACGGCACTTGAAATCCACCTGCGCCTGCCTGCCATCAATGAAAACGCGGAATTCCTTCCCTTTTTGGGCGAATTTACTTTTTTCTGCATCCAAATTACGTTTTCCATTCCCGTTGATTGTAATATTCGATGGAGCCACAAGGAAGTCCTCATGCATACTATTGCCATCGAAAAACCAGCTTGCGGTTGCGCCCTTGAAACTAATCTTTCCCCCTTCGTTCACGACATCGCCATCCATATCAAGCAGGACATCATTGCAAAGGATGTGCTTTTCGCGTTTCACGCTCCAAAGGATCATGAGCTGCCTTGGCTTTTTGGGGTCCTTGGGATTATCAATGTAAAATAGCCAAAACCACCACCACCATGTTTTGGGCTTCCCCCCTTCCATTTCCCAGATCCGATCCGTGATGTCCGCCATTTCTATCAGCGAATTTATAGAACCCCAAGCCTTTAATATGATAATTTTCAGATGTATCCCTGGAATCAAATGTTCACAATGCTAATACCAACGCACAACGAGGAGAACCGCATAGAAGAGACACTTGAGGCGCTATTTTTCTTCCTTGAAAAGAGCTACAAGAGGGGCGAATATGAGGTTCTTGTAATTGATGATGGCTTGGATAGGACAGCCCAAAAAGTCGGGCAATTCCGGAGCGGGGAGGGGAAAATCCGCATTTGCCACTATCCAAAAAGGCTGGGGAAAGGAGGCGGGCTCATGGAAGGCTTCCGGTTGGCAAAGGGGGATCCCATTATCACCTATGATGCGGATGGCGCAATCCCTCCGCGCGAGATCCCAAAAATGCTTAGCGAACTTGAAAAATACGACCTGGTTATTGGCAGCAGGGCGCACAAGAATAGCGACATTTACGGCAAAATCCCATTAAGAAGGAAGCTTGCTAGCCGTTCATTCAATGCGCTGGTAAACCTTCTTTTCAACCTGAAAATCAATGATACGCAATGCGGCTTTAAGGGGATCCGGAAAAAGGCCGCAAAAAAACTCCTGCCACTAATCAAGCTTAAGGGTTTTGAATGGGATGTGGAACTGATTGCAAAGGCAAAAAAGCACGGGTTTGCAATTTCCGAAATCGGAATTGAATGGCACCACAAGAAGGAGGGGAAGGTTAAGTTTTCCGATACCGCTAGGATGCTTGGGGGGATATTGAATTTGAAGTTGGAAATGATGGGATATTGATTTAAGGGAGATTGCAGATTATTGCCCGGAAAATTAAGGGAGAAAAGTGGGTTATGTCGATAAATTCAGCTCCAATTTGGGAGGAAATAGCAAGGAGGGGAAGGAACCACGCGGTTCTGGCAATGGACCTTGCATGTGAAGGGTTCCAGGAAGGCTACCTTTCGGAACTATTAGGAGTGGATTTCAATTTGAAATTCTTTAGGCAATTCAACGGGGCAAGGTGGCATGATTCAAACGAGATCAAAGAATGGATTTCGCTACTGAAAATAGAGCTAGGTAAGGATCCTGATTTTCTCATTAATAGCGAATAACTTATATATTCATACTTCCTAATAATTGTATGACTTGGGATCTCGCTCGTGGAGAAATGTTCATGCCGCACGTTTCACTTCAAGAGCTTAAACAACACATGGCGGCAGAAACCAACGCAAAATCCAAACTCCGATGGCTCATCGCCATCCACCGTAAACAAGGCAAATCCTTGGACGCCGTTGCGGAAGCGTGCGCCGCGTCAAAGCAAACCGTCGTAAGCATTCTGCACCGTTTCGCAGAAAAAGGTCAACAGGCTGCACGCGCAGTAAAACAAGAAGGCCGCCCGCCGCACCTTACGAAAAGACAGCGCCTGCATTTGCTAAAAATTCTTGAGAAAGGCAACCCTCGCGCTCCTTCGCGTTTATGGACTTCGAAAGAAGTCCTCGCGTTAATCAAGAAAAAGTTCGGCGTGACGTACACGCCGCAACACGTCTGGCGATTGCTTATCGCCTGCGGTTTTTCCTTGCTTGTACCGAGGCCGAGGCATTACAAATCGCCTGGCAAAGAAGAGCAGGACGCTTTTAAAAAAAAGCGCGGCGAATCGCGCGGTACTACCGAAAAAAAGGTTTTGTTGTGGGCTGCGAGGATGAGGCCTCATTTGGACTTCTTCCCAACGTCACGCGAGGCTGGGCTCCCAAAGGGAGCCGCCCCACGGCGCCCATAAACTTCCAGCGGAAGTATACGAACGTGTTTGCCACTCGTACGAAGCGGGCGTTGGTTTACACTTTTTTCAAGAGAAAAAAACAGAAGCAGTTCGTTCAGCATTGCAAACAGGTCGTCGGGCGTTTTAACAAGGTTGCTTTGTTTGTTGACAGCGGGCCTTGCCACAAAGGAAAACGCGTGGACGAATTCATTCACAATCACCGCAAGAGTTTTCGTTTAATTCGTTTTCCGAAGTA
Source organism: Microcaldota archaeon (assembly GCA_038046605.1). Classification (GTDB taxonomy): domain Archaea; phylum Micrarchaeota; class Micrarchaeia; order Norongarragalinales; family SBBD01; genus JACRGC01. The sequence goes on along the minus strand of JBBSVW010000073.1, from coordinate 21,651 downwards.
CGCACCTGAGCTTAACCCGGCGGAGCCTTGCTGGAAGCCAGGGCGAAGGGATTTGTCAAACCGTGCGTTGAGAACTGTGGCAGGCGTGAAGTATCGTTTACGGAAGATTTTCGACGACCCTAACAACATGCCTAAAATGTATGAATATTTAAGAGATTAGCTATAAGACCGGCAGGCACGCGGAGGAATGGATAAAGGCGTTTAAGGGGGAATGCCACAAGTTGGAAGGAACAAATTGGAATAAATTATCCAATTCAGCCTTGGCTTTGGAATTTGAGAGGCTATGCGATGTGCAAAGGCGCGTTTACGTCACGGCCTACCAATACATAATCATCAACCGATTCTATCCCGATTTAATAATTGAAATTGTCTCCAAGAGGGAAAAGGACCCCCACAAGCAGATGGAACTGCTCTCCGCCCTCACCAGCATGGAAAAGAAAACGGGCATGGTGAAGGAAAGGAAATCCCTAGTCGGAATTGCAGGGATGATGGAAGCGCAAGACCAATCAGTCGATTCTGCCATAAAGGCCCACGTTTCGAATTATGCCCATTTGGGGCATTATGTTTTTTACGGCGAACCTTACACGGAAAAAAGCATCCGGAAACGCGCAGGGGATATACTGGAAAAGGGGCTGAAACTTGAATTGGGGCTTATGGCAAATCAGAGGCAAAAAGACGAATACGGTAAACAACTTAGGCGCGATTGGCTATTATCAAAGGAGGAGAAAACACAAATTGAGACCGCATCGCTTTGGACATGGCTTTCCATGGAAGGGGATGAAACCTACGGCTTGTTTACTCACAAAAGCAAGCGGCTCTTCGAGGAAATCGGGAGGAGGCTTGGCCTTTCCACAAATGAAATAATTGAAATGCGCAGTTCTGAAATTAAGGAAGCATTGGAAAAAAATGTGGTTTTCGATGGCGCGTTCAAAAGAAGGATTGCGGATAGGTATAAGGATTGCGCCATCGTATGGGAGGGCGGCAAAATCACATTATACGAAGGGGAAGAGCTAAGGGGGTATAACCGGAAGGAACGCAAGGTTGTAGGCCAATTCTCCCATATTTCAGAATTGAAGGGAATGGCGGTTTCAGCGGGTCATGCAATCGGAAAGGCAATTATAATCCACTCCATAACAGAAATAGGCAGGGTAATGAACGGGGACATATTGGTTGCCTCGTCTACGATGCCTGCATTTGTTCCGGCGATGGAAAAGGCTGCCGCAATAGTTACTAACGAAGGGGGACTGCTCTCGCACGCCGCAATTGTGAGCCGTGAATTTGGAAAACCCTGCATTGTTGGCACAAAAATTGCAACGAAGGTTTTCAAGGACGGCGATATGCTCGAAGTGGATGCGAATAAAGGAATAGTTAGAAAAATTAAGTAGGCAGAATAGGCAGTTTTATCCCCTCACCTTTCAGTAGCTTCCCAAAAATCCCATAAACATCCTTAAAGTCCTTTTTCGTTTTTCCCTCGAAACGAAGGGTTATTGCAGGCTCGGTATTGGAGACGCGAAGAAGGCCCCATGCATCCTCCAAATTGAGGTAGACGCCATCAATTGTCAGGATTTTCGAGCCGTATTTCTTCCGGAGGATTTTTTTCACATTTTCAACCAGTTTGAATTTCTTTTCATTGTCGCAGTGGAGGCGTATTTCGGGGGTCGCCGGGTAGTGGGAAATGGATTTTACGGCATCAGAAAGGCGCATTCCAAGCCCGCTGACAATTTCGCACATTTTCGCGCCGGCGTAAATGCCATCATCAAATCCAAAGTGGTCGGCAAAGAAGTAATGGCCCGAAACCTCCCCTCCGAAAAGCGCTTTTTGCGCGATGAGATTTTCCCTGATTGCAATCCTTCCGGCCTTGCTCATGATTGGCTTTCCTCTTAGTTTTTTCACTTCTTCGGGAACTGCCCGGCTAAGGCGCAAATCATAGACGATTGATCGGCTCGATTTGGGAAGCTTGACCTTTTTGCCTATCGATCCTTTTTTGCCCCCATCCCGGCCAGCTTTTTCCAGCTCATGCCTCAAAAACAGGATTGCAACATCATCTTCCCTGATTGGTTTTCCTGCATTGTCAACAAAGCCTGCGCGGTCGCCATCGCCATCAAAGGCGATGCCTAAATCCGCCCTTTGCCTTACGACCTCTTCGGATAGCCATTTGAGGTTTTTGGGGTCATGGGGGTCTGCAATATGGTTGAGGAACGCGCTTTCCATATCCTCGAAGAGGGAAATTACGGAGCAGCCCATTCTTGTCAATAGCTCGCGGGCAACAGCGCCGCATGTGCCATTCCCGGAATCTATCACAACGCGCATTTTGCGGTAAAGGCGCACCCTCCCAAGTACATCCCCGATATATTCCCCCTCAATTGGCCGGCTTAGCTCATGCCCCTGCTTTCCTGTCGAGAGGAACTTTCCGCTCTTGAAAATCCGCTCCATCCCATGCATATCGGCGCCCATTAGGGGAAGGTTTTTCAGGTATAGTTTGAAGCCGTTGTATTGTGCAGGGTTGTGGGAGGCAGTTACAATCACGGCGCCGGCGCATTTTTCCCGCGAGATGGCATATTGCACTAGGGGAGTGGAAGCCACGCCCAGATCCACAATGTCAAAGCCCGCGAAATGGAGCGGATTTGCAATTGCGTTCCTAAGCCCAGGGGAGGATCTGCGATTGTCCCTGCCGATGAATAATTTGCGGTTTGGGAGCTTTTTTTTCAGCAGGAGCGTTGCAAACGCCTTGCCAATCCCCACAGCGATCTTTTCGTTTAGCGTTTCACCGTAAACCCCGCGGATGTCATAGCCCTTGAAGATGCTCATGGAAATCAACAACAATTAGAGGAGGGCGATATATGAATCTTGCGATGGGGGCGCTCCCTTAGAAATTACATCCCTGCCTTCGTCATGTTTTAATACCGGCTAAGCCTAGTTGAATAGGTGATCGCATGGGATGGAATATGACTGAAATCGCCGGAAAATTGGTTGGAAGCGGATTGTTCGTTTATGGATTCACAGAATTCATCAAAGAAGGAATAAAGGCGATTTATTACCTAAACTCTGCAGATACGTCGGCAATACTAAATCAATTGGCAGGAAACAATTACAATCTCGGTATTGCAAATCCCGCCTATGAACCATTACCGCTCATATTCATGGTGATCGGCCTGACGCTGCTCTTCATCAAATATCCGGAAAGCAAATGAGTTCCGCTTTTTTTATTATTTCAGAAGGCAAAGGAAGGATCACATTACTTGGATAAAAAGAAATCATTCATCGTGGAGCCATCCGCCTTTTGCAATTATCTGCTTCTTGAAAATACCCCCAAATAGCAAGCCGCCAAAAAGGCCAAAGACGTGCGCGAAATTGGCAACGCCTGCCTGGAGCTGCCCAAAGCCATATACTGTTTCAGTAATAAGCCAAAAGATTGAAGCCATCCATATTGGCATTGGGATGAATCCAACGAAAATCATGAGGTTTGGCTGCAAAATCGCCAAAGTCCCAAGCACGCCAAAAATTGCGCCTGACGCCCCAACGACGGGAACTGAGCCAAAGCCGGAAGTGATCATATAGCCCATATTGCCAACTATTCCGCTCGCAAAATACAAATAAAGGAAGTTTTTGGTGCCAATTTTTGCCTGCAAATACGGGCCGAACATGAACAATCCGAACATGTTGAAGAAAATATGCATGAGATTGCCATGGAGAAATATGGAGGTGACTATTGTCCAGGGTTGCGTTAGGAATGTCGAGGGAGTGAGGGCAAAATAATTGTTGATTAACCCCCCTGAAATCACATTGGCAATGAAGACAGCAACGGTGAATGCGATTATCTGGAATACGACCATGTTTACCACAAGAAGGAATAGGGATATGCAGCAATTGTTAATAAAACGTTCGCGAAGGGAGCTTATATTGCCAAACCATTTTTTTCGCCTAAAAGTAGGTATTAAATATCGGGCGCAAATAACCAATTCATGGCAGATTTGACCTTCATGCTCTCGCAGGGGTGGCTCATATTCCTCCTTTCGGTAGTTGCCACATTCCTGGTTTTCCCGCTTGTCTTCCTGATGAGCTTTTTTTATGATTGGCTGGCAAACAAGTATGAGAAGGCGCCAAAAGTGATATTGATGCTGATTGTGACCTTCGTATCCGTGTTCATCGCGGTTTTGCTAATTGAGATATACCTGGAATTCACGCTTCCCTTTGCGCTTGCACCTTCCCAATAATAAATTGGCTATGGAGGCGGGAAGAAATTTTACGGCTAGGGTTTGGCGCAAATAGGGAAAATAGTTCAATTATGGGTTTTTTCCATTCAAACCTAATTTAGGAAAAACGCTCGGCGATTATGCTCTTTCCCTGATCCGTTAGCTCATAGTACTTCCACTTCCTTCCTTCATCCATTTTCCTAACCAGTCCCTTGGTTTCAAGAAGGGCCAGGTGCTGCTTTGCACCGGGAAGGGAAATGCCCGCCTGCAATGCCAGCTCGGAGAGTGTTTTCCTTCTTTCCTGGAGAGCGTAGAGCATCTCAACGCGAGTTTCCGAAGAGAGGGTTTTGAAAATATCCGAATCAAAAACCGCCGCGCTTTGGAATGAGACCTTGAATATGCTCATGAACAACAGCAAGCCTACGATCCCAATTGCCGCATAATATAGGCCCGGATCCTGAAGGGCGCCTTTTTCACGGTAGGTTTCCGTTGTGATTGTTTGCGCCTGTGATTCAATTGCAAGTGCGGCTGGAGCCGCAAGTGGCGCTGCGATTCGTTTCTGATCCGCCCCAATTGCCGCATCCTGCGCAATGGCATCCTTTTGCGCCTGCGAATTGGAGCTAGCGCTTAGGAGGGGCGGGCCATCAAGAGGCTGGATTTGCCCCCCTTGTAAAGTATAAAATGCATCAAATGAGATCACGTTCTGGTAATAGAGGGCGCCTATTGCAACAAGCATCAATAGCAATATGCCTATGCTGCGCTTTCCCATTTCTTTCCTTTTGTTAAGTTTCATGTCCATATAGACCACGCAATAGTTAGCCAAAGGGGCGAATATATCGGTTTTGCAATGCTTAAGTGGGAGCTTAACTAGCCGAAAAACGACTTAAGCCAAAAGTACAGTATTATTGCTGCCAGTATCAGCCCAACCCAAAAAATCTTATCAAGCTTGTCAAGTTCCATATAGCATCAGGAGAATATGAAAAAGCCGATTAATAAGAGTTTCGCGAAGGAGGAAATTCAAGATTAGTGATCAGATGGGACTTATTTGAGCTCAAACAAAACACTTTAGAATTCAAATGGAAATCTTGCCACTTTTTCCATCAATTGTTACGATTTGCCCTTCCTTTATGCCATCAACGCCTTTAGCTGAAACTATGCACGGAATTCCCATCTCCCTGGCAATTATTGCCGTATGTGCAAGCACCCCTCCGGATGAGCTGATTATTCCGGCTGAACCCTTCAAGATCGAGGCAAGGTTTGGGGAGAAAGTTTTTGAGATGATGATTTTACCGCCAACGCTTTTGGAATAATCCTTTTCCTCGTTGATGAAAACAGCTTCGCCCTTTGCCTCCATCGGGGCGCCTGCCGGAATTCCAACTATAGAGGGCGATTTCTCCGCGTATTCGACCCAAGCACCATTTGCATAAACAAAGGTATCAGGCAAATCCAGCCCCGCCCATCCATCATATTCCTTTTTCCTTCTTTGCGCCTCCTCCTTCCATTTGCGGGGGTCGGCTATGGTGGATTCCAATTCGTCGGTTTTCAAGTAGAACACAAGCCCGCCAATGCCGGATTCCTCGCCAATTGAAACATATGCATCACGCATCAAATCAAGGTAGCGGGAGCATTGGAATTTGGCGTTCTCACGCAGGCGCGCATAGGGATCCAGAGGGAAGGGAACGGGCTTTCTTTTGGCATATTTGAGATCCTCGTGGAATCTTGCAGCGGATATGTCGTAGGGGGAAACCGAATGGAATCCGTATTGCCTTGCTGCCCCATCAATATCGCCCTTCTCCAATAGATGAAATAGCGTTTCGGCTTCGCAAACCCCCCATTGCCCGGAATTGCGCATTTTGATTTTGAATGCGGCGGCAAGGGATGAAATAAACGAATAGTGCATCGATTGCACGGCATTTGCCAGCGATTCTTTTGCCAGTTCCACCGGATGCGCAGTTGAACCCTTGTGCTCGGAATAATAGCGCAGGGTTTTTTCCTTGAAGGTGCCAAATTCGCGCATCTTTTCGTCAACATAGAGGGGAAGCAAGGAAATGTCGAGCGCCTGCGAGAGCATTCCAAATGGCGATGAGATGAACAGAAGGGCGTTTTGGGGGGAGATGGGCGCAAATTCCGTTAATTTTCCATCACTCCACGCATAATTTTTTTCCATGCCGGAGGATCGCAGGTATTTTTTCTCAACATTCCTAAGGAAATACATCCTTCCCGCAATAAAATTGAGGTGGGAGGCATTTTCCGGGAGGTAGCCAAGGCGGGCTTCCTGGTACATGCGCCAAAGCGGCCCATCTGAAGAAAAAACGCGTTCAAAGAATTCAACTCCGGATTCCTTGGATGCCGATAGGAGGTCGGAATTTTCGGTTCGTGCAAGCACAAGGGGCTCTTTTCCGAAGATAATATTGCGTTTGGCGGCATTTGCCAGGTCCAAATCAAGTTGCCCGATATCCATGTACGATTACCTTATGTTTTCAAATCCGTTTTCAGCCACAATTGTCATGACAACCCCAACGCATGAACCCGTTGCCTTGAATTCAACTTCCCCTCTCATCGGTACCTGGTCGTGGGAAATATAAACGGGGCAAAAGATGCGTTGTCTTTTGCCGTTTTCCTCCGAGAGGCACGAATAGGAAGGAGTGAAGGATTGCACGGAAGAATCCGCAAAAATGGTGCATGGCGCTGCGCTTTGGGGGATGAACCATATTTTTTGCTCCGGCAAAGAAGCGGGAGCCGATGTTGGGGATGCCGCTGCCTTGGATGGGGAAGGTGCTTGAATGGCCCCAATTAATTCGCTACCCTGCGCTTCAGAAGGCACTGATGATGATTTTTTACTTTCTGTTGGGGCAATAAGCAAATTTTGGCTTTCCGCAGATGATGGCGCGCCTTGACCGGTTAGCAATTCTGCAAGCGGCGCAAGGGGGCTTTTTTCGGCCTGCTGGGAGGGATAGCCGCCGCCAGATCCGGTAATTACACGATAGGATTGGATGGAAAGGAGGGCAGAAAATGAAAACGCGATGCCGATGAATAGGGCTAGGGCCAGCCAGCTGATTAGAAGGGATCGCTTTTTGGAGCTTCCCAAAGCGCCAAATTCCCTAAGTGAAAAAACGAATTTTAGGAGGAGGAACAATGCCGCGGAAATGGCCGCCGCAATAAGGGTGCTTTCCAAATCAATCGGATAAATGGCAAGAAGCGCAAGAAACATGCACGATATTGCCATGATGAATGTTGAAACTCCGGACTTGATTTTTTGCAATATGTCAAATAGGGATTTGCCGAAGTATTTCCTATCAGCAAAGCCCTTAAGGGCGCCAAAGAGGAGGAGGGAAACAACCGAGCTTGAGATGAAGGTGCTAATTGATAGGGTCACAAAATAAACAACCGGCGGGATGATTACGATTGCATGAACAAAACTAATGGCGATAAGGAGGAAAATTGAAACGAGAGTTAATTGCCTCATTTGCACACCACCAAGTAATTTGCAATCATTTTTCCACCAAATTCATCAATTGATTAAAAACAAGATCGGAAGGGTTTTGCCCATTTCCGCAGGTGAAAATGAAGTTGGTTTTTTCGCCCTTTGCGATCTCAACATAGCCGTAATCGAAGCCGTCACGGTTGCAGCCATTCCCAGAATCCTTTTCCTCAAAGAATGCATCGGGGATTGTGGTGAAAAATTGCCCCGTATTCATCCTTTGCACTTTGGCATTTGCCATTGTCGCGGGGGAATAGCCAAATTCCTCATAAATGACTGTTCCGTCACCAAAAATGTGGTAATCGTAAATTATCCCCCTTTTCGAATAGACCATGGAGGCAAAAAACGTTTCTTCCCTTGCCGCCGTTTTGATGATGTCTTCCATCCTTCCGGGAAGATCGGTTATGAATTTGGGCGTCTTGTATTCCGGCGCCTCAAAAACCTTGATTCCGGTCGAATCACCATAGAAGAGATGGTAGGTTGCGCAATTGTCGCACTCCTCGAATACGGATTTTGTTTCACCCCTTACCTGCAGCATGAGAGGAACTGCATTCTCCTTTGGAATGCGCCAAATTGAAATGTCCGTTGGGAGCGGAGGCCTACCGGAAAATTCCACCTTTATTTTGCGAAGAAGAAGGCCTTCGCCAGTTAGGAGGTATTCCTTTGAGCCAAGATCCCCAAGCGCCTTGCCCTCCCGGACGATTTCAAAATAGGAGCCCTTGGGGGTGTTGTCCGGAGAAGTTTGGGTGCAGCCAAAGAGTAGAATTGAAAAAACAGCAAGCGCAAATATTGCAGGTAACTTTATCATGATTAGGTAATATCGGAGATCGTTTTTAATCGATATGTAACTCTAAAGTGGGGGCGTAAGCAAAAACCAATCCGGGTCGGAGGCGCTAAATGTGTACCGCGTAAAAAATGTAAAAGCGAGCTTATGCTGGGGAAAAGCATTGCACCAATTTTTTCAAAACGCAATTGCCTTGAGCCCCAAAACCATCATTTCCAATCCAAGCGCGATGAGAAACAGGCCAAGGAGGCGGCTGACAAAGCGCACGTATTCCAAATTGACATGCGGGATCATATAAGCAATTACCACGAAAAATGAGCCGACTATCAGGAATGAGAACACAAGATTGGCAAGAACTGAGCTTACACCTACTTCAGCTGCAGTGAGAATTAGGAATGACATCGTGGCTGGACCCGTTAGCAGGGGAGTTGCTATGAGGGAAACAAGGGCGTCTGGGTGTTCGGAGGAATAGTCCTTCTTTTCGCGCGCCATGCTCAAACCCAATAGGAGGATGACAAGCCCTCCGGCTGCCCTGAAGGAATTGATATCGATCCCATAGATATTGAAAAGGTATGGCCCAATCAAAACGAATGCAATTGCGACCGCAAAGCCTAGCAGCACCGATTTGAATGCAATTGATTTCACATTGAGTTTTTGGTGGTAGGCAACAAAAAGAACGGGTATGGAGGAGAGGGGATTTAGCAGGAAGCTTATTTTGAGGATCATCTGGAGGTCGAGCATGGGAATCGCCAAATATTCGCTTATTGAAGGGGGAATTGAATACACGCTTTAGGTTTATAAATTTCCACGTTCTTCCCGTTACATCCAATACTTGAGGCGGGGAATAATGCGTTTTACAGGCGAGTTTAAGGAATTTTTGAAAAAATACCAGGTGCTTGGGCTTGCGGTTGCATTCATCATAGGCGCGGCAGCAGGGAAATTGGTGACCGCACTGGTTGCGGATTTCATCATGCCCCTTGTTTCCATCGTAACGCCCGGCGGCGATTGGAGAACATGGGAGATTGTGCTTGCAAAGGCCGCCGATGGGACGGTCACAAATTCCTTCAAGTACGGCGATTTCCTTGGAGTGCTGATCGATTTCCTGGTCGTGGCATTTGTCGTTTTCATGATTGTGAAGATGATCATGAAGGAGGATGCGACCTCGAAGAGGTAAATCCCTCTTTATTATTTTTCCTTCTTTTTCCCTTGACGCAACATATTTTTTTCATCCCTAATTACCCTCAGGGCATTTATCAGGGAAGCCGAAGGCTCGTCCAAATTATGGACAATTATCCTATGGTATTTGGTTTTAAGTGTACTGGTAATTTCGCTTGATCGAATATCATTCCTATGCAATGCCTTAATCAGGTCGGAGGCAACGGGCGATTCAACCTTTAATATCGCCTTCCTGCCATTGCCAATCACCGATGCAAAAAGGCGCGTGCGCGAATTTATCGGGGAAATTGCCAATTTTACTATGGGATGTTCCCTTGCAGCTGCTAGGTCGGAATGCGCTTTTAGGGTGAGCTCGTAAATTGAGATTTCCCCCTTTTGAATGGAATCCGTCGAATTAGTGCCGAATACTTTCTTTACATCATAGCCATGCTCCTTTGCACGGATTTCGGGATTGCTGGTCTCGCCTGCAAGGTGGAAAAAGGGCATGAGGATTCTGCCCCCGGGCAATAGGTGCTTATGAGCATCTCTAAGGAACCGTTTGAGCAAGGAACCCTCATCAAGCATGGTTGCTGCCGCCGGGCTATCCCTATAATCCGCAGGATCTCCGGGAAAGAAGGGATGGTTGAAAACGATTAGGTGGGATTTGCCCTTGATTTTCGAAAAGAGGTCGCTTTCAATGGCGCTAGCCCTATCCTTAAGGCCGAAGTTTTCGATGTTTTCCTGGCTATTTGCAACCGCTGGGCGGGAGTTGTCAGCCATCACCACTTTGTAGGCCCCGTTTTTCGCCATGACCGTGCCTAGGATGCCAGAGCCGCAGCCCATGTCAAGCGCATGGAAGCCTTTGTAATATTCCGGATGCTCGGCTAAAAATGTCGCCATCACTTGGGATCCGCCCATTATGTCCGGCCGATGGACTTTTGCATGGATGGAAAAGCCCTTAAGATGGGTTTTGCCATACCAGAGGTCGGTCCTGAAACTTTCATGGTGATGCCTTGCAAGCTGGCGCTCTATTTGCGCTTTTTGCTCGTCGTTTAGGGCCATGTTTACCATTAAAGGCATTCGGGAGTAATTATTAACACTTTACGATGGGCAAGTGATTACATCACAGGCCTATCCATCATTGCATTCAGCCTTCGTTAAGCACAATCTTTTTAGTCATGCCAAACTCGAAGGATTTAAGCAGCTTCTTGTCCTCCATGCGTCGAAGGATGCGGAAAGTCTTGACGGCTGAAAAGCCCCCCTTGATTGCAAGCTGCTTTTGCGTCAATTGGCCGCCTGCCTTTACCAGTTCGTCATAAATTGTCTTCTCCTCATCCGTAAGCAGGGTCGAGAGCAGGAATTTCTTGGTTTCCTTGTTCTCCTTTTGCCGCAAATGCTTTTGGAGATAGTAACCGTTTATGATGAGCAGCATTCCAGTTAGCAATATGCCAAGGGATTGGGGCGAAAAAACAAGGGAATAGGGATCGCGCACCTGCCGGAAGCGCTCAAAATCCTGCGGGGGAAAAGAACCATTGTTTATTGATCCGCTCAAACTCCCCTGAGATGCAAACCGCGGGTTTTCGGGAAATACCGGAAGGAATTCATTCCTCCAGATTGCGGAATAAGCAAGCGCGAGGTAGGCGATCACAAGAAAGCCACCGTATATGAGGGATACATAGCCAAGGATCCGAAGTTCTTTCATTTGAACCACCCCAAACAGCAAATTGCCATAAATAAGCTGAAATGATTTCAATTCATTACTTATTTCAGGTTATTTCACACAACTAATATATCCCATTACCATTATAATCATTGCTATCTGAAATGACTTGAAATTAAAAGAAGGGGTAAAGTTGGTAGCAGCGGCAGAAAAAGAGGTAATCAAATTTGAAAAGGTTTCGAAGGAATACCCTATCGGGGACCGGAAGCTGCGCGTCCTGAATGAAATATCCTTCACGGTTAGGAAGGGCGAATTCGTTTCCATCATGGGCCCATCCGGAAGCGGAAAAAGCACGATGCTTCAGATGATAGGATGCCTTGACCTCCCAACGTTTGGGAAGGTTTTCATAGATGGGGAGGATATTTCCACTTTTGGCGCAAACCGCCTGGCGGAGGTTCGGTGCAGAAAAATAGGGTTCGTTTTCCAGGCGTTCAATTTGCTATCCAACCTGAGCGCGCTTGAGAATGTGGAAATTGCAATGGCTATCAATGAGATGGATTCCGACCAGAGGCGGGAACGCGCCCTAAAGCTATTGGAAAAAGTAGGCTTGACCGATAGGAAAAACCATCGGCCAAGGGAACTTAGCGGAGGCGAAAAGCAAAGAGTGGCAATTGCGCGCGCGCTTGCAAACAACCCCTCCTTCCTCCTTGCCGATGAGCCAACAGGCAATTTGGATTCGAAATCCGGGGAGGAGGTAATGGAGCTTATATCGGAACTTGGAAAAGGGGGGGCAACAATAGTCCTGGTCACGCACGAACCGGCTGTTGCGCAGTATAGCAAGCGCATCATCCATTTGCGTGATGGAAGAATAGAGTATGAGGATAAACCAATAGCCATTAAGGAAAAAAACTTGAAATTGAAATGACGAGGTGTTGAGGCATGGTAAGAGGAATAATTGGAATGCTGGGATTGATCGTGCTGTTATTTGCAATAAATGCTAATGCGGCAACATTCAATGTCACAAGAATTGCCGGAACCTACGAATCGGGCATCACCATTAGCGATCTTATCCAAACTCCCGACAGGATTTACCCAGGCGATGAGGTTAGGCTGCAATTCAATCTTCAAAACGTGGGAGGCGAGGCTATTGGGAATGTGGAAGCAAAAGTGCTAGTTCCATTCCTCTCACAGACAAGCAATTATTTCCTGGATGATTTGGCAGTAGGTGCAAAGAAAGGAATTTCTGTCAATTTCAAGGTTCAAAATGCCACAAAGCCTGGAAACTATGATATTTATGTTTATGCGCAAGGTGCATCAGGGGGGCAGGCGCAGGTGGCGCAGATACAGCTGACAATTTATGAGCCCCAATTATCAAATGCGCTCATTGCCAATGTGGGGGGGAATTTGTTGGTGTTTTCCGGGGATACCGTAAAACTTCCAATCACAATAAGGAACGTGGGCGCAAGGGATGCGCAGGATGTGATCGTGCAGATGCAATACACCCCGGGAAATGTCCTTTTGCCAATAGGCTCTGACCGGAAATATATTGAGGGAATAGCCCTTGATTCGGAAAAGACTATTGAGTTTGATGCGGGAATAAGCCCATCCGCAGACCCGGGCTATTACCCCATAACACTTCTCATCACCTATAAGGTCGACAAGGTCGCCCAGCCGACAATCACGCAAACTTTTGGCATCAAGGTTGAATCCAATACGGACCTTCTTGTGAGCGCGGATACAAGCTCCACTACAACGAGCGCCACAGGCCAGCTCCTGGTTGTAGGCGTTGCAAATGTGGGCGATACACCGGTTCGGGGCGTTTTTATTTCCGCGGAATCGGATGATTTCAGGTTTAGCGGCGCATCCGAAAAGTTCTTTGGCACGCTAAATTTGGACGATTCGGTTAGCATGTCCCTTAGCTTGTTGCCAATGAGCGGCACACAAGGAGCAGGGAAAGTTTACATCAAAGTGTCCTACAAGGATTCATTGAATGCCGAACATATACAGCAAAAGGAATTCGAGATTGGGGCAGTTGCAGGTTTTGGCGGCATCGGAACGGGCAATACCGCAGATGGGATAACCGGAACCAACCAAAGATTTGGAAGGAACTCGCAGCAATTCACAATATTGGGAATTCAGCCAATTGTGATTGGAGGAATTTTGATTCTGCTTGTTGCGGCGTTCTTTGGCTACAAATGGTATAGGAGGCGCCATAAATGAAGTACAAGGATGTTGCGTTTTTGTCAGTTAACAATATGAGGGGAAGGAAGCTTAGGGCAATGCTTACGGTCCTTGGGATAGTGATAGCGGTTGCTTCAATCATTATCCTGATCTCACTTGCAAATGGAGTAAATCAGCAGGTGAGCTCTCGGCTTAACCAGCTTGGGAATGATGTGATTCAAATCACCCCCGGAGCAAGCCGCTCGATTAGGGAGGGAGGGGGAGTATTCATTGGCGGGGGCGGCGGAGGCTTTGGTGGAGGCGGCCCTCCGGGTGGTGGGGGAACTTTTGGGGGAAGGATCAACCAGGGAACTAATGAATTAAAATTTTCAGAAGCGCAGGATTTGAAATTGATAGAGGGGGTAATTGCCGTTGATGCAAGGTTACAGGCAAGCAAGCGCGCATCATTCAAGGGCAGGAACTCCACGGTTCAAATTGTTGGGATTGACCCTTCTGCTTTCAACCAAATTAGCACGACCACATTATTAGATGGGAAACTGCTAAACCCAAATGACCGCTTTTCAGTCGTGCTTGGCTATCGTGTCCATTCCGCAACGTTCGGGGGGGAGGAGCTCCTAAATAGGCAAATTAAAATTGGCGATTATTCCCTTAGGGTTGTTGGCCTTCTCAACCAAACATCGGGTTCCCTTACTACATCGGATAATGTTATTTATGTTCCAATCGAGGTTGCCAAAGCCATCCTTAACGAATCGGAAAATGCAAACCAGATTTTCATAAAGGTAGCGCCTGGAAAATCCCCCGATGAGGTGGCAGCCAAAATAGAAACTAAGCTTTTGGAGTTGCATCGCCTCACTGCCGACAAGGCGGATTTCACAATCACAACGGCTTCGTTCCTGCAGTCCACGGTTTCCGATGTGACAAACATGCTGGCACTATTCCTTGGGGGGATTGCCGCAATTTCCCTTCTGGTCGGCGCAATTGGGGTTGCAAACACCATGTTCATGAGCGTGCTTGAGCGAACTAGGGAAATTGGGATTTTGAAATCGCTTGGGATGAAGGATTCGGAGGTGACGGCAATGTTCCTGACGGAAGCTGCAATCATAGGGCTTGCGGGCGGAATGCTTGGAATCATCCTCAGCCTAATTGTTTCACAAATTTTGGCGGCATTTTCAGTGCCCAGCCTGATCACGTTTGATCTGGCGCTTATGGCGCTGGCATTTTCGGGAGTCGTTGGCATAGTATCCGGCGCATTGCCGGCAAGGAATGCTGCGAAATTGCAGCCCGTAGAGTCATTGCGCTACGAATGACCACCCCAATTGAATCTAAATTTGAAAAAATCGTTTATTTAGGAGAATTTATTGGGTGATTAAGAGTGAAAAAAATAACATTTCGGATTTTGACAATGGCAATAATCGCATCGTCATTCCTTCTCATGGGATGCACCGAAAATGGCAATCAGGACGGAGGGAATGGCGCGCCATATCAGGGAAGGCCAGGAGATGGCTATCGCAACGGCTCCGGATTTAGGAATGGGACATTTGGAGGGCCTCGCAATGGGAGCTTTGGGGGGAACGGAAGCGGAATTGGCGGCTTTGGGAACGGAACATTTGGGAACATGACGGATGAACAAAGAGCGCAGATGCAAAAGCAAAGGATGCAAGAAGCGTTGACTGCCTGCAAGGGAAAATCAGATGGGGATGCCTGCGCAGTGCAAAACCCACGCGGGGAATTGAAGGGAAAATGCATAGTTAGCAATAGGGATTTGATTTGCATGGGCGATTTTGGGGAAAGAAATTTTACAACCCCGCCAATCAACCGTTGATATGCGCATTCCCATTTGTTTTCAGAATCGGATTTCATCCAAATCCCATTATTTTTATTCTTCACCGTCTCTAATCCTAACCCTTATGCAGGGGTAGCAAAGACTGGTCAAATGCGTCAGATTCAGGGTCTGATCCCTTAGGGGTTCGAGGGTTCAAATCGCCTTGCCTTTCTTTTGAAAAAGAAAGGCGATGGCGCCGCCAAAGAAAACACTTTTGCGGCTCCGCCGAATTTAGCGGCAAGGCATGAAAATCCCTTCCCCTGCATATTTTTTTTTATTAGGTTAGGGTTTCCAAACCTCATCCCCAAAGCCAGCGGCATGGTTCTCGGATCTTGCCATTACAAATAGTAGATCTGAGAGCCTATTGATATATTTCAATAGCTCCGGATTTATCTTTTCCTTGGAGTTGAGATCTGAGAGTTTTCTTTCCGCCCTACGGCAAACTGTCCTTGCATGATGGATTGTTGATGCCGCAATTGTGCCGCTTGGGAGGATGAAATTGGCAAGTGGCGGCAGCTTGGAATCAAGCGCATCTATTTCCTTTTCGAGCCTTTCAACCATTTTGGGGGAAACCCGCGCGATTTTGTTGTGTTCCGGAGCTGCTAGATCCGAACCCACCACAAATAGGTCATCCTGGAGGCTTTTCAGGAGCGGCTCAATTTCAGCGCTATCATTCAGCATGCCGGTTTTTGCCCCCAGATCATATAGCGACCTTGCCATCCCCAGAATGGAATTAAGCTCGTCAAGTGAACCGTATACCTCCAGCCGCAGATCGTGCTTTGGGATGCGTTTCCCCCCATAGAACGAGGTTTCGCCGGAGTCGCCTGTTTTGGTGTAGATTTTTGCCATGGCACAACACTTTAGAAATAGGCCCCCAAAGTAGAAGAAACCCAATAATTAATAATCCATAATTCGTAGCTTTTTGGTGGTCATATGGGAATATTTGATAGTATTGTTGGAAGAGTCACAACGGATTTGAGCAATAAGGCGGCGGGCGGAATTTCTTCGGGCGTTTCCGGGGCGGTGAATAAGGGAATACAAGGCGTAAAGGCTCCAGGCCCTAGGCAATGCCCAAAATGCAAGAAGAAAATTGCTGACCTTGGCATGAAATTCTGCCCGGATGATGGCACCAAACTATTCCTTGTTTGCCAGAAATGCAAAACGGAATATCCTTTGGACACGAAATTCTGCACGAAGGATGGGCAGGCGCTCTTGTAGGGCAAAAGAAACTGATTTTCAAGCTGCCGACCAATAATTAATAATGTGCTGGACCAGAATATAGTCCCGATCAGCTGCTCCAATCGTCTAGCTCGGTCAAGGATAAGGGCTTCTCAACCCCATTTTTCTTTCTTTTGGAAAGAAAGAAAACTAGGGGTCCAAAAGAAAGAAATTAAGGATGATTTCTTTTGGTGGAAAAAGCCTTCGACACGGGTTCAAATCCCGTTTGGAGCATTTTTTTTCTTTTCGGTTTGTAAATCCGTTTGGAAGAAAAGAGAGATTTCGGTACATCCTTCCGCAGCCTAAAGACTCAGCAAAGCCTACTGGATTATATATTTGCTGCGAGTTCTAGTATCCCGAATGGATGATAATATGGGCGAGGATCTTGAAACTCTCAGACCCAGCTTCCTGAAGCTATTTGCATCAGTACCTGGGCCCCTGAGGGGGGAAATTATAGCGGTTGTGGATGAGCAAACCTATTCTTGGTTTTCTGCATATCTCGAAATAAGCAATAATACCGAAAAGGGGAACAAAATCCTTAAATTCTTAAAAGAGGCAAGTTTATTGTAGAACAGGTGGTAAAGATGGCATATGCTGAAATAATAAAGAAATTAGTTGTGGCCCGGCTTCAGACAATGCCCCCTAATGTGGGCTTTTCCATTGGAAGTCATGGAACGTATACAAAGGAGGAATTAATCAGCGAAGTACGGAAGGAAACCGATACGGGCAAGGCAATAGTGGATATGCAACTGGAGTTCATTAAACAGATGCCCCGCCTTTCAGCTACTCTAAGTGATTAAATTCATGAAAAAGATACTGATTGCCCGCCCTAATTATGACAATGGCACAAACTACTTATTCTTTTGGAGCGAGGAAATTATTACAGAAGCGAAAAGTTCCGGCTATAATGTAACCGATGTTAGGGGAGATGAAGTAACCCAAAAAAATATTATTGGAAGACTCAATTCAGTAAAACCCGATTTCGTATTTCTTAATGGCCATGGCAGCAAGGATAGCTATTGTGGGCATAATCTTGAAGAAGTGATTACACTCTCTTCGGCAGAAGCTTTAGCAAATACGGTGACGTTCATAAGAGCCTGTAATTGCTTAGAGGAGTTAGGCGAAGCATCTATTATGAAAGGGGGGCGAGCTTTCATCGGTTACAAAAAAGAGTTCATAATTCCATTTCAGTACGAATACATCGCAAGGCCGTTAAAGGATCCAATGGCAAGGCCGGTTTTGGAGGCTTCGAATCAAATCCCAAAATCGTTAATAAATGGAAGTACGGCTTCCGAAGCAGTTGACGCCTCGCACAAATTTGCAAAAAAGCAGTTTTTAGAAATACTTTTTTCAAGTAAATATTCTGAAGACTTATACTTGAATGGGGCATTAATGGCTCTCGTAAACAACGACCTATTTCTTGATATGAAAGGAGATAAGGAAGCCAAAATTTCTTAAGAGCAAGTTAATATAACTTTTCACCCATATTCCTATTGCAAAAATAGGAGCATCCGTTCCGTGGCTACTGTTTCTCGTTTGGAGCATCCGTTTTTTACCAGCTAATGCTCCGTTTGGATTATATAGTCTTTCGACCATTAATTTTGAAATGGGTAGGATAATTCCAAGAAGCGGCAAAAGGCAACGGGAACCTAAGTATGAAACACTCCCGACCGGGACGCTTACGATAATGCAAAGAAGTAATCGCGGGCAATTTACTTCGACCGGGGTAAAAGCAGTAGCAATTAGGCCAGGCCGCAGGGAAGGGGAAGTAGTCGTAAGAACTTTCGAAATACACCCTCGCGTATTGACAAGACAAATGGAACAGCAAAGGACGGAAAGGACGATTAGGCGAATGCAGATCGAGAAGCGGGCCAGGGAGCTTGGCTTTTTTTCCATGTTGCCTCCGGAAGTAAGGCAGGAATATCACAATCTGCGGAATTGGGAGCTTGGATGGGCGCAAGGTTGGAAATCGGTAAATGCAACTGTACGTAAAAGTGGGATAGCGACCATTAATGTAGATCTTCTCAAAAGAGTTGAGCCAAAATCTCCTAAAACAGAAGCCGTTAACAGGATATTCCAAAAGCAAATGCGGCTTAGGGGGATTCTAAGGAATATTGTAGGCACCAAGGGGGGTTCAGTAGAGCGCTCCTTGGCAATCCATAAAACCAAGGTGGATCCGAAGCGCGGACTTAGGCAACTGCAAAAGGAAGGATTTATGTTCAATTCGCTAACCGAGGCAATTGCACACAGCGATGCATTTTTTGGATTTATTCAAGCCAGGAAAGTTGGAATGCGCTCAAACTGATTGGATTAGAGCATTAGTATTTTGCCCACCGAGTTCGTTTGGAGCATTATTTATAGCAGTCCAAATTCCGATGCGAGTTCATCCGTTGTGTAAACCTTAATCCTGCGCTGCGTTTTCATCCCACCATCATTCGACCAAATTGCGGCATTTTCCTTTAATGCAACCGCGATATATAGGCAATCCTTCAAGTCGGTAACGAGTGTTTTGGAGGCGCCCAGATAGGGTTCGAGTTCATTGTCGGGAACAAGCTCGATTACCGAAAGTATATTAGAGGATAGTTCATCGAATTCGTCAGGGCTATGATCGAACTTTCCAATCAAATAGTTCCTGTGCTTTATGAACTCGGCTAGGATAAATCCAGGCGCTAGCAATTTGATGTCTGAATTGAACAATAGGCGCCGGGTCAAGCCCTTGCGGAGAAGTGCGGCAAACAAAATGTTGGCATCAATTACGATTCGCATTCATTAGCGCCTTTACGTGTTTGCGTGTTGCCGCATCCACTTTTTGAGTTAGGAAAGCTACGTCCTTATCGGTTAGTCTGCTGCCCTGTGCAAGTATTTCGGACTCCTCATACATATCCAGCCTATCCTCAATTAGGGTCCTGATTGCACTTGACCAGCGGATATCCTTGTGCCTACTCATCCGCCTTTTCAGTTCATCCGGAATGAATAGGGTAACATTTGCCATATTTATCACGCATAAGCATAAGTGTAATCACATATTTAAGCATTTGGTTAAGTTAAGGAATATTTTAGGGGTATCTTGCATTGGCAATCTTCTCGGGGTATTTCTTGCAGGCGGCCTTTGCATTAAGAGTCATTAGGAGCATTCTTTCAATGCCTAACAATAGTCGCTTTGCTTTCCAGAGTAAAAATCACCGCCGGGGAGAGAGTATGCCCGTTCCTTGTCAGATGGAGGCAACAGTTCAAGCCAGCAAAGCGCATGCGGGGTAAGCTGGCCTGGATGCTGCGAAAGCCAAACCGGATTTTTTGAAGCATCATTCTTTTGCCTTAAATCATACACCCCCCAATCCATACCCGTATTGCCAATCTTGCCTATTTTCGTTGCAATAAGTTCTCCAGCCTCAATTTCTAGTGGCTCAATTTCGGTTGTCCTTGAATCGCCCTCAACTGCTTGACGAAACTTTTGAGCCTCCTTGGCAAATTTGGGTGAAAGCTCCATTAAATGGTCGAACCTATGCATAATTCCGCACGGATGCATGATGTCAATCAGGTATTGGAGTTCACCATTTTCCAGATAGCGGCTGCCGCGGAAAAATATGCCTTCGGGGGGTGCATAGACTTTGATATTGTTATTCGAATTGTCAAACCTTATGCCCCCGTGGGGTTTGTAATTTCCTCCACGCACCTGCCCCGGATAAAGAATCGAAGTTGCCTTGCTAAAATCTACCGGCACTTGGGAGATTATTTTTTCAGGGCAAGCAGGAGGCGCAGCATTGGGCTTCCATTCGTCAATGTATTGCCACATTACCTGCGTTGGGGCATTAATTGAGGGGCTTGCATTGGCAATTGCCTGTTCAGAAGGGATGGCGCTTGCCGCAATCCCCAAATCCTTGCACTTCCTGCAGAAATCTCCCCCGTTTTCCGCGGGCACGTCATTGCAATCGGATGGCAAGGTAAACCGCCTGCATTCTGCCTTCATTTCTTCCAGAGTTGGCCCAATTGTTGGGGTTTGGGAAAGGGTAGGTTGGATTGCATCAGTAGCAATTATTGTTGAGGAGGAAATGGGCGAAATCGCATTCTCGACATTTGGCGGATTTGGCTGGGTACAGCCAAGCAGAAAGAGGCTAATTAACAAAACGAGTATTTTTTGCATAAAATAATGTATTCGGGCCATTAATAATAGCCCAACTTGTGCAATGGGGTATTTTCAAATATCAAGGATTGCGCGAAGCATGGCGCTTTTTAATATATTTTTTACTAGCGGATGCCCGTATCGATGTCTACATCGAAGGTAGTTGCTTCACCGGCCCTTATTGTAACGGTTGCAGGCAAATTGCTTCCTCTCCCCATGCTTTGATCATTTAGACTTATCGAGTAAGTGCCGGGGGCTAAATTGATCGAGTAGCTGCCGGAAGCATTGATGTTAATTTGGGTCGCTTTTTCAAAGGGCAAGGGGCCTGTTGCAATCAGCTTCCTACTTGTATACGCCTCAGGAGGCACGGGGCACGGCACATCCTGCCGTTCAACGGGACAAATGGGGCCTAGCGCAACATTTCCCTGAAGCACCCCAATGCCTAGAATACATTCGCCGCCGGCATCCGGATAAGAGCCATCAAGCATGCACTCATAGCCAGATGGACATTGGAATGCGGCAATTCCTCCACAAAATGCGCCCTTGAATATTTTTTCTGCAATAAGTTTGCCCTCCCGTTTTATTATAATTTTTTCAAGAAGGGTAGGAGAATCCACGTACGAAAGGTTGAGCACTGCAGTCACATGATCCATTCCCAGGCATTTCATGCAAACTCGTTCCCCGATATCAACCTGCCTGAAATCAACTTCCAATACCGGGAATGGCGCTTTTGACACGGTCCAATATGCCACATACTTGGCGCAGTTGGTTTGGAAACTTGCCTGGATGAGGAATATCGATGGCCCCCTAAACTGAACGAAGGCCGATTCGTCCCCATAATCTCCGCAAAGGTAGGTTGAATCTACCAAAATCTGGTTTTCTGGCGCTGGGGAAGGGGATGGCGTAATGGTTGGTTTTATTGTAGGCGTAATTATGGGGCCGATACTAGGCGATGGGGTGATCGTGGCCGCGGGTAAAACAGCAGGCGAAGGAACTCCTTGTTGCACGCAGCCAACGGCAAACAAGATGGCCAATAA
>JBBSVW010000072.1:6402-13303 GCA_038046605.1 Microcaldota archaeon | reverse complement strand
TAGTGTCTGCGGGAAATGAGAATTCCGGGGTGAGCTCTCCGGCGTGCGCTTCTGGGGCGATTGCGGTAGGCGCGGTCGATAGCGCTGATGTAAGGGCAAGCTTCAGCAATTTTGGGCCGGCATTAGATATAATGGCTCCTGGCGTGAGAATCTACTCGACCATGCCTACTTACAGAGTGACGCTTAATCGGCAAGGCTACTCGATGATTTACAGCAATCTGTCTGGAACTTCGATGGCGGCGCCGATGGTTTCGGGAGTCGTTGCGTTGATGCTGCAGAAGAGGCCCGAATGGAAGGGGAACGTTTCTGCAATTAAGCAGGCATTATACGGCACGGCTAAGGATTTGGGCTCTGCTGGGTTCGATAATCTAACTGGATGGGGGAGGGTGGATGCGTTCAATGCGGCGCTTTTCAATACCTGCGGAATTTCCAGCAGTGCTTCGGGCTTGAATTTTGGCGATGTGGAAAATGGGCAAACGAGCGCTGAACTTCAAGTCAATGTAACAAATGCCGGCACCATTGCGGCAAATTACACTATCAGCGGAACGAATTGGGCCTCCGGGAGTGGTACGATGGATGTCAATGCAACCCGCTTTTCCCTAGCTTCCAGCAATTATTCCGCAAAAGCTCCTTTGCAATTATCTGACAGCAGCTTCATTCAAAATTTGGCTGGAGGCGCTGCTGCAAATGCGTTCTTTCAACTGCAACCATCCGGAGGGCTGGAGGGAAGCGCGTATTCGCAGAATATGACTATAACCGTGAGTTGCTAGAGGTGGGTGATATGAGGGGAATATTCTTGTTCATTTTATTGACCGGTTACGCTTCCGCATTTCAGCAAGTCGCCGGCCCGGTGGTAATAGGCGCCGAAATCGGAGGAGAGGCAGTGGGAAAACATATTCTGATAAATGATGAAAATCAAACGATTTCCGTCGGCATCTCCGCAGAAGGGGAGGCGGCAAAATTTTTGGAGTTCGAGAAGAGGATCAACATTGCGCCGTTCTCGAGCTTTGAATTGCAGGTGGAAGCGAATTTGAAAAATTACGCCGGAGCTGCAGGAAAGCAACTGGAGGGCTTCATCACCGCGACCAAGGAGGGCGGGGATGGCGGCGCCGTCTCCATAGCGTTGGCGTTGAGGAAGCAGGTGATAATAAAACCTCTCGCAAAACCCCCTCCTAGCCCTTCTCCCTCGCCAACACAAATCATTCAAATAGTCGTGACCTCCCCCCCAACTGCAGAAAAGCCATTCCAATTTGATAATTTCGCCCTGGCAATTTTGTCCTTAGTGATAATTGTAATTGCGGTTATACGGTTTTCAAGCCGTAAGTAAGGCATGAGGCTAAGCGCCTCGGGGTGATAACATGGAACGAAAATTAATTACAGCAGTGCTGTTATTAGCAGTGGCAATTTCAGTAACGCAGGCATTGACTATCTCCAATACGGTAACCATACCTGGCGTATGTGGCTTGACAGCAAGCCTCGGCTCGCTGGGCTTCGGCTCAGTTTCGCCGGGCACGACATCTGCAGAGAATTCCACAGTAGCAAACAATACGGGCAACACCGCAGCTAACTTGACAATAAAGGGCACAACGTGGACATTTGATGGAGACACGATGTCCGTAAGCCAGACGAAATTTGCGACGGCCAGCGGAACGTACGCGTCTAAAACCGCATTGAGCACGGGCGATCAAACCCTTGTCAACAACCTCAACAAATCCACTACCGCAACAGTTTTCCTGCAGCTTGCAGTACCCGCAGGGCAGAACCCGGGAAGCTATGCGCAAACTGTCACGATAACGGCTACATGCTGAAGGGAGTTTTAATATAGCAGAAAGCTGAAAGTAGTGCAAGGTGTGCCATGAAGTTCGCAGCCTTAGTTGTAGGCTTAGTGTTGGTAGCGGCAGCAATCGGAGCGCTGAATATAACCGCAAATGTGAAAGTGATAGGCTGGGAGCTCTCCCCTGGCTTCTGCGCTAAAACTGCCTTGCTTAGAACCTCTGGAGTAGTTTGCAATGTTACTATTCAGAACAGAAACAATTTCGAGCTCTTGCTTACTGCGAAGAAAAGCGGGAATGGGAGCAGATTTTTGAAAGTGGATAATAGAATAGAAATAGCGCCACAATCCGCAAAAACCCTGCCGATAGAATTCAGGGCCACCAAGGTCGGAGGTTATGAGGGCACTATAATTTTCTCTGATAAGGAGCGCTTCTCCAGGAACGTTTCGGTTCAGCTCACCGTAATCGAATGCGAATCAAGTTCGGACTGCAGGGCGAATCAAGCGTGCAATTTAATTACCAACACTTGTGAGAGCTCCCAATCAAGAGGGGGCTTTTTGGAAATAATAATCAGCTCCCTTTCAAATATTATCAATTCCTTCTTCTCTAAGCTGTTGTGACGCGGGCGCTACGGAAGGCCAAATTTCATGGGCTGTGTCCCGCTTATGCGCAATTTATGAGTGAAAACGGGGCAGATTGGCTGGTAATTACTTGTTACAGGATATGAGGCGATTAGCATGAAGAAGGACTGCCCGATGTGCCCGAAGGGAATTTTGCACAGGAAGGCCGTTGAAGTTGAAAGATACGGGGTGGGGATCGGCAGGTTTGCGGCCGAGGTTTGCAGCAGCTGCGGAGAGGAGATATTCGGCTCGCATGAGGCTGCGAAGATAGAATCGAGGATGAAGGCGCTGGGGGTATGGGGGGCTGAGAGGGCCTCGGTTTACCGTTTGGGGAATAATTTTGCAATCGGCATAAGGAAAAGGATCGCCCAGCTATTGGGCCTGAACAAGGATTCCAAAGTATCCCTGATTCCGCAGGCGGGTGCGAAACGCATAATCGTCGAAATAAATTAGCCCGCCCTTTTTCACCATGGGCCATCATGCTTTCTTACGCGGGAATAAGGCGGATTGATTTGCTTGGAGCATTTGCAGGTTGGGGATTTGGGGGCGTGACCGCGAATGAAAAACTAGAAGCGGCCGCGGGCTTCAAGGCGCTGAGAATCCATCCATAGCGATATTGGAACATTTTGCTGCCTTATTCCCATTTGGCGGTTTAATCATAAAGTTCCACTCCATTACCGCCATAATCCCAACGGAAATATTTTCCGCCCTGATTTCCATGGCATTCAGCACCACGATTATTGCGCCGATTGTGTTCAGGAACCTGATTAAGCAAAAAGCCGGAGTTAATAATTAGGCGATATCCTAAGGCGCCACTTTTAACCGCATCTTGGTTACATTGATATTTTTAGCGGTTTTACCTCGTAAATCACTCTCAACTGATGGGCACCTTTTAAATGCCCTATGATCAATTTTAACCACCGGCCAGTTTACAAAACGTTTATATATCTTTACCGGGAAAAGAATGTCCGGTTTTATTTTTTAAAAGGGTTATTGTGGGGGTTGTAATTTGATTAACTCAAATTTGCACTGTTGGCAATGTATTCCATGCTTCAGCCCCAGCTTGACGGATTATTCCGCATCCCGCCTTTCCCATTCTTTTTTTGTTTCTTCCGCGCTTCCCGTTGTTTCTGATTCTTCAAACTCATATTTTTCAAACAAATATTTTATCTCTAAAGGTGAGAATGCATGAATAACAAGAAGGGAATGAATGGCGTGAAGGCGGCTTTGGGAAACCTGCTTGCCTCCTACTGGTTCTACCTCTTCTTTGCATTCGCGGTAATCGGCCTTAGCGTGAGCGCGGTCGTTCCCGCGATTGTGGACGCGTCCGTCTGGACTGACAAGGCCGATTATGCGCCGGATGAGACTGTAATAATTAACGGTTCGGGATTTAACTCAAGTGCAACCATTAATCTAACAATTAACTTGCCTGACGGTTCTATTTTCATCGCTGGCCCCCAGCCGACTGCTGATGCTTATGGTGATTTTCAGTATTCGTACCCTCTTACGGCTGCGCCTGCTGGAACCTATGCAGTTTCCGCATCCGACGGGATAAATTCCGCTCTAACTGCTTTTACCCTAAATTCTTTTAGCATTTCTTGTAATGGTGGCGAAGGTTGCCCAAGTCCCACTCCGACAATTACGCCCATCCCCCCGCTTTGCATAGACGCCGACGGCGACGGATACAATTCGACTGATGCACAATGCGGCGTGATAGATTGTAATGATAATGACAATACTGTTTTTCCGGGAGCAGCTGAAACCTGCAACGACATTGATGACAACTGCAACCAGGCTACTGACGAGGATTTGACGCAAGCGTGCGGAGGCGGCTCGTGCGCCGGCGTTTCCACTTGCCAAGCCGGAGTATGGGGCGCCTGCTCTACACAGGGAAACAGCTGCGATATCTGCGGCTCTTGCGATGCGACCGGCACCTGTTCCGTATATGACCCGGGCAACGTCGCTGGATGCTCCCAATACAATGTCGGTGCGATCAACACCTGCGATTACAACCCCGACGGCATAACCGTCACGCTTGACACTTCCGATCCGTTCACTTCCCAATGTTCCGGCTTGAATGAATGCTCACAGTTCGATCCAAACACCATCCAGCATGCTTACGACCTTTCCTGCGGTGCGGAATGCACACCTGAATTTCAGGGAGCTTGCGATCCGAAGTTGGAGGGCGAGTATTGCCTTAATGGAGGAAGCTGCGGCGACTTCGGCACTTGCGCTTACGGCATTCAGAACTATTGCCCCTCGCCAGGAACAACCACTGATGGAATTTGCTATTGGGGCTCACAAACCTGTGACGGTGAAGGCTGCGGCTTGAATGAAAACCCGGTCCTTTGCCCTTCTGGAGTTGGAAATCAGAGTTGCAGTGCAACATTAGGCCCCCAAGACTCAAGCGGCCCCCTTGTGACGACCGTTGTGGCATACCCCGATCCGACCAACCAGAAGATCAACGTGAAGGCTGTCCTTACCGACACTTGCACCATGATTAATTACTCCGAATTTTACTTTGACGAATGCGGCGCGCCCGGAACCGGCACACCGATTTACCCAACAGACGATGGCGTTTTCAACGGCGATAAAAATCAGGAGAACGTCAGCAAACTCAACATCCTGCTTGCGGCATATGGAATTACTGATGGAAGGCACACCGTTTTTGTGCGCGCACAGAACACGCAGGGCGTATGGGGCGCGTGCGGCTTTGATGTATTTGAAGTGGACCTGCTGCCTCCGGAAATCGTAAGGAATGTCACTTTCGGCCTCCCGCAATTAGTGTGCGGTTTGAATCCGACCTTGAGCGTCGAATTCTGCGATACACAGTCGCCCATCAACCAGGCGGAATATTTCCTTGATGGCAATTGGAGCATTTTACCGAACGGCGCTGGATTATATATGTCCGCAACAGATGGCAACTTCGATGAGCTTTGCGAATTCACAAACGCAACAATCAACCTTTCAACCCTTGATGATGGCAAGCACTGCGTCAAGTTCCATGCAAAGGACCTTGCGGGCAACTGGGGCAAGATGACTTTCATCGATGAGATCTGCTTCATAGTCGACAGGACTCCCCCAACAACCATCAAGACGGTTGGAGAGCCAAAAATTGTTTGTGAAGAATCCCCAGAGCAAGGGGTCACTGAATGCTGGTATGTCAACCAGAGCACTGAAATTTCAATGGAATCCCAGGACTTCATACCGGAAGATGGTTATTACTCGAATGATGTTGCCACACTTTACCGCGTAAGGTACAAGTACGACTTCAATGATTCATGGGGACCATGGGGAGTTTGGACGCCTTACACTGGCCCATTCTCATTCCCAGAGGATTCAATGCACGAAGTAGAATACTACAGCTACGACAGCTGCATGAACAACGAGACCTCCCAGTTTGAAATTGACATTGTAGATACCAAGTACCCGATTACAACCAAGACCGTCGGCGAGCCCAAAGTTGCATGCGCACAAGACGACCCAAACGAGTGCGACTGGTATATCACACAGCACACTCCCATTGACTTAAGGTGCGTCGACCAGCAGCCTCACCCGTCTGATGACGTTACGCTCTATTACCGGTATAATATCAACGGCGGCCAGTGGAACGGCTGGTATGAATACGAGGGAACAATTTACTTCGAAGAGGACAGCAGGCACACTCTCGAGTATTACTGCGTTGATGCCCTTGGAAACCAGGAGCCGGTGCAAACCGAAGTGGATGTTGTTGACACGCAGGCCCCAGATTTGGAGAAGATGATTGGAGAGCCGAAGGTCGTAATTGAAGGTTCTCCTGGAGATCCTGATCCCGAAGGCCCTATTGATGTATTGTTAATCAGGGCAAATGGGGATAATTATCTTAGTGATGTGATTTCCAAGCTGCAGGCTTTCCCAGAATTAGGCACAATCGATGACTTCGATGCCCGTTCCGCTACTCCGTCCCTTGCGCTGCTTCAGGATTACGATGCAGTGCTGGTTTGGAGCAATTATTATTACGACGATCCTGTCGCACTTGGCAATGTGCTTGCGGATTACGCGGACAGCGGCGGAGGCGTCACTCTCATGACATTCAGTTGGTATGATGGATTTAGGCTGGATGGAAGATACATGACCGATGGATATGGGGCAATAGTTTATGGTGATTATGATCCGTACAGTTCCGGCAGTATGGGAACCGTGTTTGAACCCTCCCATCAGGTAATGTCTGGAGTCAGCAGCTTTTCCACCGGCGACTTCAGATCTGGAACATCATTGGTGAACCCAGGCGCTGTCAAGATTGTGGATTACGACGATGGGCAGGTGCTTGCCGCGGTCAACGAATTTGATGGACACCGCGCGTGCGATCTGGGCTTCTTCCCGCCTTCTTCAGATATAAATTCTGGAAGTTGGGACAGCTCAACTGATGGAGCGGAATTAATGCGCAACTGCCTGCTTTGGACTGCAGGCGCAAACGGAAGCGGCGTCGAATCCCAGACCTTCATAACCCAAAACACTACAATTTCACTC
>JBBSVW010000072.1:0-6392 GCA_038046605.1 Microcaldota archaeon | reverse complement strand
CACTCTGGTGCACAGATGGCCAGCCTCATCCGGTTGATAACGTGTCTATATCCTACCGCTCCAGATTCAGATTCGATGAGAACAGCGACTGGGGCAACTGGACGGACTGGACAATATTCTACGGCGAACACACCGACTTCACTTTCCAGGAGGATTCCATACACGAATTGGAATATTACTGCGCAGATGCGCTGGGCAATCAGGTGAAGAACCAATTTGAAACTGACATCGTGGATACCAAACCACCCATTTCCGAGAAATTCGTCGGCGAGCCCAAAGTCGCTTGCGAGGATGTTGGCGACGAGGATTGCGACTGGTATATTACCCAGCAAACCCCGATAAACTTCAGGTGCACGGATCAGGATCCGCATCCGGTTGACGATGTGAAGGTGAACTTCAGGTACAAAATCAACGACGGCGAATACACTGATTGGATGATTTACAACGGCAGCTCATTCTACTTCCCGCAGGACAGCAGGCACACGCTGCAGTATTTCTGCGAGGATGCACTCGGCAACAAGGAGGAAGTTAAGACTGAGGTAGATGTTGTCGACACACAGGCGCCAAACACAACGAAAGTTGTTGGCGACCCCAAGCACGCATGCGAAACACAGGAAGAATGCGACTGGTACATTACCCAACAGACCCCTATCACCCTCGAGTGCGAGGACGGCGATCCCCACCCGGTTGGCGGTGAGCAAATCACCTATTATTACTGTGTATGGGATGGCGAAAACGAGGAGTGCACAGATGAAACACAATACGAGGGGCCATTCATGTTCCCACAGGACTCATGGCACACGCTCAACTACTGGTGCACTGATGCCCTTGAAAACAGGGAGGAAACCCAAACCGAATATGACATAGTAGACACTCAAAAGCCAGAAATCACAAAGGAGGTTGGCGAACCATCCATCCCATGCGCGGATGTTGGCGATGAGTCATGCCACTACTACATCACGCAGGACACACAAATCTCACTTTCATGCACCGACGGCAAACCGCATCCGGTTGACCACGTGCAAGTAGGTTACAGGACAAGATTCAAGGAGGATTTCGGCGGCGACTGGGGCGAATGGACAGATTGGAATCTGTTCAACCAGGAGCACGTTGACTTCAACTTCACCGAGGATTCCATCCACGAGGTTGAATACTATTGCCAGGATATCCTTGGAAACAGGAACGGCAGCCTGTTTGAGATTGACATCGTAGATACCCAAGGCCCAACAGTTGATAAGGAGGTCGGCGAACCAAAAGTGTCTTGCCAGGAAGTTGGAGACCCTTCATGCGATTGGTATATTACGCAGAACACCCCGATTACCCTAACGTGCACCGATGGCCAGCCTCACCCAGTTGAAGGCACGACCACCTATTTCAGGTACATGATCGACGATGGCGAATTCTCCGAATGGTTCCTATACGAAGGATCGTTCTACTACCCTGAGGATTCAAGGCACACGCTTGAGTACAAATGCGTTGACGCGCTTGGAAACAGCGGCCCGGTTTATACCGAGGTTGATGTGGTTGACACACAAGCTCCTGAAACAGAAAAGACTGTCGGCGACCCCAAACACGAATGCGAGAATATTGAGGAATGTGACTGGTACATAACCCAGAACACCCCAATTTCACTTTCATGTACAGATAGGGATCCCCACCCGGTTGGCGGTGAGCAAATCACCTATTATTACTGTGTATGGGATGGCGAAAACGAGGAGTGCACAGATGAAACACAATACGAGGGGCCATTCATGTTCCCACAGGACTCATGGCACACGCTCAACTACTGGTGCACTGATGCCCTTGAAAACAGGGAGGAAACCCAAACCGAATATGACATAGTAGACACTCAAAAGCCAGAAATCACAAAGGAGGTTGGCGAACCATCCATCCCATGCGCGGATGTTGGCGATGAGTCATGCCACTACTACATCACACAGGACACACAAATCTCACTTTCATGCACCGACGGCGACCCGCATCCAGTTGACCACGTTTCGCTCTCCTATAGGTGGAGGCTTGATGGCGGCGAATGGACGCAGTGGTTCGTTGGCAATGAAAGCGCAATAATCCAATTCCAGGAGGATTCCGTCCATGAGATCGAGTATTCATGCGCAGATGCGCTGGGCAACTCGGTTAATTACACTGAAATAGACCGTGTCGACTCAACGCCACCAAATACCACAAAAACAGTATTAGGCAATTCAACTGCCTGCACAGTTGGGGATGAGTGCGACTTCTATGTCTGCAAGGACACTCGCCTTAACTGGAATTCAACTGATGGCGGGCTTATTTGCCACGTTGATGGCGTGAAGACGTACTACCGGTACCTCCTTGATGGCTACGAGTGGAGCGAATGGTTCGACTTTGGGGAGTCCGGTGACTTCTACTTTGAAAACAAGGATGAGGGCATCTACCTCTTCGAATTCTACAGCGAGGACGCTCTAGGAAATGCGGAGGAATCCCAGTTCGAAATCGATATCTTCGACAAGCAAAAGCCCAAGGGCTGGATCCTAAACCCGGTTTCCGGCAGGTACTACCATGACGGGGAACAATTCTCCGTTTATGCGCCTGCATATGATTTGGGCAACCCGGCAAGCGGCATTGCCTCTTGCACATTCTACGCAATCGACATCCACTTCGAGGAGCTTGAAGATGATGAGCTCGCACAGGTAATGTGGTACATAAAGAACTACAACACTTTGGATGATCTCATGGCATTCCTTGGACCTGAAAGGTACACATTAGTGCCTTTGGGTTCTGTTCCATACGAGAGCGGCGTTTGCAAGGGAGTCGTACAGATTCCTGAGGATTCCGGCCTGACGGACAAGGCATATCTGGTCATCGAGATTTCCGACAAGAGCTGCAACACATATTACGATCTTGCGCGCGATTCCAGCAAGGATGCAATCCTTATGGATATCGACAACACGCCGCCATTCGTGGAACTAACTGATCTTGAAGGCTTGCCCGGCCCACTCTCTGAGGGAGATTACTTCGTGGCATACTTGGAAGCAACCGATTATGATTCGGCGCTCTTCCAGTGCTCCGGAGAAATCGTGCAGAACGAGTGCACGGTTGTAGGAGAAGGCGAAGGGGAAGTGCAAGATCCAATCTTCACCCCAACTTCAGTCGAAGCGTGGCTGCATCCTGGCGAGAGTGTTGAGGAGCAGAAAGTTGTTACGACTGAAGAGACCCCGATCACCAAAGTCGATGTGATGTTCTCACTCGACTTGACCGGCAGTATGGGTGGCGAACTCTCAACAGTGAAAAGTTCATCCATTAGCATAATGAACGACATCAGTTCGCTTGTTGCGGATTCGCAATTTGGAGCTAACTCGTTCATGGATTACCCATTCAGCTACTTTAACGAAGTAACCAACTGCGGCTACAATGCAACCTATGGAAGTGCTGGCAACGGAGACTATGCATACAACCTCGATCAGGATATTACCTCATCAACTGGTGATGTGAGTTCTGCAATCAACGGACTATCTCTAGGCTTTGGAAACGACGGGCCCGAAGCTTACAGCCGCGCACTCTACGAGTCGCAGTTTGCAAGCTGGAGGAGTGGATCCAAGAAAATCCTTGTGATGTTTGGAGACAATGTTCCACATGATTGCGAGTTCAACGGCGATACAACTGGCAAGGATCCGGGACGCGACAATGCTGTCAACACTGCAGACGACCTTGATTTCGAGGATGTAGTCGCACAGCTCGGGGCAGCAGATATAGCGGTAATTTCCGTCGACTCTGGCTCCGATCACGCACCATGGCAATACATGGCAACTCAAACCAGAGGACAATGGTTCGACCTGGATGATGTAGATGATATTCCTGGAGCCATTGTTTCATTGATTGAAGAGGAAACCTCAACCATCGATGAAGTGACTGTGGATGTGCAGCCTGGATTCGAGGACTGGGTAAGCTGGGTACCATTCAGCTACACTAATGTCACTGGCAACCAGACATTGCAATTCAACCTCACATTCGATGTCCCATTAGGCACCCTTCCTGGAGACTACGTTTTCTGGATTAGGATCGTTGGAGACGGATCGACACTCCGTGAGCAGATCATCACGATACACGTACCGGGAGTTTGCGAAGAATCCGAGGAGAGACACTTCGATTTCGACGGCGAAATCCTAAGCGACCACTCCTGCAAAGTTTACGGCAATGTGCCCGAAGAACTTGAGGATGGCTCGCATACGCTGGTGCTTTCCGCAATGGACTTCGAGTACAACTCTGGAAGCGTTGAAACAACCTTGATGGTCGACAACCACGGACCTGACAAGGAAATAATTTCACCACTCGCTGGCGAAGTTTATAGTGAACTCATCCCAATCGAACTGGTCGCATTGGACTTGTCTGGAGTAAATCCGAACACCGTGCAATATCGGATATTCGAGAATGTTGCATCGCTCTTTGGAACTCCAATAGGCTCCGAGGAGTATGATTCGGGCTGGAGATTGCTTCCGCACGTAAGCGGGGATACCTTTGGCACCGATTTCAATACGACTTTCGAAGGATTGGAGGATGGCAAGACATACTACATGAGGGCAAGGGCTTGCGACACACTCTTTAGCGGCACTCTGCCAAATGGGGCGGAGATACCAGAGCACTGCAGCGACCCTGAAGTAACGTTCAAGATCGATAAGACTGCGCCTACTGCACCTGGAAGCGCGACAATTAGCTCATGCGTTGTGAGCTGGAGCGCATCAACGGACGCAAGTGGTGTGGAGTCGTATAGGGTATTCCACGATGGAGTGTATGTTGCATCGACCACCTCGCTAAGCTATTTGGGGGTTTGCGCCGATGGCACTTGGTCCGTAAGCGCTGTTGATGTTGCTGGAAATGAGGGTTCACAATCAGTTGCGTCTGCACCTGCACCGCCTTCCACACCTCCATCTGGAGGCACAGGCAGCTCTGGCAACAGCGGCAATTCCGTTTCCGGAAGCTCGCCAGTTGGCGTAGCGCCTGTTGCGGTTCCGAAGGTTACGGACACAGCGAGCCCCAATGACGAGGCTGCAAACACGCCATCCGAAAACCAGGTAAGCATTGAACAGGTGGATGAAACGCCAATAGTTGCACCAGGAGCAGCAATCGAAAGCGAAGTTTCTGGATACAACTTCGATGCATCGGATGTCCTTGAGCCAACAACCGGATTCTTCTCCGGCTCAAGCGCACCATACCTTGGTGGCGCAATTGTTGCATTTGGGCTGCTCTTGTTCTTGTTTGCAAGGCGCAAAAAGCGGAACAACTAGGTTCCCTTTTTTTCTTTTCTTTTTTATATTCCGAGCGTAAGCTTTTTTTAATATGGTTTTATACCTAATTCTTTTTTTGTAACTACTCTGCGGTATGCATCAATATATTAATTTAATCCGCATAATTACATCGATTATTATGTCCAAACAAATTAACATCGAATTCAAGCTTCTTGCAATTGGCGCAATATTTTTCCTTGCTTTGGCCTCATTTGCATTTGCGGATGAGCCGTTGCCATCCCCATCGGTAGGGGCATTCCCAACAATAGATCCATCCCCTACCGTTGAAATTCCCTCTCCTTCCCCAACCCAAGGGCCTACTGCTTCAATTGTGCCATCTCCAAGCGCCCCAAACCCTCCATATGATTATAATCCCTTGTGCGGCGATATCTGCGAGGAAATGGATGGCATCATCGATGAATCCGATTTGGTATGCCTATCTGATTATGCATTCCGCGGCGCACCAACGCCTATCCCGCTTTGGATTGGCGATATTAATGGCGATGGGATTGCAAGCGATGTGCTTGATGTTGTTTACCTGACAAATTATGTTATCCGAGGGGGGCCTTCGCCAAATTGCAGCGGTGAAATCACAATCCCAAGCCCCTCACCAAGTGCAATAGCAAGTGCGACACCTGCAATAAGTTCCGCAACTCCAATCCTTCCGCCTGGATCAGGTGGCGGGTCGGGCAATCCCTGCGATGGCCCATGCAAGCCTTCAATAAGCCCATCAGCCCAGGCATCCCCAACTGGCGGGAATACGGGCGGATTAGGGAATGCAACCATTTCTCCAACCCCATCTAAAT
Source organism: Microcaldota archaeon (assembly GCA_038046605.1). GTDB lineage: Archaea > Micrarchaeota > Micrarchaeia > Norongarragalinales > SBBD01 > JACRGC01. The sequence goes on along the minus strand of JBBSVW010000072.1, from coordinate 322 downwards.
TGCCTTCTGCTACTCCGAATCCAACGCAATTTCCCTCCCCATCAATCCAATATTACCATTTTGTGAGGACGAATGTATCCCCTGCAACGGGCTTTTTTGCCATAGGTTTTGCTCCCTGGCAAATAATCCTTGCCCTCATCATCCTTGCGGCGCTCTACCTCATTTTCCGGCGAGGTGGATCTGTTGAGGGCGAATAATATCTCCGATGTTGCTAGCTCTATTCCGCTAGCTTTAAAACCGTTCAATCCATAATCCTGATTGATAGCAATGAACGAGCTGGAACACCGCATCCTAAACGCGCTAATGGACGAAACATCCTTCA
>JBBSVW010000071.1:0-7974 GCA_038046605.1 Microcaldota archaeon | reverse complement strand
ATTCGCTGTCGGAGAGGTTGCTGAGGTTGGTGCGCTCGGCGCGGGCGATCCGCGGGTCGGCGTAAAGCCCTTGTTCCGCCTTGCGGGCGACGGTTGCCTTGATTTCCGCGACGATGGCATCGGCGTCAATGCTTTCGTCTGCCCCGTTTGCGGCGAGCAGCTCATCAGTGAGCGTGAGCATAAGAAAGCGGCATTGGAATACCAGAGCAAGAGAAATACGCTTACCCTCGTGAGGCAACTCGTGGATCTTGGGGAGAGCATAGCTGTTAGGATTCCCCGGGATATTGCACTCAAATTCGGCCTCAAGCCAAAAGGGAAGGTGGAGCTTTATACGACGAAAGATGCGATAATCATCAAGCCCGCCTAAATTGGCAGGCATCCCATCGCAGAAAGGCTCCGGTTGAACCTCATCGCCGGATTATAGAACACCGGAAGGTGGCAGGCGTCATCGAAGGATTCCCTTGGAACCAGCAATTTGGCTTTTCCCTATGTGATTTGGGATAGTTTGAATTTTACCATAATTATTCACAAGGTTTTGAATACATCAATTTGGTTCAGAATAATCGGTTAATTCTTCTGTTGTAGTTTGAATCTCAATAACAGGATATTGTGTGTTTGTGGAAATGCCTTGTGTAGAGCTGGAAGATGATAATCCTTGTGTTGATGATGACGTAGATAACCCCTGGGTAGATGATGATGTTTGTAGCCCATATGTTTCTGTACGCGTTTCAAATCCCCCCGTGACCGTGGTAGTAGTAGTTCCTGAAGTCTGTGTGTTTGTGGAAAGCCCCTGGGTAACCGTTGTAGTAGAAAGTTGGCTATTATATATGTCTCCAGCTTTTGCTATCTCCGAAGGATCGACGTTGTTGAAATGTTCGTCCCAATTAATTTTTTTCACTTTCGGTGTGTCGACCTTTGCTTTGCCGCCAAAGATGGATTTTAACGATTTCATTTCGCTAATGACTGTGCAGCTTAAGGATGCTCCCTGCAAAACAAAACTATCGGGTTGGGTGGATGCGATTGCCGCGAGGACGCCGCATGTGGACAGATCGCCCACAATTGCACTGCTTGTGAGTGAAGCCATAGCATTTATGTAACCTGAATATTTGGGGTATTGGTATGCTCCATAGAATGCCGTTGTAACGATTCCCGCTCCCACCAAATCCGGGAAGCAAGAAGCCCTTATCCCAACATGTACTGCTCCATAAAGCTGTTTGTTGAACGGGACGACATGGACGTAGCTTGATTTGGGGTTGCAAAGCGGCATGCAGACCGGGGGTGTTATAGGGCTTCCTATGGGGGATGGGCCGCATAAAATTGTTGTGAATCTCGGAAAAGGCAGAACTGCGGGAATATCCGGATGCGGCCCCGAGGAGCCGGCAGCGCATTGCGGGGCTGTAAGGCCCCAGCAATAAGCTTCGCAACCTCCGGCCAATCCTATGCCGATAGTGGCTGTTCCGCAGCTAGTTAAGCAGGTTGCATATTCGGAATCTACGGCGGCAGTTAGAGCCCTGCAGGATGCCGCTCCAATTAATGCAGTTACGAATGTGCTCGGCACCGGAATCGGCGTAAGCTGCCTTTTAGTAGCCACCTGCTCCTGCGAGGCAAGCGAGCTTTGGGCCTCCGATTCCACGCATGCAGCTTTCCCCCCCAAAAAGTCGCAAAGCGGCAAATAATTCCCGCCGGAATAATATGAGTGCGTTGGTGTTCCCTTTGACTCTGGTGTTGCCTTCCCTCCCTTGCAATTTACGCCCTCGTCCACGTAATTGAATTTGTACAATCTGGCAACCCTTGCGGTGAAATCGAACTTCTTCCCATCGCTGCTATATGCCTGCACCGCATATATTTTCGGGTTTTCATTTTGGCAGCCATAATCATTTGGCGAATCCTCCAGTTTTACCTCATCTGGTAGCTGCGCTTTTTCAATGAGCCGGATCACTGTTGAGAAAGAGAAGGGCTTCCCAAGCACTTTTTCCGAAATGAACTTGTTCCCTCTCCTAAATGCGCTTGCATCCGCGACCTTTTTGGCGGCGTCCTTGAATTTCAAAAACGCCTGCCCTGCAGCCGGTGTTGTGCACCATTTGGATGAGCAGCAAAATGCATCGTAGCAGGCTGCAATCCTTCCTCCCTGGTTATCTATTGTTGGGAAGTATGTTTCCTCCCGGGTATAATCCAGCGAATCAATCAGCTTATCGCCCTCGCGCAGCTCAAGCGATCCATCCCCGCTCCATGCATAGGAGTATGCATCGGCATGGTCAATTGATAGCGCAAGTGATGCCAGCTGGTAATCTTTTTGCACTTGCTTTTCATTTATCAAGTGGAAGACCTTTGAGCTGCTGCCCGCCAATGATTTTGGCGCAAGCTGAACAGTTTTGAATGGGATTTTGTTCACGGCAACTTCAATAGGTATTTCCGTTGGTGTTGCCTGGTAGTTGACGCATGATATTTTCAGCTTGGCGCTCTTGTCGCCAATTGCCTCATCGCCAAATGATTTCAATTTGCAATCCGCGGAAATTTCATTCCCCTGGAATACAAGATGGCTGTTCTTGATTGCATAGCAAGCGCTTGTAATCCCTTCCGCGATCTTATATAGCGGGACGCAGCCTTTGGGAAGCATGCTCGCATTAAGTTCAATTGCATCCGCCGGAACAAACGCATCAATTTGCATGCTGATTTTTTTCAGGGGATCGCTGGTCCTACCATCCTTCAATTCGATTTTCCCATCCTTTATTTCCAACGTGATTTCAGGCGGCAGCGTTGCGCCATCGCCTTCCCCTCCGCCATTTTCTCCTCCCAAACCGCCACCTTCGCTTCCCCTTGTTATTTCACAGCTTTCCCTGCAAACCCCATCGCTGCAATATTCCTCGCCCGCAACGCACTGCGGCTTGGGTGTTATTTCCTCCTGATTTTTCTCCTCATCCGTCAAATCCGCGAAGGCATCCTTTAAGCAAATTAGTTCGCACCTTCCGCCGCAATCCTTAAGCCCTTCTCCGCAGCTTCCATATATTTTGAAATCAATCGATTTTGAAACGCTCAAATCCCCCGAGGCATCCTCAACAGTGACTGCGATTTTCTCATTTCCGGCTTCCTGCGGAATGGAATCTGCAGCAATTGCGTATTCTTTGGCATCCATCAGCGTTGCGCTTATGCCCTTGCTTGAGCTAGGCCCCCCCTCGCCATTTATTTTGTAATCCGAAAATTTCAAATTCCCATTTTGCTGTGAAATCGAAACCGCAAATTCCCTGCCCGCCTCATTTGGCTTGAATTTTGCAATCACTTTAAGTGCGCTTCTTGCGCAAGAGTTTAGCGATGATGCATCATTCACGCATCCCTTTGCGACCCTTGCCTGGAAATTCCTCTCCCCCCTCATGCCATCCTGCTCAAGTGAAACTGTCAGGCAGCCAGCAGAGCTGCACGAGGAGATGCCGCTTTTGGCAATTGAAATTTTCCCCTCACTAGCCTTTGCCTTGCACCAATCAACTATGGCGCTTTTCTCATTAGTGCCAAGCACTTCATCCTCTGGAATGCGCAAATATTTTCCATCCGTTACGGCGTAGCCCCTATAGTAATACCGGATTTCGGAATCCTTTTCGCCGTTGAGTTTCACCTTGAATTTAAAGCCAATCTCCTGCGATTCGCTTTTCCCAAATTCGGCATTCATCCACTTGAATTCCGATCCTTGCTCGTCATCGCATTTTGAGGTGGCTGAAAACGATGCTCCCTTAGTAAGTGTTGTTGCGGAGGGTGTTGCAGAATATCCCGTTATTGCCGCCACATCGGAATCCGTAGTTGTTTCCTTGCCAATTCTGAAATATGCCCCCGCCTTATCCGCAAATGGCGCCGCAATTAGGAATTTTGCGTTGTATTGCGAATCGGCTTCAACCGATTGCACTTCCCTTCCTATTTCGTCATAGATGCCGATCAATTTGAAGAATGTGCCATCGAAATCGGTTGGAATCATGTCAATTTTGAATTCCGTGCCCTCTCCGGATGGCTTGTAGCCCGCTATCCTTTCGAAATATCCATCCGCGCTCACCTTGATTTGAACATCCTGCAATGTCCTAACAAAAAGGCTGCACCTGATTCCAAAGCACGAATCGAACGTGTCATTTCCATATTGTGCTAAAAATGTCGCTTCTACTTCATCCCCCGTCTGCGCGTTTACCGCCAATACTTTTACGCTTTCAACCGCCTCCCCTAAAAAGATGGTGAGCTCCTTATCCGAATCGAGTGTTATATCGGCAATCCCCTTAACCCCGCCGTATTCGGAAATTATGGTGAATTGCCCGCCAATAGGAAGCACAAAGGATGCCGTCCCATCGCTTTCTGAAATTGCGCCAAGAAGAAAACCCGATGCCTGGGCATAAACCTTCACTTGCGCGCCCGAAACCAAAACCCCCTTCTTACCCTTAGTTACGACTTTCAATTTGGCGGAATTTTCGGATGTTGCGGTTTGCAATGAAAGCGCAATTTCGTTTGGAACGCTATCCGGTGAAAATGTTTCACTTGAGGCTGGCAGTTTTCCTTCAGAAGTTGCAACAAATCCGAAGCTTTCGAGGGAGGAGAGCTGTGACAAATCATATTGCACCTTTCCGGAAGAAATCTTCTCGTTTACCACACTTTCCTGCGAAACAAGCAATACCCTTGCGTAAATTTCCTTCCCATCCTCATCGGTTGTCCTAACCGTGAGCGTCCCCTTCGTGTTGCCGGGCTTATCTGCCGCCTTTCGCATTACCACCTCCAATTCATTGGTTTTGCCAATTTCCGCTAGCCTTAGGGAGCCATCATAAGGCAAGTAGCCATCCATTTGCGCCTTAACGAAGTATTTGGAGCCGGTAAGTAGATTTGCAAACGAAACCTTGCCATTTACGGCTGATTTGGATGCAACTTGCGAATTAATGGTTGCATCGTACAAATCAACATTTGCATCTATGCTTTCGCCATTTGGTCCCCTCACAGTTATCCTAAGCGTTCCATATTCAAATTTAATTGAGGGGTTTGGAGTTGCGCCCGCAATGCGCCTCTTCATTTTCACATCAATATTTTTCTTTTCGGCGCTTGCCGTGAGTGTGATCGTTTTAGGCTCATAGTCGGGGTGCTCAATTGCCATGCTTGCCGCCTTCTCAAGGGGCATTGTCACCTTTGCTTTCCCATCGCTCCCTGTTATCGCCTTGAATTTCTTGCCCGGTTCATCAGGGAAGGCGTAATTGATGGAAGCTGTGGAAATGGGCTTTCCGGATGATTCGTCGCTAAGTGCTAGGGTGATTTCAACTGAGCCATTGGCGCCAACGCTAGGATCGCCCCCACCAATCACAATTGTGACAATTTTCGGGGTGTTTTGCAATTTCTTTTCATCCTGCCCTATTTCCTTTTTCAGGGCGCGGATAACGATGTTGTGCGCAGGAATCGATTCAAAGGTAACGGATCCATCTTTGCCCGTTAACCCTTCAGTTAGCAAATTCTCCTTGAAATCAAAAATCGAAACCCTCGCCTTATCTACCGGCGAATCGCCAGCAAGTATTTTCACGGTTAAATTAGTGGTTTTGGATGCGAAGGGGTTCAGCAAGAGGACCGCTATTATTACAATTATGAAACCAATGATGCCAAGGAGCATGGTGAATGAGGGAAGTGGAATGCCCTTCTCGCGCATCCCTTCCGCGAATTCCTCATATTGCGCTTCCATCTCCTCGAATACCATTGGGATCCAAATAGGCTTCTCTTTTGAGAGTTAAAAAAGTATGTTTCAGGGTAGTCTTGAACTCAAGTGAAAAACTAATCAAAAAGGTAAATTGTAGATTGTGTGGCCTCCCCCTTAATTTTCTGCCCAATCTTCCATTTTTTAGATTTATACAATTCTATCGGGATCGTTATCGCTATCCTTCTTCCATTTTTGATAATTTTTCCTAAATACCTCATTCTAATCCCCTTCTTTCCTTCATATTTATTAATTCCTTAAAATTGCTTTAAGCTCCTCCCTGCCTTTTTTCGCATATTCCTCCGCAGTCGTGATGCCGGCGCTATAAAGCCTCCTTCCCCTGACCCTTCCAATGCCCTTCACGCGGCAGATGTTCAGCAGCTCCTCCTTGATTCCGTGGCTTATGCGCCGGCTCATCCTCCTTGCCATCCTATATACTTCCGTTTCATTCATCATATATGCAAGCTCGGAAATGGAATAGGAGAGCCATTTTGCATTCCGAACGCGCGCCGCCAAAATGCCAGGAGGAAGCTCAAACTTTTCAAGTATTTGCTCTTCGGTGTATTCGCTAATCCACCCTTCAAGCAATTTGCTGCTCTTGTACTTATCCAGGAAGGTGCGCTCATCATAGTGCGATTCCAAGTATTTGCTAAGTTCAAGCTTTTCCGCCTCCTCGAAAAGCGCCATCTCCTCACTCTTTTTCACGGAAACAAGCGGCACCATTTCAGTTGCGGAATTAATTGCATAGAGGAAATCAAGCTCGCTTTTTGGCTCCTTCAATTTGATGAAATTGACAAACTCATTTGCGGAAAGCGGATCGATGTAAAGCTCAGAAACGCGCTTTCCAAGGGGCGAGGGGATTAGGCTTCCGGTTTTCCTCTCGGTTACGAATTCCATTTCCCGAAGCTCAAACACCACGCTTTCAATCATCTCGAAGAGCTCATCGGTTTTTCCGTATTGGTGCGCGAAAAGCGAGCGCCCAAAGAACTGGTAGAGTGATTTGAATGAATTGCAGTATTCCGAGGCAATTAGCCCAAGGCAGTGCATCCTAAGGAAGGCGCTGTTTGCAAGTTTGGAAAAAATCTTTTCCACATCGCCATAAATGTAATTTTCGAGAACGTACTCCTTGTCCTTGGAAGCGCACATCAAAATGGCAATCCCTTCCTTATCGTAACGGGGCCGTCCTGCACGCCCGGCCATCTGAGCGACTTCGAAATTTGGGATGAATTCCGAAAATGCGCCGGTAAAGCGTTTCAAATCCCTAACAATCACATAGGATGCCGGATAATCAATGCCCATCGCAAGGGTTGTTGTTGCCGCAATTGCCTTGATCACTCTTTCTTTCTTGAATCCCTCCTCGATGAGCGCGCGCTGCTTTGAAGGGATGCCTGCATGATGGAAGGCAACTCCATTGCGGATGCAATTTGCCAGAGCTTTGCACTGCATTGTGGGAGTAGGGAAAGTCTTTAGCGCTTTTTCAGCAATTGCATCCAATTTTTCCTTCTCCTCGCTTTTCAATTTGGGGAAAATCACCATCCCAATTTCAGTTGCGGCCTTTTCGGCATTCCGTCTTGAGGAGACAAAAACCAGGCTTTGCCCCTTCTTATCCAGGCAGTTTAGTGCAATTTCATTTAGCGAATCCTTGGAGGCAAGCTTAATTGCCTCCCTCTCGCCTTTTTCCTTATCCACATACGTGATTTTTGAATCGGAGCAGATGCCATACACCAATTTTGTTGGCCGATAATCGCTTAGGAATAGCTGCGCATCAAGCCAGGCGGCAATTTCCTTTGAATTGGAAATCGTTGCGGAAAGCGCCACTAGTTTCACATTCAAATTGAGGAGCTTAACCATCACAATTTCCAGGGTCGAGCCGCGCGAATCATCATTCAAAAGATGCGCCTCATCCACGATTGCAAGATTTGCATTTGCAAGCCATTTCGCATTATGCCGCAGGAGCGAATCGAGCTTTTCAATGGTTGAAATGATCACATCCGCAAGTGCCAAATCGTCAGATGAGGAATCCATATCTGAAGTAGATAGCGCAACCTTCATCCCAAACTGCGAAAGCAGATTTGAGTATTCGTTGTATTTTTCCTGCGCCAGCGCCTTTAGGGGGACAACATATAGCGCTTTTCCCTTCGTATCCTTGAAATTCTTTATTATGGATAGGGTTGCAAGAAGGGTTTTTCCGGAGGCTGTTGGGGAGCAAACCAATGCTTTCCTTGCCTCCAAAAAGCCCTCTGCAATAGCTTTTGCCTGCATTGGATTGAGCTTGTCAT
>JBBSVW010000070.1:0-13093 GCA_038046605.1 Microcaldota archaeon | reverse complement strand
AGCAGGCAGAGCTAGAATTTACGCTTTTCGGTGAGTTACAAAACTAACCCGTTACAATAAAAAATAAAAAAACCTAGAACTGCGGCAAGCCCGCCTGCACAACAAGCGCAGTTGCAAAAATCACCGCAGCCAGGAGGACTCCAATTGCCAAATTCCCCCTCTTTAATTCCTTTTGCTCGTCAATCCCTTCCGTCATGGAATCAAAGACCCTCAGGGCAACAAACTGCGCAACCACCGCAAAGACAATTGCTATCAGCAGATTAAGCATTCCTAGTGACAGCGCCCCCCAAAAATCTACGCTTCCCGCATTGAAGCTTTGGGGTACCATGCGTGCAACCCCGCCCGAAATGATTGTTGCAACGGATATTATTACCGCCCCCAGCACGATGCCAACTGCCAGGTTTCCCTTCTTTAATTCCTCAAGCTCGTCAATCCTTGAAGTCATCCTATCAAAGATCTTGATTGCCAAATACTGCGCTGCAACCGCAAACACAATTGCAAACAAAAGCCTAGCCACTTGTATTAGCATATTTTCCAACCATCCCATACAGACCACCCCTAAATTATTGCATTTATCACAACCCCCCTCTTAAAAAAACATGCGATTCCGAACCGATTGAAAGCCCGACCCCCGTTTTAACAGCTCCGCGTTGCCTCCAACCCTTTCCGGACAATTCGGGTTAAAACACCCTTTTCTTTAACCTTTTCCACCATATTTATCGGCTATGGGCTCGTAGTCGAATGGCCAAGACGCTCGTCTTACTGGACTTGCAAATCCATCTGTCCGAGAAAACACGAGAGATTCGGAGTCCGATGCCTTGCCTTTCTCCACGAAGATTTTTTTCTTCGAGGCCGTAAAGAGCGCAATGCTCTTTTCGGTTTCAAAAAAGAAAGGCGATGGCGCCGCCAAAGAAAACAATTTGCCGGCTCCGCCGAATATCGGCAAGGCTGGAAATCTCCGCGGGCCCATATTTTTCATTGCGCAGCGGGATGATTTTCCAAAACCTTCATTTGCACTTGATTTCGACAGAGTTCAAAACCTTTTTATCCAACACTTCCGTTCAACCAATTATGCAAAGGAAGGCCTTCATCGCTGCCCCCCTCATAGGCACCCTAATTTTCTTAGTAGCCATACTCGTAATAATCAACATTGCCAGATCCGAATCCGCCGCAATTGCTGAAACCGTTTCAGATTCCTACCACAACAAGCTGGTTTCTGTTGTCGAAATATACCGAAGCGACCTTGGCTCAGTTTTCAACATAGGCCTCCAGCGCAACATCGAATACGCGCTAACATCCCAATGCTGGCAGAACTTCATCAACCTGGAAACGGAAAAGACGCTATCCTCGGCCGGGCCGGGTGTTTGCTCCGGGGATACTTTATGTGAAAACACCCAAACCCCATCCCAACCCTATGATGATGTGGTAGATGAACGTGAAGAGCGGCTCTTTGTATGCAAGCGCTCATCGGATATAATGAAGCAGGTTGTGTGCTCCAAGCCCTCCTCCGATGGGACCTACCTTTTTTCCCTCCCCGAACTTGTCAGGATCATATCCGAACAGACAAGCTTTGAAGGGATCACCCTCTCCGCTGCAAACAAGGATGCGGTGACCGCATTTACCCACTACGATAGCACCGAAGGCATAGTGCATGATGATCTTTGCTCGAGGCTAGTTTCAACTGTGGAGCTCAACTGCGATAGGTTTTCACAAGCAACGGACATAATAAGTGATGATGATTACGAGTGCTGCAGCGAGTTCAATGATGATGGCAGTTGCAAAGCAGGCAAGAAGGTTTTAGGCTGCGAGGGCGGCAACCAGTTTTTTGTGCGCATTGCAATCCAAAACACCGATGTATTCGGGAAATTCCCAAGAGTGCTTGCGGAGGATAGCGCCGGGAACAAGATACGTGCCGGATCCATAAGCGATGTGGATTTTGATGCACCGATAAGCTATCCCTTCTTCAAATACCTCGATGCGGCATTTCGGTTCAACCGGATCTTGGCATATGGGGCAAATCCGAATAGGAACGATGCTGTTGGCGCGCAGCGCGGCATTATTGATGGGAGCTGCATTGGCAAAAATACTGCAAATTCGGGATGCAAAAATGTCGATTTCATTCCGCCCCTTAGCACTGGCGATTTTGGGCCAATGCCCCTGCCCGATCCAAATGCTGCCAAAACGAAATATGCGCAGGATTTTGGCCCCCACACGCTTAAAGCTGCATGCGACTTCGTATCAAACCAGCCCTATGGCCTAAATGTTTCAATTGGCGGGCCTGGCTCCGAAACTGCCTGCAAGGACATGGCAGCAAGCCCCGATGAATTGATTAACAATTTTAACATTGACTCTGGCGATTGCGGTTCTTCTCAAGATGGCATTGCTTTTTGCGCCTACATCAAAAATCCCGGCAATACCGTAATTAGTTTTTATGATACTGACGCATCAAAACAAGTTAGGGCAAGCGGCGCCAACAAATTGTGCTGGTATTCCTCACCATCTTATGGTGCATCTTAGATTAGTTTTAGTCAAGTCGCATTCCGCGGTTTCCATAAAAATTCAGCCTACCAGGTAGGGCCTAATCAATGCAAGCGCAACCATCAATACCAGGCCAATAACGAAGAATTTGACCGCAGCGCTCCATTTCTCAAACACATTTTCCCCATCGATATCGTTTAATATCCCGCCCCCAAGCACGATTGCGGAATATGCCGCAAGCATTTCGGGTATCAGGAAAACATAATCAAATGCCGGAAGGGAGCCGCTGATTGCAAACGATGCATATTTTGTGCCCTCAATACCAAGGGCAATTGGCGCCGAAAACCCAAAGAAGAGAAGCGAAAATACAAATACGAAAAAATACGCATTCAAATAGGACGTAAAATCCCCCGGGGCAAAATAATATGGTGCCTTAAAGCTCGCAATTTCCACTTTCGCCTTGCCCGCCGAAAAATCATAATTGAGCGCATGCATTCCCCCAAATGAAAAAATGAGTGCTGCAATTGCAAGTATGGCAACAAGATTCATCAAATTCGCCTTAGTATGCTACATCCTTCACGCGCTTTTTGATCTCCTCAACGCCCAGCTTAGTCACAAGCAGGGGGATCCCCTCCGTTTCCGCAATTTTTACCGCGAGCTTATCCACCTCATCAATCCCATGGAGGATTATTATCGATGGCTTGATTGGCGTAACCCTAACCGCAATCATCGGGCTCCTTCCCGTTGAAACATGCGTGAAAATCAGCGCCCTTTCGGACGTGGTTGAGTAAATTTTTATGAAGCTCTCATATGGCAATTCCAATATCACGCGCACACTATCAAGTATGGTGCACCCAAAAATGCTCTTTGTTTCCAGTTTTTCGCCATTTGCCAAAACCTTTGCCTCAATTAGTTTTGCAAACTCCTTTGCGGAAACCGGCTTAATGAATTCGATAGCCTCGTACATCCCCCTTCCGGACTCATCCGCTTCCCGGAATTTCTTGATTGTCGTTCCCCCTTTTTGCGAATCAATTGCAAATAGGGCGTCAACAAACCTATGGATGACGGCAATTCCCGGCGATTTTCTCCGGTTGCTTTCGTAGTCGCTAATGGTTGATGGCGAAATTTTCAAATACTGGGAAAGATCAGTTTGCGCTATATTAAACACTTCGCGCCATTTCTTCATCGTGCTCCCCGGATCGGATGAAAGCGAAATTTCTCCTGCGATTTTTACCTTTAATTGTTCCATGCTTTCTACTAGAATTCGTTCCTATTTAAGCTTTGCCACTTGTCGATGAGGAGTTCGACAGAAAAATAAGCCCAACTTAGCAAAAGGGTTGGTTATGGGTAGTTTTATCAAATTAGTAAATTAACGCAACGCAAGCCTAGGGGCGCGTGTATGCAATAAAGCAAAAACTTCACTGCAAAAACTGCATGAAAAGGAATAGCGCCAAAAATGCGAATACGAGGAAGAATGTTAAATTCCTCTCATAAGCGCCCTTGTCGATTTTTTGCGGCTTCATAATTTTCACTCCAGTACTTCCATCTTGCCGAACTTGCCTAGCGTAAGCTGGGTCTTGTCCTGCCATGTGTTTACATATCCATTTGCAATTTTGACCATGTTTCCCATCTGCACCTTATCGATGTCATCGTTCCAAAGCACAAGCGTGATGGTTCCGGACGAATCCTTGAGGGTCGCATTCGCAACCCGAAGGGTCCTTCCCATCTTGTTGATCTCCCGCGGAGCTTCAAGATTGGTAATTTCGCCGGTAACTTCGATGTTCCCGGTTCCTGCCTTCAATTCAGAAATGTTCATAATTTCCACACCCCTCTTGCATCAGAGTGCTATCTTTTACCATGATAACGTTTTTAACCCTTTTTGGGGCCCGCTTTGATTTTTACAATGCTTCGATCGTTCAAAATGGCTATTTTCTCCCCGCTTGAAACAACCATGCTTGAGGCCCCGTTGCCAATTTCCATTTTTTGGGGCGCCCCCGCCTCGATTTTCCTCGCGCTTCCAAATGATTCATATTCAAACATCATTTCCCCCCTCCCATATGAAATTTTCATTTCAACCGGCAGGAGCACGCTTATTTCCCCGGCAAAGCCATTCCCCATCAAATCCGCTTCCTCAACTCCCGCAATTATTTTTTCAACTGCAAATTCCATCTGCTTTTGAACCAGGGCCGCTTTCGAAAATGAGGATATTTTGCCAATTGAGGGAGAAAAAGCAATTAACGCCCCCGCAAGCGCCGCCATTACAATAAGCATCTCCAATGAGATTTGCGCCTTCCTTTCCACGGTTTTTCCTCTCAAATGAATGAGGCTTGGCAATTTAGCTGCCCCCAATTTGCAATGTTCCATGCTCCATAAGCGCCCCCCAATCCCCATTTGCATTCCGCCCCAGCAAATTCCACTTTCTATTTTCCAATTTTGTCAATTTCGCTCCACGCCTTGTCCGTTTTCGCGTCCAAATTCTTTGCGCCGGTTTTTGCGGAGCTTTGGAGCTGTGAAACCAAAACCAGCGCAACGGCGATCATGGCGGCAATAATTATCAGCATTTCCGCCGATACCTGCCCCTTCTCCTCATTCCAAAATGTCAGCGGCTTTTGGATTGCCTTTTGCCCATGCTTATTCGTATGGGCGTGCTTTGCGTTTCCATCATTGGGGTTATTCCCACCCATGCTGGTTTTTGCAATTTCCCCCCTGTTTTTTTCCATTTCCCCCTTTCCATTTTTCCCCAAAAACCTGCTTAATGCCCCGAATGCCATTCTGTTCCCCCCGCCTCCGGATACATAGCTTCCGCTCCTTGGATATATTCGTTTGGTAGAAAAAAAATCAACTCGGGGTTGATTTTTGTCTTCTGTTAAGTGTGTCGGTTTAAGGCAGCCTTTTATGATGGGCAATTGCCGCGAGCGCAAAGCCAAGCCTGATCAAATGTTCCGCGTCCTTAGTTTTTTCAATTCCCATTTTCCTTGCGACCCAACCTGCGGTTTTAGGTCTCCCCTCTAGTGCGTATAGGTTAAGGGCCCGGAATGCCCCCCTATGCCAATGCCTTACTTCATCGAGGAAGCCCGGCGTTATGCTTTCGTAGCCTTTTAGGATATACCTCGTTCTTGGGCTTGCATGAAGGGGCACCCTTGGCATTCGATGATATTCTCCTGCCCTTGGGTTGCTTGTTAGGGCAAATGCTTTGCCATCCAGCAATTGTTTTGGGGTTCTTGCAATTGTGGCAAGGGTTATGGCGCCATATCCAACTGGCACTTTACCAATCCCCAAAATTTTGCGGGCCCTATGAATGAGCAATGCTACCCTATTTGCCGTGATTTGTTTTTTATAAGCGATGTGTCCAATCCAGTGCCCCTCACGTAAAAGCACTACAATCTCATGTGCGCCGATGTTTTCCCTCTCTAGTTTTCGCATCTGCCCCGGTGTCAATGCCGTCAAATCGGAATATGCCTTTCCTGGTTTTCTATCTATCCCCAATGCTTCCATCGCCCTAAGCAGCCTTTTCCTGGCTGTGTGGCGGTTTGTTTCCAATTCTCGATGCAGTTGTTTTCCTCTCGGATCCCTCCAAAACGCTTCGATAACCTTATGCATCCGCGGATTCCATTCCTTCAATTCCAATAGCGCGCCCGGGTTAGCAATTAGGTGATCGCCTATGCGGTCCAACCTTTTCCATGTTATTTCCTGGACCGAACCTTCACTTTCTTTCATATGCCTCACTCGACAAACCTTCCCTCCCCCTTCAATTTCACATCCTTCTTGCTCCCCTGCTTGTTCAGCTTGAGCCGCTTTGTTTCCGGATCCTTCCTATAGCTCAAATCAAATTCCTCCATAAGCATCCTAACGCCCTCCTCCTTGCTAAAAATCCCCTTTACAAAGCCGTTTTCCCCGCTTTTTCCATCCATTACAATCAGGCGGTCAACCGTATTGTACAAAAACTCCAAATCATGGTCGACAACAATTACCGCCCTATCCGCAGCCACCCTTTCCCGCAGCATTTTCGAAAGCGAAATCCTCGCGCTCACATCAAGCATGTTTGTTGGCTCATCCAAAATGTAAACTTTTTTCTCCTGGTTTAGCGTTTTGTATATCTCAAGCTTTTGCAATTCCCCCCCGCTCAATTTGGAAATCTCATAGAACTCCAATTTTTTCATCTTCATGGTCCGGATGTAGTTTTCCGAGAACAAATCGTTCCTCTGGAGGTATTTCCCGGCAATACCGCCCTCGCGCCTTAGCACCTGCTCCTTGAAGGCTGTTCCCCCCCCGTTCTTCTCAAACACATCCCTGCAAAAAGTGCTCTTCCCAATGCCGTTCTTGCCAGCGATACCCACAATTTCCCCCTCGTTAATTTTTATTGGCGAGGCGTTCTCGAGAGTAAATTCGCCCCTCCTGATTTTTGCCACACCAAGCTCCAATAATTTGTTCTTGTGCGTCTCTTCCACATAATGCTTGTAGGCAATGGATTCCTCCCTGAATTTCATGTTCTCCGGTGCAATGAACCCTTCCATGAACATATTGATTGCCCTATCTGTCGCATAAATTTGCGAAACAATGCCGTAAGCTGATGCTTCCCCAAACATCAAATAGCTCTGCTTGCACAAATATGAAAGAAGGGAAATATCGTGGTCCACGATCACAACCTTCTTTTGCTGGAAATTCTCCAAAAGGTAATTTATCAGCCTTACCCGGTATACGTAATCAAGGAACGAGAATGGCTCATCCAAAAAGTATATATCCTTCTCATGCAAAAGCGCGGCCGTGATGATGACCTTTTGCAGCTCCCCGCCGCTTAATTGCTGCAATTCCCTATCGTAAATCTTGCCAAGATCGAAAAGCTTGGTCATTTCTGCAAGCCTAGTTCCGGTGCCATTTTGTTTGCCCCCTGCCCCCACACTTTTCTTGCTGTTTCCACCTATTCCTGCCCCCACATTTGCCGTTTTTTCAAGTAGTTCACTAACTTTCCTCCTTTCCCCCTCTCCCGAAATCTCCTGCGGCTTGTATACCAAATCCCCCTCCTTGGTTTTTTCAAAATATTCCTTGATCTCCTTTGTTGGCGTTTTCAATGGCGCAAGCTTTTTTGCAATCAATTTCAAATTCGTGCTCTTCCCGCAGCCATTCTCCCCAACAATTGCAACAATCCCCGTTCTTGGGATGGCCATCTTGTAGAGCGAAAATCCATTCTTCCCATACGAAAACACCATCTCCTCCTCTTTAGCCTGCGGCAGGTTCACGACATTGATCGCATGAAACGGACATGCTTTAGCGCATATGTTGCATCCTTGCGAAAGCGCAGGCTCGATGAACGCCACGCTGTTGCTCCTGATCTCCTTGCTGTACTCGTATTTGAAATCGATGTGCTTTTCGCCGGTTTTTTTATCCACTAAAAACGTGCACTCTTTCCTAAGCCGGTTTGATGGGCATCCCCTCATGCACTCCAAATTGCATTTTAACGGGTTGCATAAATTCCGGTCAACGATTGCGATTCGAGTCATTTGCCTTCAACCTTTTCATTTTTATTTAACGCATCAATATTCTCATGATATTCCATTGTCAGCCGCCTGATCTTTTTAACAATCTCCCTATCGAAGGCAGAATCTTTGATTTCAGAAGTTGTTTTTCCCCTTACATCGTGCAAAACCTCCCCTAAATATGGTTTTCCATCAAGCGTTCGCCGTAAATTCGAGCCTCCTACATCAATTCCTCGCAAACCGGCATGATATAATATTTCCAATACTTTTTCGGATATAATCCTGTCGGCTTCCCCGCTAATTTTTGGAAAATAACCCATCCTTTTGCTTAATAAAACGACTTTTCCTTTCACCCTCCTTGTTTTTTGTTTACCGCCCATAACTTTCCGCATTATCCTACCAATATATGCAGAAAATATGGCATGCCCATTTCCAGATCCGCCGCTCCTGTCGTGTTCCGGCTCAGCCCTTACTATCTCATATTGCAAAACACCAATTTCATGCCCATCCAAAGCAGTTTGCGCAATTTTTGCTGCATATTTCATTGTAAGTGCGCGCTCCATGTCAAGTCGGCTGCCTTCCTTAATGACCCTACCTTTTCCAAGGGTGATAAGTGAGCTGAATTCCGGGTGCTTCCGATATCGAATGTTGAATAATCTAATATTGCTCATTTTTTCCGCCTAGCCCATAAGCAATTTTTACCTCAACAAAAACCAAACCTATTTATAACTGCTCATCGTAGATTTGGCTTGCTAATGCTTATTAGCCTACACTTTGGTTTGGTGATAATATGTACCCCCCTCAACAGGCGGCATATGACCGCGCAATTACCGTTTTTTCCCCCGACGGAAGGCTCTTCCAGGTGGAATACGCAAGGGAAGCAGTCAGGACCGGAACCCCTTGCATTGGGCTTGTCGCAAAGGATGCGGTAATCCTAGTTGCCCACAAGCGCATAAGTTCATCCCTAATAGTTCCAGAATCCCACGAGAAAATCTTCCAAATTGACAGGCACATCGTTGCGGCAAGCTCCGGCCTCATTGCGGATGCGCGCAAGCTGGTTGATTTTGCAAGAATGGAAGCGCAGCGCCACCGCATTGTGTATGGCACCGAAATCCCAATTGAAACGCTTGCAAAAAAGATCGGCGACCAGATACAGACGTTCACGCAGTTTGCCGGCGTCCGGCCTTACGGCGTTTCGCTGCTGATTGCGGGCATGGATGGCACCTTCAAATTGTTTGAAACCGACCCCTCGGGAGCATTGTTCGAATACCGGGCTACAGGCATTGGCTCTGGCAAGAAAACCGCTGAGGAATTCTTCGAAAAGGAATATTCCGACAACCTTTCCCAGCACGATGGCATTAAGCTTGCCCTAAAAGCCCTCAAGAAGGCAGTCGAAGAAAAGCTCACCCCCTCGAATGTGGACGTTGCAATCATCTCAAAGGAGCACAAGAAGGTCATTTTCCTCAAGAAGGATGAGATCACAAAGCTAATCGCCGACCTTAAGTAACTAGGCGCACTGCGACTTTTTTTATTTGCAATTGTGGGCAATTGGTGGGAATGTATTTGAATTTTGTGAACCAACCAATTTCCTTACCGATTTTTTGTTTCCATTCCAACTTTTTCTCACTGGTGATGCATTATGACGGAATTTTCGATTCTCGTCAGGAAACTGGGAGATCCGCTATTGGACCCATCCTCATCCCCCTCAAATTGCATTTGCCTAATCGATCGCGAGCACCAAAAAGTAATCCTTTCAATTTGCGATGCCAAGTTTCCCTCCCTAGAGGATGAAACCCGCATGCTCTGGCTTAGGGAATTTGGCGTTGTTTCCGATGCGCTAAACCCCTCTTATTCCTTCCCAAAAACAGTTGATGAAATTTACGCTTCAGTTTTCCCTCCCGATCAATACTCGCCCGATAAAACCATCGTGATCCGGCTTGAAGCGCAGTGCGCAAGGGAGGAGGTTGCTTGGTTTTCCCGCGCCTTTTTGCAGCTATTATCGGATGAGGCGCTTTCCCAGGATGTGCAGGCCCGCTTTTCAATTGGGTGGCAAAACCATTCCGGCGAGCGCTTCAAGGCGCCGCTTAGGGATTTCCTGAAAGCGCCCCGCATAATTTCGCAAACATAATTGAATTTTCTGCAAAATCGAATCTTGACTTCCAAAATCCTTGAAGCAGCCGCTGATTATTTCCCAAAAATAGTCATGTCCTTGCAACATAAGTATAGAAATCCGCGTTTCCCCGAATTCCCCTCCCATAATCCAAATATTCCTCCAAAACCCTAAAGCCGCCCTCCTTAAGCAGGCCCCTTAGCTCCCCTTTTTTGAAAGGATACATTGTCAAATGCCCCACGCTGCCGTTTTCATGTTCGTAGCGCATCTTGACCTTGTTGTCGCTTATCAGGATTGGCCTGGCATGCACTTTTTTCCCGCAATAAACCGCCCTTCCGGAATATTTGAAATCGCCCTTCAAAATTTCCTCCCGATTCCTTAGGATGTAATCGTAGTTGCGCTCATCGATTATCAATATGCCCCCTTTTTTCAAAATGGCGCGGAAATTAGCCAGCGCCCTTAGCTGGTCCTTTTTGCTGAAGAGGTAGGTCAGGGAATTTCCAAGGACAAGAACCGCGTCAAAAGAAGCCCGCGGAAGGTTTTCCCCCATTTCCCTCCAATCAAGCCTTGTCAATTCAAGCCGCACTTTTTGCATTTTGCTGTTCAAGAGGGCCTTGCGGATGAACTCCTCATCGAATTCGTTGCTGGTGACATCAAAGCCCTCCTTAAGCAAATAAATGGAATCGCATCCATCCCCCAAGGCGCCGTCAAGCACTTTCGTGCAGCCGTGCTTTTTGAGCGTCCTTATTAAAAAACCCCCCTCGCCAGCCCGCCGCTTTCCCCAATCGATGAAATCCGCCCATAATTTTACCAGCTGCTCGGAGTTGAAGTTCTCCGGATAAGCCGATTTCATGTGCACCACGGAGTAATTAGGAAAATCAGATTGATTAACTAATTTCCTAAAAAACCGGACGAATAGATAATTTATTATATTAAATTCTCATATTGTAAAATATGGACAAAATGGGAAAGCTGGACAAAAAGGACCGGGAAATACTGGTTTTACTCGATGGGAATGGCAGGATCCCCTTTTCAAGAATAGGAAAAAAAGTGCATCTTAGCAAAGCGTCAGTCGCACTAAGGGTTGCGAAAATGCAGGATGGCGGGATAATACGGGGCTATTATGCCGTGATTGATTCCTCCCGTTTAGGCTATTCCAGTTTCCGCGTATATGTGAAATTCCAGCACACGAATCCCGCGATTGAAACGCGCATCGCGGATTTTCTCCAGCACGAGCGGCAGGTGTGGTGGCTGGGGCAGTTGGAAGGCAGCTGGGACATCGGCTTTTTGGTTTGGGTCAAGAGCATCTACGAATTCCGGACGCTGTGGCTTAAATTCCTCCTCGAGTTCCGGAAATACGTGCAAAGAAGCGAATTCTCGGTTTATGCCAAGCTCAGGCATTACCGCCTCGATTACATTTTAAGCGATGAGCCCAGACGGAGCAGGAGCGCCGAGGTGGTGGGGGAAGGCCCGCAAGTCGGGATAGACGGGCGGGACCGCCAAATACTTAGGATCCTTGCCCGGAACGGCAGGATGCCTGTTATCGAAATTGCCAGCAGGACCGGGCTCACGCCAGCCATGGTCAAATACCGGCTCAAGAATCTTCTTTCAAACGGCGTAATACAAAACTTCAGGCCCATCATAGCCGCGGAAAAATTAGGGTACTCCCTGTTCAAAGTCGATTTCCAGCTTGAGGACATGGTCAAGAGGGCAAAACTCCTGGAATATCTCGAGGGCATGCCAAACCTGGTTTATATCGACGAAACCGTCGGCGGGGGCGATCTTGAGGCGGAATTCCACGTCCGCGACCCGCAGCAGTTCAAGCAGCTTATGGGCAAAATAAAACGCCAATTTTCCAAAATAATCCGGTCATACGATTACATGGTATATTCCGAAGTGAGAAAATACCTCTATTTCCCCGAAGATTGAGGAAGCGAAATGCGTATTAATGTTGGATTGTTGAAGTACCCTGTTGATTTTTATGTCCCAAATGGAAGGCACGCTGATTTGCCGCTACGAAAAGGCGGGGGAGAAATTTGAAATACTGGTGGACCCAAAGAAGGGCTATGATTTCAAGATTGGCGCCCGCACTGATTTTTCCAATGTGCTCTTGGTGGAAGAAGTCTTCAAGGATGCCAACAATGGCGTGCGCCATACGGATTCCGCGATAAAGAAGGCATTTGGCACAACCGACCCGATTGCCGTTGCCCTGAAAATTATTAAGGATGGCGATCTGCAGCTGACAACCGACCACAAGCGCAAGCTCATGGAAGAAAAGAAGGCGAAAATAATCGAGCTTATAGCGAAGAATGCCGTTGATCCCCGCGCAAAAACGCCCCATCCGCCAATCCGGATCCAAAATGCGCTTGAGCAGGCAAGGTTCCACTTCGATGCATTCAAATCCGCAGAAGAGCAGATGGAAGGGGCAATAGATGCCATCCGCGAGATCATCCCCATTTCCCTTGAGAAAATGAAAATTGCCGTGAAAATCCCCCCTGAGCATGCTGCCAGATGCTACGGCCTCCTCAAGGAATACGGGATAAAAAAGGAGGAATACGGCGGCGATGGCTCCCTGATTGCAATGATAGAAATCCCAGCTGGCCTCCAGGGCGAGTTCTATGATAGGCTGAATAAAATGACCGCCGGGAATGTGCAAACGAAAGTGGTATGATTGATTTTTTAAAAAAGTGCACAGTTTAGAATGTTAATGTTTTCATTAAGAGAAAATTAAGCCATGGCAGCCTTTTCAGGGGATCCGCATGGCAAAAACCACGTTATTGGAGATAGTCAAGCAGGCAAGATAGCAAAACACCACCCTTACGATTGGCAAGCCCGGCTTTGTGCGCATCATGGTTGATTTGCAAGGGCAGCTGCGCCGGCCGGTGCAGCTAAGAGTTGCGAATATTGTGTTTTAGGCCCGCCAATCGCTGCTAAACCACTACAAAATAGTTTACATAAAGCTTATATATAATTATGTATATACTATTTCATAAATGAAATAAAACTATTAAAGGCGTTAAATATGTACCCG
>JBBSVW010000069.1:33327-39540 GCA_038046605.1 Microcaldota archaeon | reverse complement strand
TCGTGAGCAAACAGCCCTTTGTTGTCGCAAGGCTTTATGACCGGAAGGATGGGACGATCCAGGCAAAGGTGCTCTACGAGGAGGAAAAGGAGGCGGAAATCCTTGGAAGGCTTATCATCGCATCACTCGAGGCGCTTGTCAAGGAAAGCCCGCAGCCAGAGCCCAGGAAGGATTTCATGAACGTTGCCGGGGAGCAAATCGTGGAATTGAAAAGGGAGGCGCTGCAAGCGCCAGGAGATCCCGTACCTCCACAAGATGAAATCGCAAAGGCAAAAAAGAAGAAGAAATAATCTTCCTTGCTTCAATTGCATATTAACTACAGAAAGCACTGCCCATAATTCCTGCCAGTTTGACTGATTTTAAACAATACCCCTAAGATTTGCCAAAATATTTGATTCGCAGAGGTAAATAGGGGGGAGGCGGCGACACGTGGTGGGGGCTTAGCCCCCATGGGGTGTCGGAGATACCTTTTTATAATTTCTCCCGATAATTACCACTAGTAAGTTATATCAAACTCCAAGGGGGAAATTTTCCCTTAGGGATTTATTTGAGGGATAAGAATGAAAATGCCTGATAATAAGGTTGGAATTGTTTTTGCAATAGCGCTATTGCTTATTGGTAATTTGAATTCCGCCCTCACGCTTGCCCCGGAAAGCCCAACAATCACGAGCTGCATTTGCGAAACAAATCTTGTAAAACTTGTTGCTTCAAACACGGGGAACGCGCTTGAATCGGTTATTATGAGCTCAAGTGGCGATAAGGCATGGGCAATCCCAGGCCCCAGGGAATTCAACCTTGCCGCGAAAAGCTCAAAGGATATTACGGCATTCGTCACGCCGGATTGCTTTGCAGTGCCGGGCAAATATTCGGTATCGGTTACCGGAAAATCCGCGCAGGGTTCCGCGACCGCAAAAATAGGGATTGATGTTTCCGCTTGCGTTGTCCTTGCCGATGATGCAGCCATTTCACTTTGCCGGGGGGAAATTGGAAAGGGCAAAATTTCAATCAAGAACATCGCTAGGGATGAGGAAAGGACATACAGGATTACCGCCTCATCAAAGGGCATTGCCGCAAGCGCAATTACAACCCCATCCAAGGTTGCCGTTGGCGTGAATTCACAAAAGGAATTCGAATACTCAATTGATGCAGCAAACATCAATGTCGGGGAATATTCCCTGGATGTAAAGGCGCAGGCCCTCTATGAGGCAACGGATGCGCCCACCACGGATGTGGATACGGCAAGCGTAAAGGTAATTGTCAAGAACTGCGAAAATTACGAGCTTGCCGCCCCGAAAAGCGCTGATGTTTGCGCCGGCGTCCCAACGGTTTTCAAGGCAAAACTTGTGAACAACGGTGCGCCCGCCGACATCAAGCTCTCAACGGACACCCCATATGCAATAATCAAGCCCTCATCCGGCACCCTCCATCTTGGGGAGAGCGCGGATTTGGAAATTACGGTCAATGCGCCAAAGGGCGAGTACAAGGCAAGGCTTTTTGCAAAATCCCCCTTGAAAGCTGTTGAAAGCGAGATGGCAATCACCTCCAAGGAATGCACGGGCGTTGAACTTTCAATGCAAGTGGAAAAGAGCATCTGTTCGGAAAGCGGAGCGATTTACGACCTGATGCTTCGGAACCGTGATACGCCAACGGAATACACCCTAACGGTTAGTGGCATTGATGCGAAGCTTGCCATGGATAAGGTTTCGCTTGGCAAGGCGCAGTCGCAAACCGTGAAGCTCGAAATTCCAAAGGATGGAAAAACAGGCACTTTTTCCGCAACAATAAGCGCTTCTTCAAAGGATGGCAAGGATACCATTACAAAGGAAATTTCCGTGCAAAAGTGCTACGATTTCAGGCTTACTGGCCCGGAAGTTGCGCTTTGCCCATGCGAGCAGGCAACAATCGATTATGAGCTCATCAACTTTGGGATCAAGGACGATACATTTGCATTGAATAGCGAAAGCCCATTCCTTACCCTAACTCAATCAAGCGCAAGGGTTGCGAGCAAAGAAAAATCGGGCCTTAAAGTCACGGTTGATTCCTGCTCACTTGAGAGTGGAAAATATAACGGCATCATCGTGGCAAAATCATCGGCATTTCCGGGGCTAACTGATAAGCTCAAGCTGGATTTGACCGTCAAGAGCAAGGAGCAGTGTTTTGGGATCGAGCTAAAGCCGGCCTCAACAGATATTTTCTCGAAATGCGAAATCAAGAGCCAAAGCGTGATGGTCAAAAATATCGGGATCAAGGAGACTGCTGTTTCGCTTTCGGCTACACTTGGCTCTAAAGTTACTCCCGACAACTTGCTTTTAGCCCCATCAGAGAGCAGGGAAGTCACGCTTGTGATTTTCCCATCGCCCTCAAAATGCGGAACAGAATTCAAAGTTGACATGAAAGGGGAAAGCAAGGGTGTGAGCGCAACAAAACAATTCAAGGTGTACATGGAGCCAGAGGAGGCAAAAACGCCGGTTTCAACAGCAACAATCAAGCCCATCCCAACAACGGGAGGAACTGGGAATGAGCTTAAGGCGGAAATAAACTACACCAACAACACCCTCATCATAAACTCCCTGCCGGATGTTAAAATTGTGATTTCGGAGGAGGGCAAGAACAGCACCGAAAACTTGACGGATTCAGGGGGCAATTTTGCGCAGGAAATCGGTGCCGGGACATTCCTCATCACCCTTTCACGGCCTGGCT
Organism: Microcaldota archaeon; assembly: GCA_038046605.1. GTDB lineage: Archaea > Micrarchaeota > Micrarchaeia > Norongarragalinales > SBBD01 > JACRGC01. The sequence goes on along the minus strand of JBBSVW010000069.1, from coordinate 36,840 downwards.
ATGCCCCACTGACACTTGCGGTGAATGTCACGGATGATGGATCGGGGGCAGAAGGCTTTGCAGGCAATCTTGGCACAATCCCACTCCTGCTTGTGGCATTCCTCATAATTGTTGCAGCGCTTTACTTCGTATTGCGAAGGGGCGGATCGGATGAGGATGGGGAATCCGTTGAGGAGGATGAGGAGGAAAAAAAGCCAAAGCGCAAAAGCAGGAGGCGCAAGTAGTTTTTTCCCCATTTTTTTTATTTTTTTTTTGAGGCATTTGTTGCAGGCAACAAGATTTTTCATTTAAATTCCATTTTTTGCTGATGCGCGGGAATATTTTCATTTTTTCCCTTCGCTTAGCCATTTTAGATTTTGTCGTCGTGGAGGCTAAACCCCTAGGTGAAGCGCCCCATGTACGAAACCGGATGGAAAATAGATAGCAAATCCAATAACCCCTACCTCGTCCCCGGCGATTATTCCCTCGATTCCCTGGAAAGGCGGATTCTTGGCGAATTGATTGATGGGCATATGGAAATTTCGAAATCCCCAAATGTAAGTCCGGGAAACCACGGATATGCTATTTCCGGCATACGCGCAAATGATTTGAGGAACGAACTTTTGGGCCTTCTTATCCGCATCTGCACGGAATTAAACCATCCCATGCGCATGGAGCGCGCGAAACTGATTTTGGATATTGCCCACTTAAACATCAGCGGGCTTGGCGCCCTGACATTCCTTCTCGAGGATGATTCGCTTGAGGAAATTGCAATCTCGGGCATAAATACGCCATTTAGGGCATACAAGAAAGGATTGGGATGGCTCGATTCGAATTGCTTTTTCACAAGCAAGGAATTTGCAATCTCAACAATCAACAGGATGGCGCGGCCCCTGGGAAGGCGCATAACCTCTTCCTCACCTGCCATTAATGCCATGCTTTTGGATGGATCGAGGCTTCATGCATCAATTGCGCCCGCTAACCGGGAGGGAATCGAAATTACAATCCGCAAATTCCCAAAAAGGCCCCTTGGAATGGATGGCCTGATTGCAAATTCCACAATCACCGCGCAGGCCAGCGCATTCCTATCGCTAGCTTGCGCAGGGGATACGGCAATCCTTATTTGCGGAAACACCGGCTCTGGCAAAACAACCCTCCTAAATGCCCTTTTCGCTTTTGTGCCAAGAGGCGAAAGGATCATCTCAATTGAGGAAACTCCCGAAATTTCAATCCAAAACCCGCATTGGGTCAGGATGGTTGCCGGCGAGGGTGGCCTGACCATGGAACGGCTTACGCAAGATACGCTTAGGATGAGGCCTGACCGTGTTGCTATTGGGGAGGTGCGTACAAAGGGGGAGGTAAGCGCCCTTTTCGAATCCCTCCTTGCTGGCCAGGCAAAGGGGGCATTTGCAACATTCCATGCAAATAGCGCAAAGGAAGCTTTAAGCCGGCTTAGGATGCTTGGGATCCCGCATTCCGACCTTTCGGCGATTGATTTGATTATTGTAATCCGCCGTATTTCGGAAATTGGCAGGGAAGAGGGAAATATACGAGGGAGCAAACGCGATGGAAAAATCCAGGAAAAATGGGACGGTTTTGGCAAAATCACTGAAATCAGGCGCGTCATGGAAATTTCGGAGATTGGAAAGGAGGGGAATATCAAGCGCTTATTCGAATACGATGGAAAAAGCGCCGGATTGATTTGTAATGCAAAGGAACTGCCAGGGAGCGCGCTATTTGAAAAACTCTCCCTGAACTACAAGATGGGGCCAAATGAGCTTATGGCTGAAATGGAAAAAAGGGGAAAGGGCTTGGAAGAAAAAACACCCCGCCCATTATTCCCCTAAAAAGTGCCTTTTCGAAAGCAATATATACCGCCTCAAATTAATCCATCATGGTGATTGCATGGCAGGTTCTGCTGAATTCTTGATTCCATGGGTAGTTCTTGGAATATGGTTTGCGCTCTTTACATGGCTTGGCACTTCAACCATGATTGAAAAATGGGGAAGGAAAAAAGGCTTTGAGAGGCTGATGAAAAAGGAGAGCAGCAAGGTGTTCATGCTATCCGTATTGAACTCCTTTGTCGAGGCGTTCTTCGTATACCTGATGTTCATCATCACCCTTGGGCTATACAACCAGGAAACATTCTGGCTGTTTTACGCATTGCTTGGAATCATAGTGCAAATACCGGTCCGCGTGAGCCTTGCACTTACCATGAACCTGCCGGAAAAATTCCTGCTAGGCGATATGGTAGGCGGGATTTTCAAGTACCTGGTGGGAGGCTGGATACTTGTTAATTTCTTCCCGTTCTAGGTTTTTCTTTTTTCCCTTTTTTTCATTTTTTAATTTTAATCCATCCAAACTGCTCAAAATCAGTGTCAAACGTATATAACTCATTTTCGCCGCGTTTCCCCATGCTGGCAGCTATTTCGGCGTCGGTAAGTGAAAGCTCATATTTATTGAAGAGCTTGAGTGTTTCTTCCCAGGACGCCTTTCCTTCGAAAATAAGTTCCACGTTTGGCGCATTTCGGAAAAACAATAATGCATCCGATGCGGCGGCTTTTCCGCGCCTTTTAAGCATGTAGTTGACGACCTCAAAAACCACTGCAAGCGTTATTTTGAATTCTTTGCCGCGGAGTTCCTCCATTAATTTCAATGACCTTTGATGGAAATAGTCGTTGACGTTGAAATACGCAATAAAGATATTGGAGTCGGCATATGGCATGGTGGCTCACTATTGCAATAAATCTATCTCCTCAACGCAATTCGTCCGTGGGCCCTTGAACTGGAGGCTTTTCAATTTGTCCCACGCGTTTGGGTCCTTTTCGGCAAGCCCAGTATCCAAGGCGTTCCTCAGCGCCTCGTCGACTGTAACCCGCTTCTTGGCTAACTGCTGCAACTTTCCAACCAGGTTCATCACTAAGGAATACGTAGTTTCGGTTACACGCAAAGTCTTGACCATATGTGACCAACTCTCGCTATATATATTAAATATATCAAATATATTTAGTATACTTAGGTTTATAAATATGAGTTGGAGGGGGGAGCCTCGGCCTCGGAGATTCGACTAAAACGCTTCTTGTTTGGAAACTACAAAATTTTGCCTCTTGCGAAATTCTTGTTCCCCCCTCCCTTTGCGCCTTTCTCCTTTAGGAGCTGGAGCGCATCAAGCATGCTCTTCTGGTTGGTTGCGGCAACTACAAATCCTTCCTTGTTCCAGACAATTATTGCAAGCCCCTCAACACGGGCAACCTCAAGGGCGACCTTTTCCAATAACGGGAGGGATAGGTTCAGCTCCACACTCACAAGCTTCTTTTCCTTAAGGTCCCTGAATTTTTCCTTCGCTTCATGCACGATTTTTGCAACGGTAGCTTCCGAGAGCTCCATATGCGCCCGTTCAAGCATTTTGCCGCGCTCCTTCCACTCATCAAAGAAGCGCTTTACCGTGTTTGGGAGCTGCTCTTCTTGCACGGAAAGTTCGCCGCTTGCGTTCCTCAATATTTCCTCGCGTTTTTGGATCCATTTTAATGCCAT
>JBBSVW010000069.1:0-33317 GCA_038046605.1 Microcaldota archaeon | reverse complement strand
TGCCATTTCGCCTGCCTTATAGCGGATTCGCACAATCCCATCCTGGATCTGGTCGCAGCCGACGATCTTTATGATGCCCGGCTGGGATGAATAATCACAGTGTAAGCCTCCACAAGCCTCAACATCAATTCCGGGGTATTCAACCACACGGATGACATTTCCAATAGCGCCGCCTCCCTGGTAAAGCCTAAATCCGTACTGCCTTTCAGCCTCGCCCCTATCCATAAAGCGGATATTTGTTTTTACATTCGAGAGCACATGCTTGTTTACCACATTCTCGATTTTCCGGAGCTCTTCCATTGAGGGTTTTTCATAATGCGTAATGTCCAGGTGCGCTTCCCCCTCCTCCTTTTTGGCGCCAGCCTGCCAGATGTGGTTCCCAAGCACCTGCCGGCAGCTTGCAATCATTAGATGGGTTGCCGTGTGATGCCTCCGAAGGGACATGCGGCGATCAGCGTCCACCTTGATTTCGTATGACGCGCCTTCCTTAATGGGAATGTTGCTGCCAGCTGAACTGGATTTTTTATCCTGTTTGCCCGGCCCTTCCTTTGATTGGCCTCCTTTTTCGATTTCATGCAAAACTATTCCATCAAGTTTTTGCGCGTCTACAACTCTTGCTTCCCCAATATTCCCAAAATCGGCAACCTGCCCTCCGCCCTCCGGGTAAATTATCGTTTTATCCAAAACCACCTTGTTGCCAAAAATTGCAAGCACTTTTGCCTTATCCTCGAGTTTGTTCGGGTCCTCGTAGTAGACTAATTTGGTTTTGGGGATTTTTTGGAATTTGGGATCGTCTAGCAATGGGTCCTTTTTCCCTTTTGCTTCCATGATGTGCTTTTCGGTCACCTTGCGGTAGAAATCAGTTGGCACATTCGCCTCAATTTTCATCTCCCTAGCGACCTTATCCAGGATTTCCGGCGTCAGCCCGTGCGATTCGTAGAGCATTGAAAGCTTTTGCGTGTTGAATTCGCCCTTTTTGAGGACATCGGCGGCAAGCCGTTTTGCCTTCTCAATTGTTTCGCCGTATTTCCTGCGCTCAATTGCAAGGATCTTTCCAATCCCATCCAAATTCTCTGAAAGCTCGGGGAAAATATCCTCGTAGCTTTTTGCCTGCAATTTCATGATCTCGTGGACGTCAAAATCCAGATTATACTCGTCAATGAACCCAAAGGCGCGGCGAAGCAGGATTCGAAGGTTGTAGCCGCCGGCTGAATTTGAGGGAAGCGCCCCATCCGAGAGTGCGAAAAGCAGCGTTCTGGAATGGTCAGCTATCGCATATATTGCCTGGAGGGGGGAAATGGTGCGTTCAAGTTCATTGAAGCTAATCCCAAGGGCTTTTGCAATCCGCTCTTTTTCCCCCTTAATGTTGTGGACCTCCTCGATATTGAGCTTTGAGGCGAGCTTCGAATAGGATTCAAAAAGCGCCTTATCGATATTTAACCCGCTCCTTTTTTTCATGAACTCGATTTCCTGCGGGAAGACCGAATCGTACGCGGAGGGGGTGCGGTTGTAAAACCAAAGCAGGCGCTCAAAGCCCCAGCCAACATCAATGACACGCGTATCCAGCTCCTCGAATGAGCCATCCTCGAGGGCGCGGAACTGCATGAAAACGGAATTGACCAGTTCAAGGCCGCCGGAAAAGCTTTCAATCGAAGGGCCAAATGCGGAAAAATCCGGCATGTGCCACAAATCCTCCACGTAGGTGATTTCGTCTTTGGGAATCTTTAAAACCTGCGTGAGGAATTTATAATTCAACTCAATGCATTTGTCCTTCCAATAGGGGTTTTGGGCTGGTTTGGTTGATTGGAATTTACCCTTCAATCCCTTTGATTCCAATAATGAGATTTTGCCGCCATCAATATTTTCCGATTTGGCATTTTCAACGGGCCCCCTGCCAACCGATCCAGCCAATCCGCTAATTTTCCAGTTCTCATTGAACGCATGCTGCCCTGCCATCATGAAGCAGCTAAAGTGCCTGCCGGTGACTCCCACATTTGCAATATCCACGAACCGCAGGCAAATCTGGGGGACCATCAGGGGGTTTGCGGGGTATTCGAAAACAACTTTTCCCTTCTCAAGGCGCTGGAAATCCACTATCGATGCGATTGTAAAATAAAGGTCGTCACGCCACCTGCAAATCACAGGGTAGCGGGAAAGCACCTCATGGCCGTGCTTTTTCCAAAAATCTGCGTAAAGCTTCCAGAACTGTGAATAGGTGAGCTGATCCTTTTTGGCACGCTCCTTATCAAAGAAGGAATAATCATTGTGCGCGGAATCACCGCAATTTAGCGCATCGGTTGTGCTCCAGAATGCCTTTTGGCAGGTTTTGCACTTCTTCCTCGTGAACCCCTCCTTCCGGAAAAGTTCCACTTCGTAGTACTTCCTGTACTCCTTTTCGAATTCCGCGACTAATTTTTCCTTTGAAAGCATGCTTACACTCACAACAATACCAATAGAAGAAATTTAAAGGGTTAATAAGCTATATAGGGTTGGTACAAATGTCACCCGTAAAGAAAAGCCTCGCAATCTTGGATGAGGTCCTAAAAAAGGACGTGCTCGATGCGGAAATCAGGGTAGGAACCAAGCTCTATGGCGCCCTTAAAGGCCACTACGATCCCCATTACGAAAGGCTGGCGCGCACGGCATACCGATTCAACATGCCCCCGTCTGTTGTTCGGGTTTTGCATAATCATGGCCTTCCATTGGATACCGCCCCGTATAAGTCCGACAGCGAAAAATCTTTGCACGCAGATTACTTCACGCTGGCTTCAAGGCTAAAGCACCTGGAAAGGCAAGATGACCTGAGTGTATTCCTTAAGCAAACCGACAAGGTCCGAAATCCGCTTGCGTTCATGGTAAGGATTTTTGACATCCGCGACAGGCTAATGCATCCTATGGATACATCCAAAATGAAGCGCGACAAGCGCCTAGCAATTGAAAGTGAAATGAGGGCAATGGCAAGATCCGCACTAATGATTTACTCGCCAATCGCCGACTGGATAATGCCACGCGCAATACAAAGGGACCTGGAGGAGGCAGCATTCAAGCGGCTCTATCCGGACATCCATGCCAAGGTCGAGCGGTCAGTTGGGAAAACGCAGGATAACGAGAAAAAGGCAGAATCACAGCGGCAGATTATAGTCAATTTTTTGCAAAAACGGGGCATTACGGTGCTTGCATCAAGGGCGAGGGGCAAGACCGCTTTTAGCGCGTACAGGAAAGCGCTTAAAATCCTAAGCAATTCAAAACACACCTCTCCTGCCAAAATAGACGATGAAAGGGCTTTCCTATATGGGATGAAGGAGGCGCATACCGAGGCGAGCACTGTAGCGGAAAGGGCGGAAATCCAAAGCCAAGTGGAGGAATATTTCAGGTACAACACTCACAATAACCTTGTCAGGATGTACCGGGCTGGTGAGAAGAAACCCACATTCAATATGCTTGTGTCCAGAATTGAGCAGGGGCTATCCAAGGTGGACAGGTTCAGGGGGCAAAGCCAGATGCATACGCCAAAAATCGGAGTAGACATACCCGACAGCCTGCTTTCGGAAGCGCTTTCCCATATTTACGACAGCACCGCGCTCACGATTGTCGAAAAGGACATGAACAGCGTCTACAAGACAGGTGTTTTGCTGCGCAAGCAATACGGAGCGCATAACGTGACTCTCCACAAGGATTACATCAAAAATCCAAGGGGTGGAGTTTACAGGGCGCTGCACTATCGCATTGCGGTCGATGGAAACCCACAGAATTTGATTGAGGTCCACATACGCACCCAGAAAATGGACGAAATCGCCGAAATGGGCGTTGCCCTGCACCCTACGGCAAGGAAAGGTATTACCTCGGTTGATGAAATCATCAAGGATAGGTTCAACATGCTAAGGAACATGGTCCAAACTGGGGAAAAATCGGGCCTCAACATAATTAAAGAGCGCCTCTGGGAGGATCACAACATTGTCTTTTTCAGGAAAGGGGATCAGATGGTTCCTATTGCCATAAGGAGCGGCGCCACCGGAAGGGAGGCGGCAATTGCGCATTTTGGGGTTGAAAAGGGGCTCAAGTTAAGCGCACTATTGGTTGATGGAAAGCCATATTCACTGCAGAAGGGCATTCCCAACCAGGCAATTCTTGATTTCAGGGGATTTGCAGCAAAGCCCAGTTCCAAAGTGCTAACCTCCTTGGTCGAAAACGATATCTATGCAAGGGTTAGGCAACACCTTATTGAAAGGGGGATAATCTAAGCATTCAAATTATTGCCGCATGACAAAATTAATGCATATATCACGATTAGAAATTAGAGCCTAAAAACATAATCCATATCCCCCTTTGATTCGAGGAGGCGCCTCATCCCCAGCCGTTTGACTGCGCCTAGCGAGAATTCCGTTAGCCAATCCGGGAAGAGTCGGTATGCCCGATGGAGAAGATAATGCATTTTGAGGACGCCGCCATGTTCCTTTCTCCAGGCGTTTTCATAATTCATATTTCCCCCTTCCAATAAATATTTCGCCGTTTCCCTTGCGGCTGTTTTTGCGCATTTGGCGCCAAAATTAACACCGCCTCCGGAAGTTGCCTTCACCTGGCCAGCCGCATCCCCGACCAGGAGGGCATAGCCCGCATCCCCCATTTTCATTTGCGTCTTTTTGCGGTATCTTAGGGGAATCATATGGTAAAACTCGAATGTTTTGTATGATTTTTCGAGCATACCTGCAATATAGGGCTCCTTGAATGCTGCGGCTTTTGCCTTCTCAATTTCCTTTATTTCCGTTGTCGCCACTCCCACCCTTATTTTTTCCTTAGAAATTGGTATCGTCCACATGAAGAAATTCTTGTAGGCGGAATGGTCCAAATACAGATCCACCATGTCGGGCTCCGGGACATCCGCCTTTGCAAATTCCGCCTGGTAGCTGATTACCATGTCCGAGAGCGCAATTTCGGGGAATGCAAGCTTCCTTGCGGTGATGGAGGAATTGCCATCGCAGCCAATCACAACATTCCCCGAATATGAAACACCATCCGTTGTGATTGCGGAAAGGTGGCCTTTGCCGGATGAATTCGATTTTACAACACCGCCACCACCTACATTTGATTTCCCATTAACCAATTCAATTGCCCTCCCATCAACTTCAAAATTCCTAACGCGCGAATTGAGATGCAAATTTACGCCCGCGGAAACCGCCTCATCAGCTGCCCGTTCATCAAAGGCTTGGCGAGATAATACGACGGCTTGGGTGTGGGGTGTCCTTACTTTAAGTTCCTCCTGCCCGGATACTATCCTTGCCCCCTTAATTTCATTGAGCACCAAATCCTTGTAATTTACACCCGTGCAATCCATGCCATGCTTCGAGAAGATGCCCCCGCACTTGCCGAATTTCCCAACGCGCGAATCCTCCTCGAGCAAATCAACCTCAATTCCGCGATTTGCAAGCTCCCTGGCGGTAATGCTGCCTACAGCCGATGCGCCTATGACAACAGCTTTCTTATCCATTGTATTCCTGATTTTAGCGGACTTTGGATGCAAACAAAATCCGAATACTTTTCAAATATATTCCCATCTGCCAATTGCCGCGTAATCTGCCTTTGCTTATACCCATTAGATAGATTTAAAATGTTCTTATCCGTTATTTTGGATATTCTTGCGTGAAGGGGTTTAAAATATGGTCGATTTTGTTGGCGCCATCCAGGCAATTGTGGGGCTGGCACTGTTCTTTGCAGCCGGCTATTTCCTCTCGTTTGTGTTCTTCCGGAAAAATGAGGCGGACGCCATTGAAAGGGCGGTCTATTCACTTACTTTTTCACTTACAATCCCTCCGCTGATCATCTTCTTCCTGAATTTCCTCCTTAGGATCCCGATCAATACGATTATGGTATTCGTTGTTTACCTGCTTGTTTTGGGAGGCAGCTACTTTTACCACATGAAATACGGGGACGGGAAGGGCTAGAAAGAATGGAACAAGCATTAATATTAAAAATGAAAATACGATTGCCCGGTAAATCTGGATCAAATCCATTCCAAATCGCCCATTTCGTGAAATTATCAAATTCAGCATAAACCATGCTTTTCAAGGTGCAAAACAATGAAAACCGGATCCTTCTACATACTGCTCTCGTTCATCAACGTGCAATTGCTTGCAATAATTGTCGGATGGCTGTTCATCCTTGCGCAGGTTAGCGTAACTAAGGATCCATCGGATGTTGGGAATTCCGCCTTCCTATTTGGCTATATCCTGGCGGCAGCCGTTGGCATCCTTGTTCTGCTCAAATTCTACAAGGGAAAAATGCTCTTCTACCTTTTGGAGCTTTCCATGGTCTTTGTTTCATTTAGCATCTTTTTTGCGCTCATGCCCTTTCCGGACCTGGTGCTTCCGGGGGATTTTGCCATTTCTTGGGCATTGATACTTGGAATAGCTGCCGTTGTCCTAAGAGTTATTTACCCATCCTACAAAAATATCTTCCTCCTTTTTGCGAGCGCGATTGTGGGCGCACTATTGGGCGCCTCGTTGGACATTCTTCCGGCGGCCATCCTCGCCATGGCGCTTTCAGTGTATGATGTGGTGGCGGTTTTCTACACAAAGCACATGGTGACGCTTGCAAAGGAGCTGGGTGAACGGGAGGCGGGCTTTAGCATAACATTCCCATCCGATTTGAAGGGAAAAATCCTGCCCAAAAAACAGGCGGATAGGCTCAAGAAGATGTACACCAAGAAAGTTCTGGGCGCCGTGGAGCTGGGGACTGGTGATCTTGCCATTCCCGCAATGTTGGTTGTTTCCGCCTTGAAGATAGGCTTCTGGTATTCCATGGCCGCCGCCCTGGGGGCCACATTCGGGATAAGCCTGCTTTTCTTCTACATTGAAAAAAAGAAGGGGTATTGGCCGGCGCTGCCGCCGATTGTGTTCTTTGCGCTCCTTGCAATGTCCTTATACTACATCCTGCCCTTCAAGCTCTAAGGGGGATGATAGGGAATGGGGCAATTCGGGTTTGATATTTGCTAATTGCACCTAGCAGAGTTTAACCAAATAACCCGCCCATTTCCATTCCCTATTTTCCAATACCCTTTTGGCATGCAATTGGAATGGCATCAGCCAGATCATCCGCATCGAAATGCGTTCCGCAATCCTTTTTTTAGCAGATCGCAGGAGAAACCGTTCAAATTCCGCTTGTTTTCCCGGATTTTACCTTCCGAAAGGTATTTAAGCTTTCCAGTTTATGAAAGTTTGGTTTTCATAATATGGATTTTGTGAAAGAAGCATTATTGCAAAATGGGCATTGGGAGGCCGGACAGTTCTCGATCAAGCGGATTGGAGGGCGGCTCATCGAAAGGGAGGCATTTCCGGCGTTGCAAAGGTCAGCAAGGAAAAAATACATCACGGTTTTAAGAGGGCTGCGAAGGACGGGCAAGTCAGTGCTCGCGCAGCAATTGCTCATCAGGTTTTTGGGCGAAGCTGGGGAACCCAAGGAAATTGCGTGGTTCGAATTCGATAGGGCCATGAACGCAACTCCTGAAGATTTGGATTCGCTGTTGAATTACTTCCAGGGGCAGGGTGCGAAAATTATTTTTTTGGACGAGGTGCCTTTCGTGCCCAAATGGCAAGATGTCCTCAAGCGGCATTACGACCGCACCGACGTCAAATTCGTTGCCACCGGCAGTTCGGCGATAGAATTCGATAAGCGCACTGCGGAGAGCCTTGCGGGGCGGTTTGAGATAATCAATGTCACCCCCTTCAGCCTGAATGAACGGTTGCTTGCGAAGGGAAAAAAGGCTTACGCAGGAAGCGGGCACGAAAGGGCGCGAAGGGCCGGGGAACTGCAAGCGGAATGCAATGAATACCTTTTAGCCGGCGGCTTGCCTGAAATAACCCTGGAGGCCGATGAGAATGAGCGTTCCAAATACGTCAGGGAATCGCTCTTGGGCCCATTATTTTACAAGGATTTCCCTGCGGCATTTCCCAGCGCGAATCCCGACCTCCTATTTAAATCGCTCGAGCTGCTTTCCGGCACTGCAGGTTCGACGTATCAGCTCCAGCCCCTCGCGCAGGTGCTGGGCGTAAGCCATCCTACTGTGGCAACGCAGGTTGCACTGTTGGAAAAAACTCTGCTGCTCCGGACCATATACAATCATACGCCTTCCATCATAAAACAAAGGCGCACCTCCAAGAAGATAGTTTTCGCCGATACCGGGGTGCTTCATGCGCTGCGGCCGGATGTGCCTATTGGAGCGCTTGCGGAAAATGCAGCTGCAAATGCTTTGGATGCTAAATTTTTCTGGCGAACCCCTGAAGGGCACGAGGTGGACCTGCTATTGCCCGGGAAAAAGGTTGCAATTGAAGTGAAGTATCAGGCGCATTTGACAAGTGCGGATGAAAGGAACCTGCAATTCTTCCTCGAGCATAGGAAGGGCTGGAAGGGGGTTATGATCACTAAGATGGACTCGGAAAAAGGCGACATTCCCCGAATCCCATTATGGAAGGTGCTGCTGGGATCTCACGAGGCCATCGCAGCGCTCCTCACTTGAGGCAACCCCACAAAATACGCTTAAAATTTGCTGCGGATCGCTCAAATGCGCCACATAGGAATTTGCTGATTTTTATGTCCAAAGTCTCTCCCCCCAACCAAAATGCTTAAATATATCTATGCGCGTATAGTTACTATAAAAGTAATTATGTTTACTTAAATATTCATGTTGCTTAAGTTACTAAAACTGACATAATATGCACACAAAACATAAGCCCAGAATCAGGCGGGGTGTAAGTTCGCAGGGAATTAGGCTACTTTCAAGCTTGAGCGCAAACGGAAAGGAAATATTCAATATGGCGGAGGCAGCCGCGGCGTCTGGTTTCAAAAGCGGTAAATTGAGGAAGCTTTTGCACGATTTGCACAAGAGCAAATGGGTTGAACGCATAGAACGCGGAAAATATATCATAATCCCAATTGAAGCCGGGCCCAAGGGCGAATATGGAATGCATCCATTTCTGCTTGCGGGCAAACTTATCTCGCCCTATTACATCGGATTTTTTACCGCACTTAACCATTATGGGATTTCCGAACAGCCAAATGAAACGCTTTTCATCGCATCAACAAAGCGCAGGCGGCCAATGCATTTCCAGGGGCAGGAATATCGTTTTGTTTCCGTGCCTAAAAAACGCTTCTTCGGGATTACGGAGGAATGGGTAAAGAATACTAAAATCAGGATTTCAGATAAGGAAAAAACGCTGATCGACTGCCTCTTCCTCCCAAAATATTCGAAAGGAATGACCGAAGTTGTCAAGGCATTTCGGGAAAAGCTCGATTTTGATAAGCTGTATGATTATGCCTTAAAAATGGAAAATCCCGCAGTAGTAAAGCGCCTTGGATTTTTGCTTGATGGGTTGAAAATAGAAACGCCAATAAAGGATAAACTCCTAAAGAGGGTCGGGGGCGGGTATTGCCTTCTTGACACCGGCGGGCCGAAGGGTGGCAGGAAGGATAAGAAATGGAAAATAATTGAGAATATACCATTAAAAGAGCTGAAACTTGAATTATGATCTTACCTCAAATAGTTACAAAAATCTCAAAAGAAGAGGGGGTTTTATGGAATACAGTAGAAAAGGACTACTTCCTTACCTTGCTTCTTGACGGGGTAGCCAATACCCCAAAATTACGAAAGGCCCTGATTTTCAAGGGCGGTACGGCCTTAAGGAAAATCTATTTCGAGAATTATCGCTATTCTGAAGACCTGGATTTCATGCTGAAGGAGAAAATAACTGAAAGCGAGCTTAAGGCCAGTTTAGAAGGAATTTTCGAATATCTCAAGAAGGAATACAACGCAAGCTTCAATATCAAGAGTGTTTACAAGCGCGAGTGGTTCTCCGATATTAAAGTCCAATTCATGGGTTTGCAGGGTCAGAAGAATACGATCACAATTGATGTTTCCTCTGATGAGGTTTTGGTTGGTGAACCCGAGCAAAGGAAGGTAATCAATTCATATTATGATAAAAAATTCGAAATCCTGGTTTATTCGCTTGAAGAAATACTTGCTGAAAAATTAAGATCACTGCTACAACGGAACAGGGTAAGGGATTACTATGACTGTTGGTATCTTATGACCAAAGCGAAAAGCCGTATCGACTTTAAAGAAGTGCGGCAAATATTTGATAAAAAAGTTAAGTACAAAAATATCGAATTTACCGGAATTGCCGGCATGTTCGAAACAAGCAAAGTTGAGTCATCCAAAGCCTATTATGAGAAACAAGTGGGCGGGCAGGTCAAAAAGCTGCCGGATTTTGACAAATTAATTGCTGAACTAAAAGATTCGTTGCTAGGGAGTGGCTATTTCAACTGGGGGTTAATTGATGGTTTGAAAAAGTCCCTAAAGGATGGTCTATAATGTCCAAAGTCTCCCCCCAAACCGAAACCAAAGTAATGGAGCAGCTGCGCCGGCCCTTTGTTGCGCCGGAGCTAAAGCTTGCAAGGATATCGCTCTAAGGCAAAATTGTCATATAATCAAGTTATCTGACAAATAGCCAAGGCAGCCGAAGTGAACTTCCAAAACCCTTTTAAATCTTTATATTTTATGTACTACTCATGTCAGAAAGTGTCATCAAAAATACAAAGAATATAAGAGAAGGGCTGTCGAAGAAGGAAACGTACCTCCTGTCGAAACTTTCAGCCAAAGGCAGGTCGGTAATCACAATCAAGGACATCCTTGGCTCCTTCCCCATAAGTTACGCCAATGCAACCAAGACCGCGAACAGGCTTGTAAAAAAGAAATGGCTCGTCCAGTTGGTCCGGGGGCAGTATCTGATCGTCCCTTTATCGGCTGGAACGGAAGGAACGCATACAGATTACGACTTTGTGTTAGGGTCAAGGCTTGCCGAACCCTATTATATCGGATATTGGAGCATGCTGAACAGCTACGGCTTCACAGAGCAGGTGCCTTTTACTACATTTATTGCAACAACCAAGAGGGTAAAAAACAGGAAGATAATGGCGGGCAGGTTCAAGTTCATCACAATTTCAAAGAAAAAGTTTTTCGGGACCAGGGAAAAAAATTTCGGCGACACCAAAGTAATCGTTTCTGACAAGGAAAAAACAATAATTGATTGCCTGGATCATCCGGAATACTGCGGCGGCATTGAGGAGGTGTTGAAGGCATTCAAGGGAAAAATCGACTTTTCCGCTGAAAAAGTGCTAGAGTATGGGAAGAAATTGGGAAACGTTTCCGCTTTGAAAAGGTTCGGTTTCCTTCTTGAATTGGTGGGGAACCCGTTTTCAGAAAAAGTATTGCGTTCAATAAGGAACAAGGGAAAGGGATATTCGAAGCTCGATCCAATTCTAGGCCCGAAAGGGAAATATTCTTACAAATGGAAGCTTCTAATAAATGTCGATGAAAAAACCTTAAAGGGAGATGTCCGTGCTTACTAAACTTGAAATAACCCGACTTGCAAAGGAACGTGGCATAAGTGCAGAGGCCCTGGCAAAGGATTATGTCCTGGAATGGCTCCTAAAGGGATTCTATTCGCAAAAATACCCGATGCATAAGCATCTCGTTTTCAAAGGCGGGACATCAATAAGAAAAGTGCACTTTCCGCAGGTATGGCGATTATCCGAGGACCTGGACTTCAGTTTTATCGGCATTGAAAATCCCCAGCTTGAACAGGTTGGCGAGATGCTTTCAGGAAGGAAAAACTGGGGCCTGAAGCAATTTTTGGAGGATATTGTGTTGAAAGATTTGAATGAGGAGAGCGGCATTTACTTGAAATTGGATGATTATCATGCCAATCCGGGTATGATCTCGTCCGACATCCAGTACAAAGTTGATGTTTTCATTGGAAGGGTAAAATTCGACCTGAAATTTTCTGAAAAGTTGCTCTTTGAACCGGAAACAAGGGAACTGCAGGGTGATTACCCCGATATTCCGCCAATCAAAGTGCTCTCATATCCCCTAAAAGAAATTATGGTTGAGAAAGTATGCGCCATGATGGATAGGGGCAAGGCCCGGGACTTTTATGATGTTTGGAGGCTTCTCCGCGAAGGGAACTTTGATTTGCTGGAATTGCGCCCTTTCATAATAAAGAAGTGCAGCAGCAACAATTTCACCTACAACCCGAATTTCATGACCTCTTCCAAACTGCGGGAAGCGCAAAAGTATTGGAAATCCAGCCTGGAACATTTAGTAAAGGATAACGAATTGCCAGATTTCGATGAAGTGACGGATGAGATACAGCAGTACATCGAAGGGATGGAATTAGCTTACAAAATTGAAGTTGGAGATGAAACGCACACCCATATCTTAACTTTGGCACGGATAGCAGCAAAAAATGAGAGGGCAATAGCCCCAGTAATTGATGTGGCAATTGCACTAACAAAGCAGAGTAACCCTACGAAAGTAGTATTTGGTTTAAACCTTCTCCAGTCTCTTGTCTCGGCAAGCAGTTTGGCGAATGGGAAGGTACAAAACATCGAAAAACGGTTGGAGAAACTAAAGAATGACCCCAATGAACAAATTGCATATGCAGCTCAAAACCTTTTGAATTCCATTTGGTATAAAGAAGTGAAATAATGTCCAAAGTCTCCCCCCAAACCGAAACCAAAGTGATGGAGCAGATACTTGGCTACCTTTACGATAATTATGGGTTTCCTGAGGAATGCACAATAAGGCAGATTTCAATTGCGATAGGCAGAAACAACCATTTCGTTTCAAGGCTCCTGGAAAATGTGCATGGAAAGAAGCTAGTGAGCTTTGAGAAGGGGCAGAAGAATAGCCGGGTTTGGAAATTGACGCCGGCGGTGCATCAAGCGTATAGGAAGGCGATGGGATAATTTGAAGAGTTTTTTAAATTGGTGCAGAGCGAAAGTTGTATATATCCAAATCAATTTAAAGCGCTTCAATCTCAATTGATATTACCTTTTATGTTGGGATGCGGAGCTGATGGGTTGGTTATATAGCGGTTAAGTAAAATAATGGAACAATCAAATATGACCGCTATATTAGAATAAGGCAACAAAAAGTTCCAATAATTGCCTTATTCGCTATAGTTATTGACTATTTATTGAAGGGGCGTTATTGCTTGATGTTATGGTGGCTGACAAAAAAATTTACGTGATTGCTTAAAAAACACGCAATTCAAGGCTTTTTGTGCTGTTTTTACCTCTATGACCTCCGAAAATGCCCTAATTACCTTTATTTTTTCTCCAGTGCCATCTCGAATGCAACCCCAAAATAGTCCGCCAGATCATCCGCATCGAAATGCACTCCGCGTTCCTTCTTCAGCAGGTCGCCAGCGAGACCATTAAGGTAGGCGGCGCATTTGGCAGCCAGGAATAAGCTGTTTTTGCACGCGAGCGCCGCGCACAGGCCTGCCAGTGTATCGCCGGTCCCGCCCTTTGTCATCCCCTCGTTCCCGGTTTGGTTGATGAAGAGGGATTTCCCATCAGAAATCAGATCACCATCGGGGTGCTTGAGGAGAACGATGCAGCCGTATTTTTTAGCCATTCCGGGCGCACTTGCCTTATTTGCATTTTTCCCAAAAAGCGCGTAGAATTCCAGAATGTGGGGGGTAATGATGACGTTGGAATTCAACAATTTCTTATCCACCATGTGCAGCGCTCCCGCGTCCAGCACAAACTTCTTCTTTTTGGAGTATTTTTTCAGGAGGGAGTTGAGCAATTTTTTATTCGCCGGGTTGATTTCCATTCCGTTCCCAATCAGCACGCAATCGGATTTTTGGATGGTTTTATCCAGCTCCTTCGCATCAATTCCAATGAAAGTGCACTTATGCCCTTTGAGGAAATGCAAAAGCTCCATGTTGCTTTTTTCCGGTGAATGGAAATAGAGCAAATCGACAAACCGGCTCGCGGCCTTGATTGCTAGGAGAGGCGCCCCATGGTATTTCGTGCTGCCGCCAATTATGGTAAGTATGCCATTTTGCCCCTTGTGGGAATTTTTTGCAGGGATGCTTATTTTTCGTACATCGCGATCTCCTACCATCAAATTTGCCATGAAACCATTAATCAGGGGTATTTAATTATCTTTCAACATTGAATTATTTTATGAACGAGGCTAGCTATATGAAACAAAGGGGCAATATGGTTTTTCACGAGGATAGGATAACGGTGTATCCGCACGCTGCCTCGAAGGCTAGCAAATCCTCGCGCCTCCTTGTAAGCTCAAAACCCTATAATGATTTTGTCTTGGCGCATCCTACATCATTTTCCGCACAATACGCATATGAAAGGGAGGTTTTGCCAACGGGGAGGTATCGGCATAGCTTGAATTTGGACACTTTTGGCTTACCAACTGAAAAGCCCCTTATTACCCCAGTCACGCCAGTTTCAATTTTTTACCTCATTTCAAGGGGTTTAACACAGTTAAAAGATCATCTCCAAATTCCTAAAACTGAGGATTTCCATGAAATCACGATTTTTCCCTCTTCACTATTTTTCCATCCATCCGCTTTCAATCGCCTAATAAAACAATCGGAAAACGCGGGTTACAAAGTTATACCATTAACTCATGAAGGGGAACCAGCAGACCATCCTCAACCAAAGGATCCAACTGAATTCGCAAAAGTATTAACAAAGGAATACCGTAAATACTTGAAGAGAACATTGAATGGCGAAGCGGAGTACCATCCCGAGGCAATCGATGCTTTAAAGCCGGTATTTACGGGAAATCCCAATCCTAAGGCTATTGCAAGGAAAATTTCAAACCTAAACAGGAGGGGATTTAGCCCAGTGCTCGAGCAGATATTTCCAAAAATGTTCGTCGGATATAGATTGACGAAAGGAGAATGATTATGGCATGGATCGCCGGAGGGCAGGGAGATGCGATGTTTCATCTCCATAGCAAGAGGCATATCAAGGGAATGAACGAACTCCTTACAAATATTGCCCAAAATTCGGAGATTAAAAGAAAGGTGAGTGAAAGCTTTCGCATACTGATATCGACCCCTGAAAATCAGGCCGATAGGGCAATAAGCTCATTTGCTGCCCTTTTGCACATCCATTCCGATAGGGTATTGCCAAGGCACAAAGCCATTGAAACCGCAGAGGACATATGGAGCCATCATGAGCAATACCGGAAAAATTTGGAAAGAAAATGAGTTGATTACGCAATCTTATAACCTAGCACCCGAACCCTCGAAATTATCCTCTTTTCCGCCTCCTTGCCTCCCTCGAATTCAACCTCAAGCCGGGCAGTGTTGTAATTGAGGTCGGCCCGCTTTACCCCATCCATCTTCCGTAGCGCCTTTTCAATGGTGGTGGCGCAGGATCCGCAGTCAATGCCTAGCACGATAAACCTTTTTGCTGTTATTGGCATAAATTATCAATCATTGATCCATTAAGCCTTTTTTCCATTTGAGGCAGAATAATTGAATTTGCTTTTCCCAGCGTTAGATTGCCAATCATCCAATCATTATCATTTCATTTTTGCATTTTTTGCCATTTTTGCCCATGAAAGGGATTTTTTCAGCAGCCAGGGAATGATTATTGTCGTGATGAATGCCATTGATGCGATGATGGAATATTCGGAATCAGTTAGGATGGAATTGCCATCGGCGCCTATTGCAGTGAGCCCGAACAATCCGATGATGAGTGCAATTTCCCCTCGCGGAACCATGCCAATGCCTATGACTATTGCCTCCTTCAATTTAGTTCCGGTCAGGAAGGCCCCTATGCCGCAGCCGACGATTTTGGTCAGAATGGCAATTGCAGTGATGATCAGTATCGGGAAAAGATTTTCCATAAGGGCAGGAATATCAACCAGCATTCCAAGCGAAATGAAAAATATAGGGGTGAAGAACGCCTCAAGGGGGTAAAAGAGGGAAAAGAGCTTTTCAGTAAGCTTGCTGTAATTTAGGGTTATTCCTGCAATGAACGCGCCTACAATTGCGGAAAGGCCGATGAATTCGGCGGCATGGGAATAGGCAAGCACATATGCAAGGATCCCAAGGAAGGCCGTATTGGAAATAACCTTTGCCCCCAAATCCCTGTCGAAATATCTTTTTACAATGGCTTTCCCTAGAAGAATGCCTCCAATCACGAAAATGAAAGCGGTCAGAAGGACAATTAAAAGCGGCGAAAAGGTTTGCACGTTCAATTCGGTTGGAAAGTTGTTTATCAGGCTCAACACCAAAAGCGCCAATATGTCATCAATAACGGCAGCGCCCAAAATAACCTTCGCAAATTCCTTTTCCATGGCCTTAAGCTCCTGCAGGACTGCAACGGTAACCCCAACGCTTGTTGCAGTAAGCGCGGCGCCAAGGAACATGGAATAGCTAAATCCATGCCCCGTAACGGAAGCGTAGTAAAAACCTGCTGCAAATGGGATAACCACCCCAAGAAGGCCCACAATCAGGTTTTTCAAATTGAATATTTGCTTTATTTCGGAATGGAGACCGATCTTGAAGAGCAGAAGGATTGCCCCAAGCTGGGCAAAAATCCTAACAACACCCTCAGTTGGAACAAGATGCGGCAGCTGTGATGCGCTTTGCAGTGCAACGCCAAATACGGCAAATGCAAAAACCAATAGCCCAAAGGCAAAGGGATAGAATATTTCAATTGCACTTGGGCTTATGGCAACGCCAAGAAGCAAAAGCACCATTACGGTCGGTTGCCTTAGATAAACAACTAGAAGCTCGGCCAAAATGGCGGCAAAGAGGAGGAAACTTAACTCGAACCATATTTTCTTTTCCTCGTTTACTTCAGTAAACAAGGATGCCCTAAGGACGGATAGGAAAAGCAGGGCGGCTAGCGCAGTAATCAGGAATGCGGTAAAGGGAGTTAGGGTATTTTTTATCCGGGACAAATTCTTGCTTGCCATATAGCTGTTATGATAGGCGTATTTAAAAAAACAAACCTGAAGGCAATCTTAAAACCTGATATGGGGCGGGTAATTTCCGAAAAGATCCGCAATGGGGATTTTCCTCAGAGCCGTTCTAATTTCAGGGTTAGCGCGTTGAGCACAACCGAAACCGAGCTCATTGCCATGGCGGCGCCCGCAATTGCCGGGGAAAGCAGCCATCCGGTTGAGGAGTAGAAAACTCCGGCTGCAACCGGAATGCCAACCACATTGTAAATGAGCGCCCAGAAAAGCCCCTGCTTTATTTTCGAGAGTGTCTTCCTTCCCAAATTGAGTGAGCGCGGCACATCCTCGACATCATTTTTCATGAGGACGATGCTGCCGCTTTCCATTGCTATGTCAGTGCCGCTGGCCATGGCAATCCCGACATCGGATTTTGCAAGCGCTGGGGCGTCATTGATGCCATCACCCACCATGGCAACGACCTTTCCGGTTTTTTGCAGCTCACCAATTTTCTTGGATTTTTCCTGGGGGAGCACGTTTGCAATTACGGTCCGGATTCCGGCCTCCTTTGCAATTGCCTTTGCGGTCCGTTCATTATCGCCGGTTAGCAGAATAGACTCAATCCCCATTCTCCTAAGCTTTTCAACTGCCCGCTTGGCATTTGGCTTTAGCTCATCGCGTACCGCCAAAATCCCAAGGGGCTTAAGCTTTCCGCCCTCTTTTCCTTCAAACAAAATCATTGCGGTTTTGCCCTGGAGTTCAAGCGCTTCCAATTTTGCCATGCCTGCCCCTTTTCCCTTCATTAATTTTGGGGAGCCCATGAAATAGTGGATGGCGCCAATTTTGCCCCCTACCCCCTTTCCTGGAATTGCGTTAAAGGAAGCCACTTTTGATAGCGCCAATTTTTCCTCCTCCGCCCTTAGCACGATCGCCTCTGCCAGCGGATGTTCTGAAGGCTTTTCAATGGAGGCTGCAATTTTCAGGATTTCTTTTTCTTTAAGGCTGCCAAGGGAAATAATTTCAGTTACCTGCGGCCTGCCTTGCGTGATCGTTCCGGTTTTGTCAAACACAATTGCATTGATCTTTCCGGTGCGCTCAAGTGCTTCGGGGTTCTTTATGAGGATGCCCTTTTCTGCGCCCATGCCGGTTCCCACCATAATTGCGGTTGGAGTTGCAAGCCCAAGTGCGCATGGGCAGGCGATCACAAGAACTGAAACACCCGCAAGCAAGGCGAAATGGAAGGGCTGCCCAAGGAACATCCATGCAGTAAATGTGATGATGGCAATTACTATGACGGCAGGCACAAAGGATGCCGAAATCTCATCCGCAAACCTTTGGATGGGAGCGCGCGTGCCCTGCGCCTCCTCGACAATTTTCACAATTTGGGAGAGGACCGTATCCTTGCCCACCTTTTCCGCCTTGAATGTGATTGTCCCGTGCCGATTAATGGTTGCGCAAAAAACCTTCGCGCCCTTGGTTTTCTCAACCGGCATGGATTCTCCAGTAAGCATGGATTCATCAACTGTTGAATCACCGCCAACAACAACCCCGTCAACCGGTATTTTTTCACCGGGCCTAACGCGGATAAGATCGCCCACGATCACCTGCTCGATTGGGATTTTCATCTCCCTGCCCTTGCGGATGACTACGGCTACTTTGGGCGTAAGCCCCATGAGCTTCTTTATGGCCTCGCTTGCCTTGCCCTTGGTGAATGCCTCCAGATACTTGCCTAGGAGCACGAAGGAAATAAGGATCGCCCCAATCTCGAAGTATTGCTCCGCAACAAAGCCAAATAGGGATGCGACGGAATAGAGATAGGCAACGGAAGTGCCCATTGCAATTAGGGTATCCATATTTGCCTGCCAGAACTTAAGCCCGGAAATTGCGCCATCGTAAAACTGCTTGCCAGCCCAGAACTGCACCGGTGTGGCTAGGATGAACAATATGAGTTTTTGATTTGCCCATTCCATGCCAAACATGCCAACAAGAAAGGCGGGGATTGATAGGGCGAATGCGACTAGCACCTTTTTTTTCAGCAGCTCGAACTCCTCCTTTCGGAGCATTTCGGCATGATTGTGGCCTGAGCCTTGCATATTGGCCTTTCCAGAATGCATGCCTCCCATTCCCATATTGCCTTCTTCCATGCCCATCCCATCCGAGGGGATTGCCTTGTAGCCCTGCGCCTCAACAGCGCGGACCATATCGGGAATTGTGCATTTTGATTCGTCGAATTCCACATCTGCTTTTTCCGAGCCATAATTCACATTAGCTTTAAGGACCCCAGGCGTTTTTGTGAGGGCTTTTGTGATCCTAAGGCTGCAGGTTGCGCAGTGCATTCCAATGATGTCAAATTTCGCTTTCATGTTTTTTCACCTAAAAAAATATGTGAAAATGCGGATGGGGGGAGTGCTATTACTCAAACACCCCATTCTCCTCTTCTTTTCACATCCTATTTATTAATAATTTTTTACCCAACTAAAACCGCCGCCGACTTGGGCCCGTAAACCATCACAATTATTGTCGCGATGTGGACGAGAATTGAAAGCGCCAGGAAATTCCAAATTGGCACCTTCTCGGGTTTAAAGCCCAAATTTTCCTTATGTATCATGTAACTTAGGCCGAACATGATGAAGGCAAGGCTGGCAAGAAGGATTGGAAGGAAGAAATTGAGGTTGTCAAATACCATCATGACCGAAAGCATCGCGCCCATGGTGCCAGCCATTAGCCCCCCCATCATGCCTTCGAGCACTCCCATGATGCCGCAGCAGTAACCCAGATAGGCGCCGGCTGCCATTCCAATAAGCATGCCATAGACACTGCCCATGAACATGCCATTTGTTGCTCCAATTACTGCGCCTGCAAGAAAACCTGCCGACATTCCTATGGTCATACCAATCATCATGCCATTCATGTGGGTAAATGAGTCGCGGAATGCCTCAACCTGGTAGGCTACGGGCATGATCATGACAATTGAAATCAGTGAAAGGAACGAATAGCCCATGTATTGGGGTGATAAAATCCCAAGGAAGCCCAGCGCGATGGTTGCAAGCGCTAGAAGGACAAAGGTGTAAACCAAAAGCTCGACACCCTTTGATTCAGCCTGGTAATTCTCCTCGCCGAAAATGGAACCCTTGATGAAATTGAAAAGGCGCATTTTGCCCTTGCCGCTCCTTGGGACCCTTTCGAATGATGTGGAATAGCCCATGTTCTCAAGTTCCTGCGCCATTGCTTCCATTTGCGAGGTTTCGCCGCTAAGCCTTGCGCGCTTTTGCGAGAAATCAACATCCTCGAGCTTGACGGAATGCCTAATGGCGATCCGCTCCACCAGCCTTTCGCATGCTTCGCAGTTAAGCTCCCTAATGTAAACATCCTTTTCGACCATTTTATCACCATTTTGAATTTATTTGCCTGAAGGAGAATTCCCAAGAATGGCAATTCCCAGGATTATTTCCAAATACCCGGATATTTTTTTCAGCTTATTTTTTGCACCTTGTACCCGCCCTCCTTTTCGATCGCCTTGGTGATCTGCGCCTCCGTAGCCGGGCTATCGAATTCCACCACAGCCTCGCGCTTATTGAAATCCGCGCTTACCGCGATCACGCCCTTGATTTCCTTCACATTCTCGGAAATCAGCCAATTGCAGCTGTTGCAATGCATCCCTTTAACGAAGAACACTTTTTTCATATTTTATCACCTTGCACTGCGGATCAAGGCATCTCCATAATGAATATGCCAAGAGCGCAACTGCAAATAAACCCATCGCCAATGAAAAATCGGAAAGAAACGCAAGGGACCCACCAAGGCCCAGCGCATAAATCCAAAGGGGGACGCATACCGGGCACGCGGAGGCAAACAATGCCACAAACCCGCCGGCCAAATCCCCCTTCTTTCCGCCGAAATTGAGCATGATTGAAAGCTGGATGGCGGCAAGGAGCGCAATCAAAACCTGAAGTGCCACAAATGGCATTTCTGCGGACTCATTGAATTGCATGAGCGAGAGAAGGAATGTCCCAGACATCAAGAAATAGGCGCCAAGGAGGATGGTAAAAAGCATCCCAAAACTCATGGCATACCGCCTATTTTCGAACATCCCTGCCAGCATCAAAAACCTGCCCTTGAAATCTATTTTCATATGGAAAAACCTAGTTTGCCCAATTCCCAGTTTACCTAATGCCCAATTTGCCTGATCGTTGCTTGCCTTATTTATTCCGCAGTAAGCACTCCCCGGAACATGTTCATTCCGCACCTGTAGGCGTGTGAACCCTTTTGGGGCGTAAATGTTGCCTCAACCGTTTCTCCGTTCCGGGAAACAAGGCTTACACCATAATCCGGCATCATAAGCTGCCTTCCGCACCCTGAATTCTGATCTGCGGAAAACCTTAGCTTGACCGGTACGCCCGCCTTGACCGTTACCTTAGGCTTGTCGTAAACTCCAGATCCAAGGGCCCTTATGTCAATCACCTGGGTTTCTCCCGAAGTTCCCGCAGGCTCTCCGCCCCCCAATATGATGGGCGGCTGAACCGTTGCCTGAATAGGCACCGGCACCCTTGGCGCGGTCATCTGCGCAAATATCACAAGCCCCAATATTCCTGCAATCGCAACCGCGAAGAGCAGGAGCATATTACGTTCCATATACTCACCTTTGAATTATAATCAGCCATAATACACCATAAAGGGCATATTATAAATTGCTATTCAATTACTTATGTTACCCATATGGTTGAAACAATATATATTAATTCCTGAAACAACCATTTTTATTGTTTCAAAAAACTGAAACTTAATGCGGGTTTGTTTCAAATTGATGAAACAGCCCAAAAACATGCAGAATATGGCGCCAAAAAATTCAAAACGACGGAACGGCTAAAATACCTAGAATAACAGGTGCGACAATCCATGGTTTCAAACAAGAGGACGGCATTTGCAATATTATTGATTGCGGTATTCGCCCTATTGATATTCCTGACTGTCTTTTCATTCCAAACTCCCGAAAATTCCGCGCTTTCCGTCCTTTACCACCTGCTCTTTGGCTTTCATGTGGAGCTGATGGTGCTGCTTTCCATGGTCGGGGTGGTGGTTGGCGCAGTTGTATTTTACCTGCTTAGCGACAAGGTCGACAAGAAGGGCTTGGAAGCTAGGGCGGTTGCCGAATTGGTGCTTAAATTCATGGATAGGGATGAAAAACTCGTGATAAGCGAGCTTCTTCGGGGGAATGGAAGGATCATGCAGGCCGAGATCTCAAGGCTTGAAGGGATGACGCGGCTCAAGGCGCACCGGATTGTTGCCAAGCTTGAATCCATGGGCGTCATCGATGTGCAAAAGTCCGGCAAGCTCAAAATCATACACCTAAAGGAGGAGCTCAAAAAGGCATTATTGGAGAAATGATTTTCCCTGATGGATCCCCATAAGCCATTTCGAAGTAGATCAACCCCGAATTTTGGCACGCTGGCTTGGCACTTTATATTTTCATTGCAAGCCATGCATGCACTCCTTAGCCGGCACCTGCCAATTAGCAGCATTTTCCGCCGCCCTTCTTTCCGCCCATGTTTATCACCCGTTTACCAATTATATTCCCATGCTTGAAATTTGCCATCCTGGAAAAAATACAAAAAAACAAATGGCCATTTTACAAAAGAGCCCTAGTCGTACCCGCAGTGCTTGAGGCACGCATTGTAAAGCGGAACAAATATGGCGCCGATCAAAAAGCCGCCGATAAACGATACCACGACTGCTGAAACCAGGCTAAGGGGGCTTATTGCCCTTGGAGCAACCGCAAAGCCGTAATGCGTAAGATAGTCAAAGAACCCAAGCACCACCCCCGGAGCGGCCAGTAGCAGAAGGCCGCAGAGAAGTGAGAGCGCCCCAAAAGTGCCCCCCAAGGAGAGCGATACCGGCCACCAATCAAGCCTATGCATTCCTTTTTCCCTTGCCATTTCATCACCTATTTACTTTTTTGCCCTATTCTAAAAAAACATCTTATCCATCAACGGCCCTGCTTTTCCCTCGCCATTTCATCTCCTTTCCGCCTTATCCCAATTTTTCTAAAAAAACCCAATCATCCATTAATGGCAAGCCGCCTTTTTAGCAGGCAGTTCGTTTTTCATACCGGCCCTCGCGCCATTTTTGGCATATGCTTGGGAGCCTTCCCCATCGGCCAAATTTCCGGCATGGCTTTTCTGCCCGGCATCCGCTTCATTTCCAGTTTGGCTTTCGTGCCCCGCATCAATCCCATTCGCAGCATTGCCACCATGCCCCGCATGCCCGCCGTGCATGTCCTTCATCATCCACATCATGAAAAGAGGGCAGAGCAGCAATATTAGCCAGGAATAATTGCGCAGGTTCAGCCCGAAGTAAGAGGCCCCGAATATCAGCACGAGTGGTATAAGACAGCAGAGCACCATCAGCAGCATATGGTTATTTTTCAATGAATTCCAGCTCAGATCCATGTTTTCTCACCTATAATGTTTATTGTATTTGGTTGGTCATGCAATTTCCCGCCCTATTTCCTTTTTTCCCATCCTGGCGGCATTTGTCCGTTTTCCCATCATAAGCGATTTTCCATCCAAATGATATGCAATTTCCTCTCAAAACCCTTACTTTTCTTTCCTAGTGCCGTATTTTTTCCCTCCCCTAAACCTCAGAACCCGAATATCTTCCCTCCAGGATGCATGGCCTTGAGCATCACCACGTAGGCGAGCCCGAGCACCGCGATCCAAAATATGGTTTCAAATGCCTTGCGATGGCCGGCCAGGAATTTAGGCATCTTATTCAGTGGCATAATTTTCTCTCACCGTTCTTGCTTGGCAGTGCCATCATCAACACGTGGCCGCCGATGCAAATTGCAATTGCTAGCGGGAAAACCCACCAGCCCGTGATGCCTGCAAGCTGCAACCCCAAAATCGGGATTACAGGAAGCAGGCAGCATACGGCCATCATTGCCAAATGGTTGTTGCGCAAGTATTCCAACTGGTTTTCAAGCATATTTTATCATCCTTCTTTATTTCAAACACTTTTTGGTTTCAGCCTGATGGGTGCATCCTTGCATTCATCTGTTCGGCCGTCTCGCCGCCTGGGCTTCCGCTGCCGGCAATTTCCTGCAATGTTTTCCCCGTCGCCTGCTTAAGGAATGCGGGATCCACCTTCCCAAGGCACTCCGCATATTGCGATGGATGATGGCTTAGGTGCTGCACATTTGCCGCATCCTTGAGGTTGCCGCATTCGCTACCCGAGGATACAGCTTGCTGCTGGTAATATTGTTGATTGCTTGCCGTTTGCAGCACCCTTCCCTGTGAGTCCAATGCAGGTTTGGACGGGGAGAACACTGAAAAGACGCTGAACGCCACAACCGCAATCGCAATGAAAATTATCCCGTATTCCGCCATTTTGCCCATAAACTCACCTCATAATGAATAATTTTGCCACATATGATAGAAAAATTGCTGCAGAGCCGACAAGGGAAAAATTAAGGGATTCCGAACTCCGGAAAAAGCGCTGGATTCCAAAGGGTATCTCCGATTCCAGGCCGTATTCATTGTATTTTGTGAGGAGGTAAATAATCCCGACGAAATTCGAGAGCACCCCGAAGAGCAGGAAAATTTCCCGGTAATCAAAAAGGAAGCCGGCGGCGCCCGCAAGCCCCAGAAACGGAAGCGCATCCGAAATATGGTGGGCGCAGCATGCAAGCATCGCGGTTCCGGAAACCCCTCCAGACGCGGCCATTCCCGATGAGGAAAGCATCTTCTTGTAGAGCTGGTGTTTCAGGTGCAGATGGAGCCTGGTTTGGAGCCCAAAACCGGACGCCAATAAAATTATCCACGGCCAGTCGAGGGAGAATTGCTGCAGTGCGTGCGGAAATGAGTTTGCAAGAGTGATGATGCCAAAATAGAAAACGAAAATTAACAGGAAGGCAAGGATTCCGGCAAGGCTCGAATTGCGCTCAAGCCATCGCACCAGGCCCGGAAGCTGATGCCATCGAACATGGCCCAGGGGCTGATGCTTGCTTGAAACAGCATCCGCTTCCCTTCCTTTTTTTGCCTTTATTTTTTGCAAATTTGCATTCCTCCTTTTTTCCATCTTTCAATTTCGCCTCAATTTCAATGCGGGGTTTATTTTCGAGCGGTATTCGTCAACCTTCGCGCGGACGGATTTCTTTATGCAATCCGCGCATAATTCCCTATCCTCGCAGCAGTCCAAAAAGGGCTTTCCGCAATTTGTGCACATGGTCATAACTTAGGGCACCTCGAAAATGCAAAATGGAATTGCCTCTGGAAGCGCATGGAAGATTCTGGAATGGGAAATGAGGGAATGACGGATGCTCCATTGCTGCAAACCGGCACATTCCATTTTTCCAAACCAATATTCATGCAAATGGTCATTGCAAAACACCTCCGAACAAAATGAAAAGCGCAAGCATGATCATCAGCGCCCCCAAAAGCAATTTCAGCTTCTTCCGGTTCTCCTTTTCCATCCTCTCGATGGAGAGCAGGATTTTGGAATTTGTTGAAACCAGCAATACCAGGATAAGCGGCATCACGAACATTACATTGTAGAGGAGCAGGTAACCAATCCCCTCCCAGAACGCGAATTTCGAGGCGATAATGCCAAGGATCGCAACGTAGATTCCGCCAGCGCACGGGAAGGCGCAAACTCCAACAATAAAGCCGGCAACAAGAGCAGCTGTTGCAGTGGATTTCCTAAGCCACGAATCGATCCATCCCCTTGAAATTGACGGAAGCTTGAATGCCTTCTTGCCGGATAGCCCCTCCCAGATTGAAATTGCGCCAACAATTAGGAGCATGGATGCGCCAAGCTTGGCCATGAAGTGCGTTGGGAAGAACGTGAACACCTTAAGGATGCCAATGCCAATCAAAAGGTAGGCAACGAAGACGCCAAAAATGTAAGCGAGCCCGATAAGGAGCATTTCCTTCCTTGGCTTTTTCATCATCAATAGGAGCGCGATGAAAAAGAACAGCACCGCAAGCCCGCATGGATGGATGCCGTCAAGGAATCCGCTGGTGATGATGAGCGGAAGCAGGTTTGACACATCGGTAATGGCGGAAACGGATTGTACAAGGAATGCCAGCATAAAAAGCGGCAGCCTATTGTGCATGAACCGGATCATTTTTACACCCGTTAAAATCCATATTTTGCAATAAGCGCGATAGTGACGAGCATCAACATTCCCGGAAGGAACCATGGATTATTGAGCATGCCAGCCATGTCATTTGGGGAAGGCGCCAATCCCGAAAGAGACAATGAAAACGGTTCGCTCACGCTTTTTTCAATCGCATTTTCACCGGTGACGATGAAGTATGTGGTCGCGGCGCCCATGGAATCCTGGTAAAGAATTACCTGCTGGCCGGGGGGATTTGTCAGCAACTCCCCAACGGTCTTGATTGGCAAATGCCCTTCAAGCAGGTATTTTCCATCCAGGAAAACCAGCATGTGCCCCCGATATTGCAAAGGCACGCTAAAACGATCCTGAATTTCAGCCATTTCGGCGCGCGCCTGCTGGGAGTTGATGAAATCCCGAATTTCCGGCTGGTACCCTTCTTTTAGCAGGAGGGGCATAAGCTGTTCCAGGTAGGGCGCGCAGTGGCCGCACGCCTCGTTCTTGTAAATTACCGCTGTTTTTGATTCTATCGCAAGCACGCTTCCTAGTTGCAAAACCAATGCAATCAGAAATATGCCTGCAGCTAATCTGGTCATGACCATCACCTAAGTTTCCCGATTCTGTGGGATTTCGTTCCTGTTGCCGTTTTAGCAGCCGCCTACCATGTTTGGCAAATTGCCAATCTGTGCGAGCGCTCCGGATGCGGGTGCCTGCACCGGTGCCGCAACTCCCGCGGGAGCCGCAGCGACTCCTTGCTGCTGCCTCCAGCCGGGATGCATCTCGTCCATCATTTTCTCGTATTCGGCGTCAGCAGCGCCGGCTGCGGGTATCGCGGAAAGCGCGCTTCCAGTTGTAATCGCATTTCCCGCAGTTATTTGCGCTCCGGCGGATTTTATGCCTGCAAGCTGCGCAAAGCCCGAATTCAGGCCGTTTAGCTGGAGGGTTTGCATCGCGGTAACCGCGACCATAAGCCCAAGCAGCACTGTTAGCAAAGTCATCCTTTCCATTTCCATCGCCTCTTTTCAATTAAATTCATTCCTGCTATATTCCAACTGTTTCCAAAAAAACAAAAAACAAAAAAATCGGTTTTTATTCCCTAAAAAAATGCCACCCCATTTTGTGCCATTCATCGATTCACTTTTTTTCAGCACCCTCCCACCATGTTGGGCAGGTTTGCAATGTTTGCAACTCCCGAGCTTCCGGATGTTGCCGGAGCAGCTGCGGGCGCCTTGAATCCCCGGAATTTATTCGTTGTGAGGTCGAGGGTGTTTATGTCCTTGCCGGCGGTTGCGAATTCAACCGCCTTGGTCAATATCGGCTTGGGGAAGAACATCGTCTTCCACTTGCCCAGCTCCTCCAGGATCTGCTCATCGGTGTATTCCGCCCCGTGCTTCGAGATAAGGTATTTTGCAAGCCCGCGCATCGCATAGGAATGGGCGCAGCCACATGCCGCCTGGCCGGTCTCGAATACGAGCGTGTTCGCGCCGCAGCAATATTCGCATGCAATCTGGGAGCCTATTTTCACGTACCGCGCGTTCATCGTTTTGTCGGGCATGCCGTTGCCGTCGTCCATTTTTGCAAGGACCGCCATTGAATTGACGGGATCGGCAAAAGTGACTCCCAGCTCCGCACCGTAAATTTTAGGCACACCGGTTGGAATGACCTTTGCGGCAATCGATTCAAGGGAGACTTGCGAGGACTGCGAGGCAGTCTGGATTGGCGCCGATGTAGCCTGGGCTACTTGCGCTCCTCCCGGCTGCCCTAAAGATGATTGCTGCTGGGCGATGGCGCCTTGCGCCTTGCTGCCGTCTAGGGTTATTGTGGGGCCACTAGCAAAAAGCAGGTAATTCGCGTGCGCCGACTGCAAATTTCCCATCTGCACTTGGTTGAACGCCATCAATCCCACCAGCAATATGATAAGGCCATACATCAAAGTTGGCAAACCCTCCTTCTTCCCGTGCTCATGATGCTCTTCCATTCAAAACACCTCTTTTGAAACCATCGCCCAACAAGCGCCACCGGATTCGTTCCAGCGCTTGAAAAGCTTTACAAACTATGTAAAGCTAAAGATTTATATAGGTTTCCTTTTTATGAAAAGCTTTGCAAGAATGGAAAAGCTTATATACTCGAGGAAACAGAATAACCGCATGGTAAAACTGAAGAAAATCGACTTCGGCAAGGGCGATGTTGCAGCCGACACGGTGATGGCGCCGCTCGAATCCGACATGCTAAACAAGCTCTGGGAGGGCGGCGAGATGACAGTTCGCGACCTTCATGGCAAAATGCGGGGAAAATGCGCGCTCACATCCGTTGCGGTGAGCCTGGATAGGCTTTACCAAAAAAAGCTCGTAAGCAGGAAGATCATCAAGGGGAAGGGCGGCATCCATTATATTTATTCGGCAAGGCTAACAAAAGGCGAATTCGAAAAATCAGTTGTGCAGCAGGCGGTTGACCGGCTAATCGAGCGCTTTGGCCCATCAGCCGTGAGCTATTTCAACGAGAAATACAAAAAATAGCATTT
Source organism: Microcaldota archaeon (assembly GCA_038046605.1). Classification (GTDB taxonomy): domain Archaea; phylum Micrarchaeota; class Micrarchaeia; order Norongarragalinales; family SBBD01; genus JACRGC01. Next base: position 4,904 of record JBBSVW010000069.1, on the reverse strand, counting down.
CAAAATCTATATATATGTGGGGCACTAGATTATGGTTATGCTGGAAATGTGGGATCATCTGGTTTTTGGGATTGACGCATTCATTGGGAACCAGGCAAATGTCACTTTCACCATCCTCTCGCTTGCCCTGGCGCTGTTGGTTATTTACAAGCTAAGGGACGCAAACCTAAATTTCCGCCCGCGCTTGCTCCTCATCTATTCGCATCTTGCGCTCATCTCATTCCCAGCGCTTCTGCTTGCAACATCCCTCTCATGCATTTCAGCTGGCCTTGGCTGCCCGGTGACAATCGCAAGATTTGGGCTTTTGCTATTCCCCCTATCAATCATCTTCTCCATGGCAATTGGCTCGCTTCTGCTGCCGCTATTTTTCATGCTGGGGACAAGGCGAAGCGGCAGGTTCGATGGGTTCTTGCGTTCCGAAGCCCGAAAGCTGGGCATACGAATCCCTAACCTTCGGATAATCGATTCGCAAAAGCCCGTTGCCTACAGCGTCTCCGGCCTGAACTGCGCAGTCTTCCTCTCAATTGGGATGCTTGAAACATTCTCAAGGAAGGAACTGGAGGCGGTTTTGCTGCACGAACTTAGCCACCTGCAAAGGAGATCGCCGCTGCTCAAGATATCCTCATCAATAATGAATGTTTTCTCGCCAATTGCGCGCACCGTCCCATCCTACGACCTGCTGACAGAGGAGGAATCTGCAGACGGTTTTGCGGCAAGGAGGCAGGGGACAGCCAAATACCTCCTGAACGCAAAGAACAAATCTCAGGGATTCCGCTGATTTAAATTCCGTTTTTAAACCCTCAAAAAAATGCGCAAGCCTTTTAATTTTATTGCTCGGTATACTCCTACGCGTTTTCAGTTTGCGGGGAAAGTTGTGGACGGATATAGGAAATTGGCAGTCTTATTCATCGGCGTATCCTTGCTTCTCGCCGCCTTAGTTTTCGCCGCATCGCCCGAATCCTTGCCAGCTGATTCCTCCCTTCAAGTTCAGGAACCCCATATTGTCACCCTGATTTCAAACTGCGCTACCATAAGTTCTCCCGGCACTTACGAACTGGCAGGCTCGTTCACAAATATCACCGGCGGCACGTGCTTTTTGCTTTCGTCCAACAACGTTACCTTCGATTGCCGTGGTTTCACTATCAGCGGGCCGGCGACGGTTTTTTCAGCCACTGGCAGAAGCGGCATTGAAATAAGGAACTGCACGGTCCGAGGGACCAACTACCCGACCTACGCACGGGTGGCTGCGGCCTTTACCAACACCGGCTCATCGGCAATCATAAACAATTCCCTCTTCGATGCGTATTCAATAACGCTTACGAATTCCACGAATAACCTGATTAAGGACAACTACCTCAAAAGCGGCTCCACCTATGGGCGCATAAGCATCAGCAATGTCGGCTTCCCTTCCGGCATCAACAACCAGATCCTAGGCAATTCCATCATAAGCGGGGCGCTTTCTGATGATGGGTATACGGGGATAAAAATACAGGCCAATTACACGCTCGTTGAAGGTAATTCCATCATAAACAGGACGGTGGGGATTTATGCTGAAGGCGCCTACGAAAGGATTCGCCTGAACCTCATTCAGGGTGCGAAGGGACTATGGGATACGAAAAACACCGGCCAAGCCATCCAGCTGAGGTTTTCGAAAAATTCACTCGTCGAATATAACCTCGCATATGGGGGCGCGGAAGGGCTTTTTGCCGCCGACTCGTATGATTCAGTTATAAGGGGCAATAACTTCAGCAATAACAATGAGTGGAATGCGTATGCCGGGAGCGGAATTTATATTGCGGGGTGGGACACTGCCGGCGGCAGGCTTCCTACGAAGGCGGGAAACCTCACCATTGAGCAAAACATCATAAACGATAATTATGGGAATGGCATATACATATACTTTGATTATTTCAGCAATGAGCCGGGCAACCACCTCATCAAGGGGAACATGGCCCAAAATAACAGTTTTAATGGGATCGTCGTGTCCTCGGCGGGAAACATGCTGCTCGAAAATTACGCAGCCCGCAACGGCAGGACCGGCATAATTGCGGATAGCAACCGAAGCACGATAAGGGGGAATGTTGCGCACTTCAACAACCAGGATGGGTTCTATATCAGCAATTCAGGCACTCCAGCCGCCGCCATCGAGAACAACACCGCAACCAACAACCTCGGATATGGAATGACTATCGGGGGCGGAGCTTCTTATATTGAGTTCCTTCACAATTCGTTCTCCAACAACATCAACGGCCTTGCGATCTCCGGCATCGTTTCCAACGCGAATTTCGGAGGGAATTATTTTCTCAATAATTCGCAAGCGGTTTGGAGCGCGCCTTCCCCGAACAGCCATAACAACCTGACATTCGCGGGAAATACCTTCCTGAACAACACCTACGGATTGTATTTCTCTTCCGCTTCCAATAGCACTATATTCAACAATTCATTCATCAACAACCAATATGCCGCCGACTCAAGCTGGGATAATTCCGATATAACGTCGAATGCCTTCTCGGACAATGCAAGGGGGATAGTTTATCACAACTACAATGCGCCCGGCAGGATAATCGGCAATACGTTCCTGCGGAATTCGGAAGGCATATACGCAGGTTCGTCCTTCCCGCCAAAGATACTCGGGAACACTTTCCAATTCAATGTTAAGGGGATAACGCTTCCTTACGATTCCTTTTACCCCTTTGAAGCGGACAACAATACCTTCAAAAATAATTCAATCGGGATCACCAGCTCCATGAGCGGGAACGTCAGCTCTAATTATTTCATAGAAAACAATATGGGAATAGAGGTGAAAGGCAACCCCGGCGGCCTATTGATTTTCAACAATTACTTCAACAACACGGCCAATGCACGGGGCGGCTCTTCAAACACGAAATGGAACACCACTAAAAAATTGGCGTTCAGCGAGGACGGATTGGCGGCTTATTGGAGATTTGATGATGGAACTGGGAATACCGCAGCTGATTCCAGCGGCAATGGGAACCATGGAACACTGGTGAATGGGCCTTTGTGGACCGGCGGAAAATATGGTGGGGCTTTGGGTTTTGACGGGATCGACGACCGCGTCTCCATTGCGGATTCCCCGAGCCTGAGGGATCCCCTCAAAGGGAATTTTTCCATAATGCAGTGGATAAGGGCAAATTCAACAGGATATGAGGACTTTGTCCTTTACGGCGCAGCGGATGGCAGCTACTACGTCCTGATCAGGCTGGATTCGGGAAGGATACAATTCGCAATTTGGGATGGCATTAATGGCCAAAACTATTGGAGCACAACAACTTACAACGATAACGAATACCACCATGTCGCCATTGTCCGCGACCTGGCAGGCGGCGCATATAAAATTTATGCAGATGGCGCCTTGCTTGGAACTGCCGCCATAAATACAACGGTCATGAACGACAAAGCCGTTTACCTGACACTAGGCAGCAGCTCCTGGGATTCCTTCAACGGGACAATTGACGAAGTCAAGATCTACAAGCGGGCTTTTTCAGCAGCCGAGATAGGAAAGGAATCCCTGCTGGGAACCTCGGGGAAAAACATAATCGGCGGCCCTTGGACCGGGGGCAACTTCTGGCATGATTATGCCGGCGTTGATGCAAATGGAGATGGGTTGGGAGATACGAAGCTTCCATACAATGCCAGCAATAATATCACTGGAGGGGGGGATTACGCGCCCCTTACGAATGTTCCAGCGCCAAACAACCCGCCTGTCCTTAACCCGGTGGGGAATAGGTTAGTAAACGTAACTAAAACCTTGCTTATCCAGCTTTCGGCGTCAGATCCCGACAACAATGCACTGACTTTCGGAACGAATGCCGCATCGCTCCTTCCAAGCGCATTCAGTTTCAGTCCGATAACCGGCCTTTTCAACTGGACTCCTAAAGTGAATAATACGGGCAATTATTCAGTGGTGTTTAATGTTACGGACGGCTTTGCAGCAGACTCGGAAACCGTCCTGATATCAGTTATTCTCGGCGCTGCGTGCGGCGACTTGAACAACGACGGCAGCAGGGATGTTCTGGACGTCGTAGGAATTGTGAACATAGCATTCAGGGGAGGGGCGCCACCAGACCCTGCATGGATCGCGGACATAAACGGAGACGGCATAATCAGCGATGTATTGGATGCGGTGGGGCTGATAAACCATGTCTTCAGAGGTAAGCCGGAGCCCACGTGCGGAATGTCTTCTGCAAGCGCACTCCAGCCAAGCACCGCTTCTGCGACTCTTGGAACCCCGACAATAAATGCGGACGGTACGATTTCCATATCTGTAAAGCTTTCAAGCCCGTTTATTTCAACAGCCTCCCAATTCCAGATTGATTATGACTCAAAACGATTCAGCTTCATCTCTGCGGCGAAACCATCCAGTACCCTGAATTTTGACATTTACAGCAAACAACCCGCTGCCGGAAAACTCATAGTGGGATTGTTCAAATCGGATGGCAGTTCGGAGGTAAATTCCGGCGTTCTTGTAAGCTTAAAATTCAGCCGGCTGATTCCCTCAACCTCCGCTCCAGTTCTGGGAAATATGCTCCTTATCGACACTGCCGGGATCCCCCGGAGCGTGACCGTCAAGAAAACTACAGTATAGCAACTGGCATAAACGTTTATAGCGCGTCTTGAAAGTTTTGCGGCTTTTCTTCAGGAAGGCATAATGAGCCGCTTTTGATCACGCCGCATTTTCCAGCTCTGAAAGTGCCATTTTATACGCATTCCAACTTTCTTGGTTGCTTGCATTACTTTTGCTGTTTGCCATAGACGGAGCATATGTGCTTGTTCTTCGCAATGGCTGCGGCGATTGCTTGCAGATGCAATGGCTAAGGTTGGAATGTATGGTGATTGCTTAAAAAACGCACCAATTTAACTACTTTTCAGCTGTTTTTACCTCT
>JBBSVW010000068.1:25234-28089 GCA_038046605.1 Microcaldota archaeon | reverse complement strand
TAAAGTCTGCTGAGCCGCGAAGGCTAATTCTTCACGGTCGCCGCCCACCCCCCTTTAAGAAATCAATCCAACTTCCTCAACTTGGACTTCACTTACCCCCTCAACGAGGGCGCGCACAATCTCCTCAAAATCCTTGCTTTGCTCATCCTCGCAAACAAACGAGGCCTGGATGATTTTGGATCCAAAAACATAGTCGATTATTTTCGAGGAGTTGCATCCCGGAACCTTTGAAACATTCTCCTGTAGCTTTTCAAGGGAATAATCCTCAGCAGGAAAAATCTTTAGCACGGTCAAAACTTTGCCCATATGGATCACTTTGTGGAATTTACGAATAATAATAAAAAATAAGAAATCGGGGGAAATTGAAAGGAGGAATCGTTACTTCTTCTTTTCCTCCTTCTTGCCTTCCGGCTTTGCATCCGCAGCCTTGCCCTCGGCCGCCTTTTCGCCCTCCTTTCCGGCTTCCGCAGGCGCCCCTGCAGCTGCCGCGGGGGCTTCCTCCTTCTTCTTCTCTTCGGTCACCTTGACCTTCATGATAATTTCCCTTCCAATTTTTGCAAGGTTCTTTTTGTCCTGCTTGATATCGCGGATCTTTTCAGTGAATTTTCCGGAAAGCTTTAGTTTTGCCCGGCGAAATGCCTCCTTGACAACCCCCAAATCCTTGGCATTTACCCTGATTGTGAAAACCGAATCGCCATGCCTAACCCTTGCCATCCTGCCCTTTGGCCTTCCAAAAGCAAGTTTCATCCCCTTTGAGATGCGATCCGACCCTGCTACTCCAAGCGCGGAGTGTTCGCGGATCACAAGATGGGGGTATTTCAATATTCCAAAATAGTACTGCCCCGGCAAATTCTTCTCAAGGTATTTTACGCAAACCTGCCTGGAGGCTTCAAGCGAGTTATCCCTAAGCTGGATATCATGAATGGCAACAAGGTCGGCTGCGGATTCGTAGTAGCGGTCAACGCCCATGTTGTACTGCCGAACCTTTGGCCTTGGCGCCCCTTTTACAAAGCTTTTCCTTGGCATCCTATTGGATATGCGGGCCCACGGCTGCCCCTGGAACTTGCGCATTGTCCTTGCCGGCCGTAAACCCATATCCCACACCAATTTCTAAAGCTCTAAATACTTGAAAATAAGCAAATTTAGGAGAACCTTTTAGGAGGATTAATTTAAAAAAGGCATCCATTCGGCTATCGCCTAAAACGAGGGCATAATTGCCAAATGAGGGGATTTAACGTAACCAAGCAAACAGGCACTTCCCAAAGTATTTTTTAAAGATGCCTCCTTATTTTCAACATGCCCAATCCCGCCTTTGGCGAGCAGTTCAAGGCTGCATCAATCGTCCTATTCCTTGCGTTCTTGTCAGTTTACTTAGTTACCGGAGGATTGCAATTTAGAAATAATTTTTCCGGCGAAGCATTCAAGACCGGCATTTTAGAGGAAGGAACGCCTTCCCAAGTACCCATCGTGGCAACTGTGGATTCCATTGATGTTGCATCCCCCACCCCGACTTCTGAACCCACTGAAGAGCCGGTTTTGCTTAGGGGTGAGACGGTAACAATAGGCAATATGGATTTAACTGGCTATTCCAAAAAATCCTCAGCCAACTTTTACGCTGGGAATAAGCGCATAGCCCAGAAAGATTCTTCCGGAATCGCATATGTCCATGGGGATAGCCTGGATAATTCTGTTGTCCTAACTGATGCAGCTGGAAATGAAAAGGCTGCTTCAAGAATTTCCTATGACGCTTTTGGCTCTCCATCTTCGGCATCAGCCCTCTTCACAGGCATCCACAATTTGGACACCGGAACCGGCCTCTACTATATGAAGGCCAGGTTTTATGATCCGACAAATGGGAGGTTTACCTCACCGGATATGCTTGCTGGAAATGGCCAGTCTCCCCAAACGCTTAATAGATACTCGTATGTTGTGAACAATCCAATCCGCTTTACTGATCCTACTGGGAATCAGGTAATGGATGAGGCGCTAGTCAAGAAAATTTCAGATCAAGTTTATGACAATATACAGCAATACATTTTCAGCCAGGAGGATTTGCCTCTTATGCAAAGAAGTACAAATTTTATTGATAGTTTTGTGGGGGTGGGTTTTGGGGAAAATAGCCTGCTTGTAAAATTTGAATTCCTTGAAGAAATCGGCAAAGACAGGTCCCTAAGGGTGGAAATAACCGATGCCTTCTACCAGAAAGGTTATGCCCTAGCGGACATCCCCGCCGACAAACTAATGGATTCCCAATTAGAATTACCCCCCCAATTCTATGCAGAAGTCCGCCAGGGGATCGCATCGGGTATACAGGAGTATTATGAAAAGTGGGGAGTTGGTATAGATTTTGGGATGCCTCGGCATATCGACATATATGAGCGGAAGGGGATATCCTCCTATGATTATTCAAAAAATAACATGGTCAGGGTCTCCCGTTTCAAGGTGCTTAAATCCGGCGGATGGTGGGGCCTGAAAAAAGTTTTCAATAATATTCCGACCGGACTTTTCGGTTTTGCCGGGGATGCATTTGGCCTAATCCAAGCTCAAAACGATCCTGAGGGTTACCTGAACGATATTGATGCTCGGGTCAATTCCGGGAGCATGTGGGAGAGGATAGCAAACCGCATCCTAATTGCCATTGATCCCGTTGCACATACCGCAATTAGGCAGGCGCAGGTAAAAGTATACCTAAAAAATAATGGAGCATAATTTGAAGCCGATTTTGAATGCCCTCATGATTTGGGTTAATTATTAGGCGGATTTTTATTTCCTTAGCATCTTGAAATACTCCCTCGCCTTAAGCGCCGGTTCATCCGAATAGATGATGTCCCTTCCCACATTGACGAGAATGTTCT
>JBBSVW010000068.1:0-25224 GCA_038046605.1 Microcaldota archaeon | reverse complement strand
TCCGGCGGCCTTAACGGTTTCCATGTCGCCACCCTGCTTTCCAATTCCGGGTATCAGGATGATTTTATCATTGCCGATGATTTCGCGGATCTCAAGCATTTCCCTCTCATTGTTGGTTGCCCCAACAACAACGCCATCGCCGCCGAATTTGGCGACCTCGGAGGAAATCCACTCATAGCCCCGTTTGCCCTCAATTTGGCCATCCTTCATAAAGTATTTTGCGGATGGATTTGACATTAACGATAATGTTATTACCCCCAATTTCGAGTCATGTGCCTGCCTTACTGTTTCTTCAATGTTTCCGGCAAATGGTGAAAATGTAAACCCATCAAACATCGCCTTTTTCATCCAGTAAATTGAGGATTCGTTGCTGCTCCCGATATCCGAGAGCTTCAAATCAAAAATAGAAAGGCATCCCTTATCGGAAATCGCCTCATTGATCTCCTGCAAATCCTTAAGCGAGAAAGGAAGCACGAACTGTGAATTGATTTTATAGGCGCATGCGTACTGCGCCGTATCCTTGATTATCTCCAGGCAAAAGCGCTTCATCCCATCCGTTTCGCTCCCCTTCTCGAAGTATTTGCGCGGTATGGCATCCGTTTCCTTGAAAAAGATGCTTGCGGGATCAAGCCCGATGCAAAGCGTGCTCTTCTTTCGACCCCTGACATCTCTGTATTTTGAAAGGAAGTTCAGTTCAATCGCCTCTTTGATCATCTTTCGGGAATAAATTTCATTTCTCTTAACGTCTGTAAACCCCCCAGCAATTTAAGGGCTGTTTCCAGATCTCCTCTATTGGCTCCCACATTCGGGCCGGTCGACGTCTCCGTTGCCATATCCCAATGATAACCTATAGCACGGGAAACGTGCTTCACCAGTTCATCATGCGATTTTACCAAACTCATGGGATTTCTGGGAACCTTACTTAGATGATAGGTTGCAGCATTCAAATAATCCTTGCCGGCATGCTCAATCGCCATGCTCAGTCTGACCATTTCGGTCAATTGGCTCCATCTCCATGGCGACATCGCTCTCTTCACTTGCAAGTGATATAACACCTTAGGCATTTTTACCACCTCATTCATATATTATATTTTCTCATAATTTTAATCGCTTCCTTCATCCCATTTGCTGTCCGATATTTATAAAGCGCGCTTCCAGCCACTAGAATATCCGCGCCGGCCTTTTTTGCAATTTCGGCGGTTTCCAAATTGATTCCCCCGTCCACCTGAATGTGTGTTTTCAGTTTTTCCTCAGTTATCCACTCCCGCGCTTTTCGCACTTTAGGCATCATGTTTTGCATGAACTGCTGGCCGCCGAATCCGGGCTCCACGGTCATTACCAGTATGCAGAACAGGTCCGAATCCAAGAAAGGCTTGATTTTGTTTATGGGGGTATTGGGTTTTACAGCGATGCTTGCCTTCGAACCCGCCTTTTGGATGTTCCGGATGACCGCCCTTGCTTCCCTCTCGTTTTTTACCGCTTCAATGTGGAAAATCACATTATCCGCTCCGGCCTTGGCGAACTTTTCCGACCATTTGGCCGGGTTTTCAATCATCAGGTGCGCATCCAAGAATATATCTGTTTTTTTTCGCAGCGCTTCAATTAAGCTCCAGCCGAAGGTGAGGTTTGGCACGAAGTGGTTATCCATGGAATCGAGCTGGATGCCATCTGCCCCGGCTTCCTTTGCTAGAGCAACATCCCGCTCGAAATTCGCGAAATCCGCGGAGAGGATGGATGGGAAAATTAGGGTCTTATGCATGTATCTTATCGGAATAAGTATGTGCAATTGGGCTTAAAATTCCCATTCATTGCCAGCTAAAGTGGGGTTCAAGGCGCATTAATTGTGGCATTGGGGCGTCAAGTGCAATTTCTTTTCCATATGGCTAACCGCTTTTTTAGCCATTTCCCGCAACCTTCCTTATTGCTCCACAATATACTTGCAATTCGCCGGCTCATCGAACTGCATCGAAAGGAACAGCTTTAGGTATCCGAGGTAGGGAATGCGCAAAATCACCTTCCCATGCATCTGCTCCCTTTTGGCAAAATCAGAGGATATTCCAAACACATCCGGAGATGGATTGTTGTCTCCTTTAATCAGGTAACTAAAGTTTCCGTTGAAATTGATCTTTAGCGCCACCCTATGCACAACCAACCCTAGATCCTTATACGCATTATTCGGTTCATACACGACAATATCCCCTGTGGTATCAAACGCATAACTTTTTCCATCCACAATTAGCCCGCTTGTGCATGCCTCCTTCCGTTCAATGCCTGAAGCCATTTCCCTTATGGCGCATTCGCTTTTTATGAAATCCTTGAATTCCACCTGTTTGTTTATCGTAACCTCCTTTGCAGAAATATCGCCCCCCTGCAGGATGATTATATCCCCCCTATCAAGGGCGGGAAGCATGGAGCAGGAGGTGACAACATCAATTGGGGTTGCGGTTTGCAATAAGAACCCCAGCCCATACCATACGGCAAGCGCGCCAAATAGGGCAATTCCAAGCTCGTAAACCGACCTCTTTACGCTCTTTGAATCAGATGAGGCAGGTAGCGCGTCTTTTAGGAAAAGCGCGAGAAGCAAAATCAAGGAAATGATCCCGAAGATGGGCCGCTTTAAGATGATGTACGCCCCAACACCAAGAACCAAAAGGGCCGCCAAGAGGTAATCCGTCTTGATTCCGAAAATTTCCTGCAGCGGGCTAACCTTTGCTGGCTTTTTCACAAAGCCCATTTTGGTTTGCTCCCTTTTCTGGATTTTTGGCATGGTAATTCCAACCTTGTTCACAGGCGGGTATATTTTTGGATTATTCCCGGTTCATCCGCAGGCATCCGTTCCCAAATTAAACCAATGGATTCCTCATCTACTCTTCCAACCCTTAAAAACCTTCTTAATTGCTTTGCAAAAATTTCATTTTGGGGTAGCTGTAGGGTAAAATCTGTCTTCCATTGATTGCAGCCCGATTAATGCGATTGCTTTTTCTCCAATTCAAGGTTGTGGCTATTTAAGCCTTCATTTACAACTAAATGGGATTTTATGCTGGAGGATCACGATTTGGAACACTATTTGGAGGCAAGCGCTATAGCCAGGAAGATAATGAAATTTGGCAGGGAATTGGTTAAGGCGGAAAAAGGCTTTCTTAAAATTGCCGAGTCCATTGAAAATCAGATAATTAAGGAAGGGGGCAAACCCGCTTTCCCTGTAAACATTTCCGTAAATGGCAATGCCGCCCATGATTCACCGGAGGCATCCGATACACGCCAAATTGCCGAAAAGGACCTTGCCAAGGTGGATTTTGGTGTCATGATTGAAGGATTTGCAATAGATACCGCTTTTTCCTATAATCCATCAAATGAGCATGCCAAACTAATTGAGGCGGCGGAAATGGCCCTCCAAAATGCGTTAAGTGTCGTAAAAGCCGGCGTAAATGTCAAGGCCATAGGGACGGAAATCGAGAGGACCATAATGGAATATGGCTTTGTGCCTGTTGAAAACCTATGCGGGCATTCGCTTGAGCAGTACAATTTGCATGCCGGCGTGGAAATACCTAATGTTGCGCGCGGCGGCTATATATTAAAGGAAGGGGATGTTTTTGCAATTGAGCCCTTCGCCTCGACAGGAAAGGGATATGTGAATGAGGGCGATTATTGCCAGATTTGGAGCCTTGAGCCGCATGCCAATATGGCTGTTAGGCTTCCAAAGAGCCGGGAATTGCTTGCACGTGTTGCAGAAGAGCACTTAACCATGCCGTTTGCTGCCAGGTGGTTCAAGGACATTCCCATGCTGCGCCTCTCACTTGCGGATCTTGAAAAACAAGGCATTTTGCATTCCTATCCGGTTTTAAAGGAAGCCAAAAAGGACTGCTTTGTTTCCCAAGCTGAAACCACCCTGATTGTGGAGAAGGAGGGTGCAAAGATTTTGGTCTGATTTCGCATTGAATTTCCCATATATAATTTTACTTGACCAACCGGCGTTGTCTCACGTCTGGAATACCTCTGAAGCTGGAGACGGTTTTTCCCTCTGCAGCACCCGAAGTTGCCAGTCCAGCCTCCCCCTCGCAGGGTTCACCCTTCGCTTTCGCTCTTGAGACACAACCGTTGATTTGCCTATAGCCATTTCCTTGAAATAATTGAAAATTAGGAGATTTGCGGTTTTCCCGAATTATTTGCCGTTCGTTTCCGCAACCCATCCCAACCATCTTATTATCCCTTATCCCTATTTATTTGTTGATTCCAATGCAAATCCAGCCGCAGAAGATGACCAATCTTGACTATCATTTCCTGGTATCAGAGCTCCAGCCAATGGTTGGGGGCCATCTGGGCAAGATCTACGAGCTTTCCCAAAACGTGTTCCGATTCAAGGTGAGGGCGGATAAGGAATATAACTTCATTGCCGAATTGGGCCTTAGGGCGCATCTTTCCAAATTCATAGTCGAATCCCCGCAATCCCCCTCCAATTTTGCCATGCTCCTTCGCAAATACCTGGATAATGCGCAGATCGTGGGAATATCACAGGAAAATGACGATAGGGTATTTGCAATCACATTGAAAAAGAAGGAGGAATTCCACCTGATTTTTGAGATGTTTGCAAAAGGCAACCTTGTTTTGACCAACCTCGAAGGCAAAATAATCGGCGCCTATAAGGCGGAGGTTTCAAAGACGCGCACCATTAAAAATTCGGAAATTTACGTGCCACTTCCAAATAAAAATCGGCTGGGGGAGTTGCCAAAAAAGGAACCCGCACTCCATCTAATAGAGGGAAAAATCGTGGGATTTTCCTCAACCCCTACGGAAAAGTTCCCAAATTCGGAAAAAAAGGCGTACCTTTCCGTATGCGAAATGGCCGATGAATACTATGGCGCGGCGGTTTTGGGGCGGGTGGGCAATGCCGCAGATGATCCAATTGGCAATTCCCAAAAGGATGCCTTAAAGGATGAAACAAATGCTCCCTCCAGAAAAATCGAATTCATCTTGAAGCAGCAAATATCCGCCCTTAAAAAGTTTGAAGGGGAATTGGAGGAATACCAGAATGCGGGCAATTTCGTGTATGGCAATTTCGAGCTCATTGAAAAAGTGCTTAAAATCGCAAGGGAGCTAAAACGCCAAAAGGCGGCGGATAAGGATATTGAAAAAGCAATAATGGGTCAACTGGGACTAAAAGCCACCGTTGGGGGGGCAAATGTTGTTTTGGAATTACCGGACCCAACGCCGACAAATGATGCTGAAAATGAATCCTTGGAAATCAATACCCCTTCCGAATAAACCCGGAAAATCCAATTATATAACCTGAAATGCGCCTTTTCAACTATTTCCCCAAAATAACAAAACAGCTGAATTTACATGGATATTTTTTATGTCAAACTTCTCCTATCCTTTATTGTCGGCGGGGGCTTAATTGCACTAAGCATCCGGATTGCCGAAAAGCTCGGTTCAAAGGCCGGTGGGATCTTCCTTAGCCTTCCTTCAACAAGCCTTGTAAGCCTCCTATTCATCGCCTGGACAAATAGCAACCACGCTGCAATTGAAGCAAGCGCAATCATGCCAATCGTCCTATCCGCAAGCACCGTTTTCATAGTTTCATATGTGCATTTCTTCAAACGGCTTGGCAATTATTCCATTCCCCTCTCCTTGATTATTTGGGCCCTTGTGATTTTGCCTTTCATTGCAATCAAAATCGACAATCTTTTACTTTCGCTGCTGGTTTCCGCGCCAATCTTCGCTTTTTCAATGTTCATTTTGAGGGGATATGAAAGCAAAAAAATCCCCCAAATTAAAATTAGGAAAAGGGAGTATGCGATAAGGTGGCTTTTTTCCGGCCTTATAGTTTCCATTGCGGTTATCCTCTCCAAATTCCTAGGGCCACTTTGGGGCGGAATGTTTGCATCCTTCCCCGCAGCATTTTCAACCTCCTTTTACTTCCTCACCAAAAGGCATGGCATTGAATTTGCCGCCTCCACCGGCAAGGCAATGACCTTTGGCATCCTCAATGTGATTCCATTCGTGATCGTATTCTATTACGGTGTGCCGGCCTTTGGATTAGTTGCAGGGACACTATTTGCATATTTGATTTCCCTATTTGCCGCTTTTTTCATTTTTCGCCTAACAAAATAACTCTTTAAAAATGGGCGCACATTTACCATATCCTGTGGGTGAATGCCAATGGGGATTTATGCGGTTCCATTCAAAAAACTAGGCAGGAAATCAGTTTCAATTGCCGGCGGCAAGGGCGCGCAGCTTGGGGAGATGTTCAATTCGGGAATTCCGGTGCCTCCCGGGTTTGTTGTCATAACCCCCTCATTTGATGCATTCCTCAAAGCGAATAAACTAAATGGCAAAATCGATTCCATCCTAAAAAAAGTGGATGTGAAAAAGACCGCAACTGTTGACAAGGCATCAAGGGATATCCGACTTCTGATTTCCAAGGGAAAAATCCCAAAGGAAGTGGATCATGAGGCGCTATCCCAATTCGATTCCCTTGGCGCATCCCTTGTAGCAGTCCGCTCCTCCGCAACAGCCGAGGATGGCGCGAATGCGAGCTGGGCGGGCGAGCTCGAATCATACATGAACATACAAAGGGAGGGTTTGATGAGAACGGTCAAACTGTGCTGGTCATCACTCTTTACCCCCCGCGCCATTTTTTACCGCATCGAGAAAAAAATGCACTTGCAAAATGTTTCCGTTGCCGTCGTAGTCCAAAAGATGGTCCAATCCGAGGTTGCCGGCGTGGTATTCACTGTCCACCCGGTAACAAAGGACAAAAATCAGATGGTAATTGAGGCGGCATATGGCTTAGGCGAATCGGTTGTTGCCGGCCTTGTTTCCCCGGATAATTACGTCGTGGATAAGCGCGACCTTTCCCTTGTGGATGTTGCGGTTAATGAGCAGGAAAAAATGATAACAAAGAAAATCACCGGAAACAAAGTGCAAACCGTATCTGTTCCCGTTCCACCGAATTTGCGCTCCAAGCAGAAAATGGACGGCAAAACTATCATCCAGCTGGCAAAAATCTGCATCGGAATTGAAAAGCACTACAATTTCCCCCAGGACATGGAATTCGCCATCGAAAAGGGCAAAATCTACATCGTGCAGAGCCGTCCGATAACAACTATGTAAAGGGAAAAGCAATATTGGCGGGGAAGGTTCTTACTTGTTTGCAATGCTTGGTAAAATGCCGCCCCAAATGCCCTTTGAAAATAAAAATAGTAAAAATTGATAACCTATGTGGGTCGCAAAATTCAAGCTTCGGCACGAGGGCTCCGGGATGCTGGATGTGGGCCTTAGGACCGGAGTCACGATTACCACGCAATACCTGAATGCCTACGAGGACAAGGGCAAGGAATACCTCTACAAGGTATGCGTTGTTTCCGGCAAGCGCAAGGCAGAATTTATAAAAGGCCTTACGGAGGAGAAGAGGGCGGAGATAATAAAGATCGAAAATGACCAGATTTTTTACAGAATACGGGTCGATACCGCGTTCCATCACCTTATCCTTGGGGGCACGGTATTTTTTCTCCGGCCGGTACTTGCCTACGGCGGCTGGGAATACTGGACGCTTGGAAGCCTTCAGAAAAGGCACCTTCTTGAGATTTTCAAGAAGGTAAAGTCCATTGGCCTTAAAACAGAAATTTATTTGCAAAGCCTTAGGCAAATGCCAATAAACATATTGCTCCCTTCCGTTTTCACATCCCTGACAAAAAAGCAGCTTGAGGCAATAAGAGCAGCTTCCAAATTCGGGTATTATGAATACCCGAGGAAATCCTCAGCTGAGGATATTTCCAAAAGGCTCCATGTACCAAGGTCTACCTTCCAGGAGCATTTGAAGAAGGCAGAATCAAAGCTAATGGCCTCCCTTTTGTCTGAAACTGCCATATTTTCCGGCATATGACGGCTAAAGGTGTTAATATCTAGGTTTTCAGATATGTTGCATGGATATAATTGGAATCTTCATCTGGATGTTCATATCTGGCTATATATTCCAGATTATCACTGAACATTACAATATCACTGCTATGTGAATGGTATGAAAATCCACTACAAGGCATTTGCAGAGGATCACGCATCGCCCTATCCGCATGCGGCAAGCTATATGACGGCTTGCAGTACCCTACTTAAGCCGATACTTGGCAGGAATAATTATACGATCTGCATGGATTCAAGGAATGCGCAGTGGAGGTATTGCTGCAGGCAACGTGGCGAAATATCCGAATGGGATGAACTGGGCAAACTTGTGCTTGAGCGCCTTGGGGAGCAGGGGTTTTTGGTAAAGGTATATTCAGAGGAGAAAAAGGCCTGCTTGAATTTGGTCACCAATTCCATTAAACTAAAATATGCATCTTTGGCAAATAAGCCAAATGTGGCGCTTTCCGACCGTTACGATGAGCTGCTTTCATATTGGAGGGCAATGAATGTTTGGGGCGATATTGTCAACCTTTCGGATTTTGGCCATTTTATGCTTACAAACAAGATTTTGGCCTTTCTGGAAGAAGCAGTGGATCGCTCAAACTCCGATATTTCCGCAGGTGAGGCATTTGGAATCCTGGGGACCCCAACCGAGCGCTCATTCATGCAGCAGGAGGAATTTGAGCTGTATGGCATTTTGGCAAAAATCCAATCTGACAGGCGTGCAAAGGGAATATTTTCGATGGAAATTGGAAGCATCATCCCTTCGCTTGTGCATATCCCTAAGATATCCCTACCGCTCATTGCCCACGCTGAAAAATACGACTGGCTCCAATTCCACTATGATGGGCCCACAATTTTGCAGGTTGATTATTTTGCCGACCTTTTGAGGAGTGAATTGAAACAGGGAATTGATGGGAAATCCAAAATGAATGCCCTCGTTAGGCACGAAAAGGAGGTGCTCGAAGGGCAGCAATTGATGGCTAAATCACTTCGTTTAACCAAGGATGAAATTTACTGGTGCAAGGTTGCCCGGACCTTTTCGTATCTGAAAGGCCTTCGCAAGGATTCCGTCTTTATTGCCAGCAGGAATTCGGATCCACTGATCCGAGAGATTGCAAGGAGGCTAAACCTTTCTCCAAAGCAGGTTAGGCACATGATGCCTAAGGAAATTAGGGAATCACTCAAAACCGGCAAAGTAGATGCCGATCTGTTAAATTCGCGGATTTCACTTTATGTGATGGTAGCCGACGAAAAAGGTCCCCGCATTCTGGCAGGAAAAGAGGCTGAAAAATGGTCAAAACTCATTGTTGAGGAAAAAGTGGACAAGAAAATCAGGCGGCTTACAGGAACCCCTGCCTACCCCGGCTATGCAAGGGGGATTGTCAGGATCATCCGAAAGGCGGAGGATATGGCAAAGATGAACAAGGGCGATATCCTGGTTTCGCCTGCCACAAACCCAAATGTGGTGCCGGCGATGAAAAAGGCAGCTGCAATAGTAACGGATGAGGGCGGCGTCACCTGCCACGCCGCAATTGTTTCCCGTGAGCTCAAAATCCCCTGTGTCATTGGGACAAAAGTTGCAACCAAATGGCTAAAGGACGGCGATAAGGTGGAAGTGGATGCCACCAAAGGAATAGTTCGCAAATTGTAATTTAGGAAGTAATGGTAAATGATGCGGGAAAAATATGGTTTTCAAGCTGTAAAAAAGATATGGGGCATTTCTTCCACAATTTGTAATAAAACATTCGAGGGGCTTCTTTTCTTGGTTCTTGTTATTTCTCAAGCCTCTTAATATCCGAAAACTTGTCAAAATCCTTGTCGAACGAGTATATTTCCGTGATTCCATTTGCCAGCATCAGCACGTGTGCCAGGCAGTCGTTTACGCCAACTCCCGTTTCTTCCGACTGTTCAATTGCAGCCAAATACTCTTCCCTTGAGCAATCAAATATCTTGAGATTTTCCTTCGTAGCCATCGCTTTTAATAGCACGCTCAATTTTTGGGGTTCAAATGCATGGGATAGCACGTTAGCAGCTTCGGAGAGTTGAATTACTGAAGTCGCCACTTCCTCTCCTTCGTCTATCCTGATTGCGATGTTCTTTGCCCGCTTCTTCATTTCAACCTGGTCAGAAGTGTATCGAGGCTTCAAATGATATGCTAAGATTAATACGTTCGCATCCACAAATCTCATCCTACCATTTCACCCTAAGGGACGCCTTTGCTAATGCTCCATGATAATCCTTGAACGGGTCAAGTTCATGGTCTACTTTAGCTTCATCAAAGAAATCCGAAAGCTTGTGTGTGCTTCTTGGAATGATTTTCACAGAGTCCTTGGTTTTGATGATAAATGCCTTCCTGCTTTTTCCGAAAAGTTCGCGGACCCACTCCCTAGGCAGCAATAAGCGGTTTTGCTTATCCACTTCCTTTTCCACCATTTCGTACATAATTCCACCATATTTATATGAAAATGGTTATTTTTAAGGTTTTTGGTGGAAATAGGTGAAAATGGATGAGATGCTTCAATGAAAAAGTGATACTTTTACCAAAGATGTTATTAAGAAACTTTAGATTGTCTTTATCATCATATGATATTGCAGCCAATCGAAGTAGCAAAAATGGCGTGGCAGAAGAATTGGAAGGATGGGACCGATTTTGGAGGATGGATCGTCCTAAAGGACAATAAAATGGTAACGCTTGTCGAAAAGCCACAACATACCCAACATCCAAATTTTATCGGCTCAATCGTTGTTTTCCCAAGGACTGAGCATATGGGTTCCTTCGTAAATGCTTCTTACGGAGTCCAATCTTGGGGTCCTGCTTTTAACAACAGGGGTGCAGTGTTGACTTTAACATACAGGATAACCCGTGGAAATTTGATTGTTGAACCACCTCAACACCACTATATCACTACGATGGATAAAGAGTTTACTGGCGAGCGACTTCCAAGAGCACTTCATACAAAATATGCTGGCGCCAGAGCAAGGGCAATCACTGCAGCCGTTAATTTAGGTTTTTTCCATAGTCTTCCGGTTTGGTTAAAACCAGTCTTTTATGATTCTAGGAGGCAAAATAGATATGTGCCATTAGAGCCTGACCCTATTAAAGAAAAAAGATTAGCCAGGGAATTGGTTAGGATTTGCGTAAAAAACGGCTGGAAATTTGAGAAAAAGAAGGAAGTATTCTGGGGCGAAGACCATTATAAAATAGAAAAGCCAGGTATAGCCTAATTCAGCTTAATCACATCCTTCGAATACCCAAGCTTAACCAAATGTTCAGCAGTCCTCATCTTATGGTCGCCCTGGAGCACGATCATCCCATCCTTATGGGTGCCGCCGCAGGCAAGCTTATGCTTGAGTTCTTTTGTAGTGCTCTCCAATTCCTCGCCTTTTAGCCCTTCCACAATAGTAACTAGCTTCTGGTATCTTGATTTGGTCGTATAGACGCGGATTTGTGCAACGGATGCCTTTGCCAGCTCATCGCAGGCATGGATATCAATAGGAAGGCCGCACTTTGGACAAATCTCAGACATCAGGTGTTTCCTCTTTAATGAATGGATGAATATACCCGCCGGGGTTTAAATATATTTTGTTAATGGAAGGCAAAAATATTGTAAAAATGCGAAAATGCATCAATAATATGGTAATTTTAGGTATATGCGATAAATTTATCCTTTACTCGTTCTACTTATATGCTATTAGGTGACTACTCCTTTTTGCTTAAGCAGTGTTTTAATGCGGGCTCGGAGTTTCCGAAGAGGCTTGTACTTGATTACCTTTTGCCTCCTGCCTGATTTGATGTTTGCAGTTTCCTCCCTTAAGGAGCTTTCCGTTTCGGTGAGCTTAACTTTGAGCTCATCGACTCCAAGTGCCTTCAAGTCCTTCTTCTTGATGATTGCCATATTGTTTTCAAACCTTGTTGAAATGATATTTTTGAGATTTTAAAGTTTTGGATTTTTGCCAATTTTGCATTCCCATCCTTGTTTTCCCCAAATTCTATTTTATTGAATTACGCTGTTGGCTTTCCTTCCTGCTTCGCCTCAGGCATGTTCTTTGGCTTTTCGCCGGTTATGATTTCCGCGCTCTTGATCAGGTTTTCCGCCTCGTATGCCGGCTTTTTCTTGACCGGCTTTACGAACTTCCTCCTCCGCTCCGCCTTGGCCTTGGCTTCCGCCTTGGCTTTCTCAATTTCCTTCATCCTAAGCTCTGCAAACCTTGCGGCCTCATCCTGAACTGGCACATCCACTGCTAAAGGCGTATCGCCCTGCGCAGACATTGCCCTGATTTTATCATAATCAATGTTGATTGCATCCGGGAATATCGTTCCGGGGTGCACGATCTTAACTGTCACTCCAATTGCACCTGCCTTCAAATAGGCCGTTGATTTTGCCGTGTCAATTAACTTCTTTAGCTCACCTGATTTTTTCAGGAAACCCTTCCTCATGCGAAGCGCCTTGGCCTTCCCGCCCTTCCCAACGACCTTTCCGGAAACTATAATCTCCACTCCAATGGCGCCCGATTCCACAACATCGCGAAGGTTTATCCGCATGATCTGCTTCATGTTGCCCTCAATTTCGATTTGGCGCGCAATTTTTTCCGCCACCAGTTTCGCATCCAGGTTGGGGTTTTCAACTTCAATGATATCCAGCTGCGGGTTATCCACTCCAAAATCCTTCTCAAGTTTTTCAGTAATTGCCTTAACGGTTGCCCCCTTCTTTCCAATGACCATCGAAGGCCTCTTGACACGGATGGCAATCCTTGTGGCCAAGGGCGTTTTTTGGATCTGGATTGTGGAAACTCCCGCATTCCTAAGCTCCCCTTCCAAATATGCCTTGATCATGTAATCGTGAAGAGCCTTTGCCAGGAATTTCTTTTCAGTTGCCACTTACAAAATCACCAATAAAATATTTTTTTCCAATTTAATTTTTATATTCCAGTTTTTCCTTTTGACCGATTTTCAAATTATTATTTATTCCAGTTTTTTCATTTTCCAATCTTTATTGTTGTCCATCATTCCTTATTTCTCCATCCATTCATTTCTTTGCCTTTTCAGCCCTCTTTTCATCCTTCTTTGCCCGCTTTACCTTTTTTAGCAGGTATTTTTCGCTTTCAACGGCAAGCACTAATTCTGCCCTGCATGTTTCGTAGCTTGCCCAAAGCGCCTGCTTCCCATATCCCAGTGTAATTGAAGAACCAAAATGCTGCCTATACCTCCTCATCGTATTTTGCTTGTACGCCGCGCCCTGCCGAACAACTAGTTTTTCCATCGGAAGCCCCTTGAAATTCGCATTCCCCTCCGCATTGCGAAGAAGAGTCAGGGCAATTTTCGCCTCCTTTTTTGGGAACCTTCCCTTCCTTCCCCCAAGCTGCGACCTGTGCCCTAGCCTGGTTGCAAACTTGCGGTAGCGGATTGGCTTTTTCATTGAAATGCATTCCTCAAGCATGGCCCTTGCCTCCTTGATGGTCTTGCCCTTCATTTCCGCCATCACGTTTGTCAAGTCCTTGTAGCTTGCATCCAGATCGTAGGCCTGCGAGCGCGCTACTTCCCGCTCATCTTGAACCTTGAATGAAAACTCATACAATGCCATATTCTTTCCACGTTATTTTTTTTCATATTGTTGGCTGATTGGGCGAAAATACGCCATTCAAACCAGCCTCCATGCTGCATATTCCATTTATTGCATATTTTTTTTCTACTTCAATTCAACCGACTTCGAACCCCTAGTTGCCCCGATACCTGGCCCGGAATGCTTGACCATCTTGATTGGGATGGAAAATTCCCCAAGCCGCCTTCCAAGCATCTGGATGGTAACCGACATGTCGATCCAGTCCTTGCCGTTGTACACCTGG
This sequence comes from Microcaldota archaeon, assembly GCA_038046605.1. Taxonomy (GTDB): domain Archaea; phylum Micrarchaeota; class Micrarchaeia; order Norongarragalinales; family SBBD01; genus JACRGC01. Next base: position 11,478 of record JBBSVW010000068.1, on the reverse strand, counting down.
AATCTCCTGTCCATCATCTCGGGAATAATGACCATTTCCCTAAGGTGCGTCCTCATGGGTTTTTTTGGATCGGTCTTGCGCAGCTTTTCGATGAACTTCCTCATTTTTGAGGCCATATGCTTCATGCTTCGCCGAATTTTGCTTGGGATTAGGATCATGAACTTATCCAGGGGCATCCTCCTTAGCTCCTCTGCTTCCAAACCCTTATATGTGAATTTCTTTGCCATTTTTTATCGCACCTAAAAAACAATTGGAGGCATGTGAACTTTGTTTGCCACCAACATTTATTTTTCCATCCCTTTTATTGTGTATCCCATATTGATTGTTGCTTTACTTTTTCTTCTCCGTTTTTTGCACAACTGACTTGCCCTGCTTCCGGCCCACCCTGCTAGCTGCCCTGTGGCCAACGTAATGCCCTGGCGGGGTTCCCCTCTTCCTCATGGATGATTTTCCAAAGCTCTTTCCTCCATGTGGGTGATCGTAAGCCGACATTGCCCCTCCCCGAACAATTGGCCAGTGCTTGTTCCTGGAGTGCCACTTGTAATGCGCAGTCCCTGCCTTTTTGAGTGGTTTTTCTGTCCTTCCGCCTCCTGCTGCTATTCCAAGGGTTGCCCTGCAATCCTTTCCAAGGGACATGACCCTCTTGGATGATAATTTTATATCGACAACGCCGGTATCCTCATCGTGCGAAACAATTGTGGCAAATGCGCCCGAAGTGCGTGCGAATTTCCCCCCATCATTTGGCTGGAGCTCCACATTGAAAACCGCTGACGAATCCGGGATTTTATCCAGGGTGGTGACGGATCCAATAGCCAAATCCGCATCCTTTCCAAACTGCAATATTTGGCCCTTTCGCATCCCTTCTGCTGCAAGCAGGTAAAGTTCCTTCTTATTTTCAAGGAGGATTCTTGCAAGGGGGACATCCTTTGACGGGTCAAGAATGAATTCCAAAACTTCGCCGCGCGTTTTTTCAGTTGGGAAAGCGGTATATTTCGCATTCGAGGTAAACCTGTGCTTGGGGGTCAGGTAAATTGGCCCTCCCTTGCCCCTCTTTTGCGATATCAATACTGTACCCATATATTTTCACTTAAATGAGCTTTAGCTTTGCCGCGACATCCGCAGCGGCGCCTTTTCGGACAAATTTCACAATTGCTTTTTTCTTCCCATTTGCGCCATTGATTGTGCGTACCTGGCTGACCTTTTCGCCCCATGTCTTTAGGACTTCCTGCGCAACAATTGTTTTTGTTGCATTGGCCTCCACTATGAACACCATCTTGTTGTCGCGTTCGATCATGGCGGCTGATTTTTCGGTTGTCAATGCGTAAAGTATTGCCATATGAATCACATGAAAAGATTTTCCTTTGATAGTTTTGCAATTGCGTTTTCCGTCCAAACCGTGAGCCTTCCCATCTCCCCGCCCGGCGCCAGGAGTTCGGCGCTCAATTCTTCCACCTTGCAAACATCAACTCCGGCAATGTTCCTAGCAGCCTTCCAGATGCCGTTATCACTCCCAACAACTATCAAAACGCTCTTTGGTGTTAGGTATCCTCCCTTCCTAAGCCTTGCCCTGCCCGACCTCATGCGGCGCCTGTAGGCTGCGCGCTCCAAATCCATGCCGGTGCCGATTTTTTCAAGGATGCCCTTTGCCTCCTTTGCCTTTTTGATGCTCTCAAAGGCATTGTCAATGATTATTGGAAGGGTAATTCCATCAAATGCGTGGCCGTGCTCCTTTACAAGGGTGATATTGGCTGTTGCCGTGATTGCGCTCCTAAGGGCCAGGAACTTTTCCTTTAGGTTGATCCGTTCAATAATTATTTTTGCAGCCTTTGGCGGATGCGCCCTTCTTCCTTTAGCAGCATGGGGAACTCGAAGCACTCTTCCACTTCTGCCCTTGGGTATCTTTTCCCGCGGAAGCCTGCTCCTGCCTGTGTTGATTGTTTGCCTCCAAGCGTGCCTTCTTCCGTAGTACTCGGCAGTAGTTTGAAGCCCGGCCATTGGGAAAGAACCCTTTGGCTGCAATAACATGCTGCGTTCAGAGAGGAATGCCCTCCTGACAACATCCCCCCGAAGCTCGGCTTGGAACTGGGGCGGAAGCTCGATTTGCCTCTCGCCCTTCCCATCCAACCCTAAAACCTTTGCGTTCATCCTTATCACAAAATAATTATTTCGTATTGAAGCGGAATATGCCAAATGCTTATCCGCCTATCCACTTTAATTTTCGCTATATGCATCCTTTCAATTTCACTCCGAATAATATCCTATTCATGCCGCTTTTTGATTGAAGAGCATTTTGCGGATATCCGCCTTCTTTTGCACCTTCTTCTCGTAATTCCTCCTAAGGAAAATGACCCGCTTTTCCGGTCCTTGCAAACTACCCTCAATTACCAGATAATCCGCCTTGAGGATCCCAAAATCAACAAAGCCGCTTGCGGGCGTCACTTCCTTTGATTTGGAAGCCTCGCCAACCTTCAGGATTCGCTTGTTGCTCTCAGTTCTGCGATGGAATCCCATCTGCCCAGCCCTAGGAATTGTGTACATGACTTTCCCCTGCGTTTCCGGCCCAATTGAGCCTCCTCGCCTCCTTCTCTGGGTTGCCTTATGTGGCCCAAGTGCCACTCCAAACCTCTTGACAATTCCCTGCCAGCCTTTGCCTTTTGTAACTGCAATAGTATCAATCCAATCCCCATCTGAAAAAACATCGGAAACCTTCACTTCCTTGCCCAGGATTTCCTTGGCAAATGTGAGCTTTTCAAGTGCGTCCTTGCCGGATAGGGCGATTTCGGCCATTTCGGGGGTTTTTTTGAATCCTGCTTTCCAAGGCTGGGATGAAACGATTACGCGGACATCGGAAAGTTTCATGGCATGAAGGCTCTCGAAATTGACTTTAGCCTTCTTTGCAACTGTTAAAGAGCGCTTTAACTCCTTTGGGGCATTAAGTGCTGGAATTTCCGCAACCTTCCTGTTTCCGTAATCAGTTGATTCGTATGCGGTAACCGCGTAAACATAAAGCGGAGGCACCTCGAGCACTGTAACCGCCTTGGTTACCTCCTGATTCTTGAAGGGTGATTCGGAATCCTCAATCATGAGCACTTGTCCCATCCCTGCCTTGTATGCAAGGAATCCCTGAAGCCCCTTGCCCGTATTGCTCCAGGATTTCACGCGGGGAACCAGCCTTGCCGCCCGGCTTCGATGCCAGTAAGCTACTGATCCGCGCCTTGGTCCATGCTTGCCCATATCATCACGTAAACAATATTTTGCTTAAAAAAAATGAATCCTGGATATCCTTTATTTCCATAAATTCAAAAATTCCAACATCGACAAAAATCTCTAGAGTAAAATTTTTTCCTACCAAAGAAGAAAATATCCTTTTTTCTTCCTAAAACGAAATTCCCGGCATTATATTTTTACTTAAGGAAATTCGTATTCCTTGCAATTTATTCCGATTTCACTTTGTGAACAATCGGCGGTGTAGTCTTATATAGGATTTTATTGTCGCACGCGGGGCACCTGATGAACTCTAGCTCTGCAAATTCCTTTCCACACCGTCCGCATTTGTACATAATCCTCAAACCTACCTATCCCTAATTACAAAGGTCTACTTTTATCGTAACCATATCTTATAAACCTAACGGTGACATCTGCTCCTTCCTTTCCTTTGGATTAAAGCATGAAAACAACCCCAATTTAAAATTAAAGCACAAATCTACCTTAATTTGTTGATTTGAGGCGAAATTGGTGTATATTCGCTCATACATATTTAAATCCAATTAATTTTTCCAATTTTTTTTACCCATCGAATTATTCCCACTTAAACTAAAATTGCGGCAGAATCATCGTTGCCGAAACCAACGCGAGCACGGCAACAATTATGCTTGTGGTTAGCGACCATTTGAAAATATCGCAGAGCATGAGCCCCCCAAGAATTAGGAGGAGAAAGAAAAGCGAACCCGATGCCATTGCAGAAAGCATCACCGGAAGGAAAATTATTGCAAGGAATGAAAGCCCAAGGGCGCTCCAAAAACTGTCATTCCCAAGCCACTCGCGCATTATTGCCCAAAGAATGCCGGTTAGCAATGCTAGTGCAAAAATAAATTCGCTATTCAGGACGGTGTTTCCAAGATACCCGAATTCAACCATAAAATGTTTTCCCCCTTTAAAGCGCCGGCAGCACCATCAATCCGGCAATAAATGCAATAAGCACGACAAGTATGCTCGTGGAAAGGGGCCATTTGTATGCGGTGGAAACCGCAAGCCCCCCCAAAAGGAGCGCAATTACAAATGCGCTGCCCGCCTGCGTTGCCGCAACAACAAAAGGCAGGAATACAATTGCAATGATTGCAAATATCAGCGATTTGCTGAAATCATCATAATTGAACAGGAATTTCATTACAAGCCAAATCACGAATGTGAGGAAAATTATTGCGTAAATGAAATCCGTGCTGTAGAGCATGTCCGAAAGGTATGTTATCTGCATTTTTTATCGCCCAATACTTTTTTTCCCCAAATTAAATCAAATTACCCGAAATATCGCTGTTCCTAGCCTTGCCAATTTCGCCATTTCACAAATTTTACCCACTGAACCTGAAGAGGAAAAACCCGAGGAATATGAATGTTATAACCATCGCGCTTGCCTGTGCAAACCTGATCTTGTAAATCGACATCGAAAGCATCCCTCCGGCAAGCATAAGCGCCCCAAAAACCTCGATTGTGGCGCCAGAAAGCAGTGCCACCAATGCGGTCCCAATTAAGGTTATCATAGCTGCCTCCTTGAATGTTCCAAAACCAAAGGTTAGGTGCACAAATAGCCAGATGCCTGCGGTAACTATGACAAATTCGTAAATAGGAGTTAAACCTTCAATCATATCCCCTTCCCCCCTAAAGCCCCTTTCCCGTTATACTGAAATGCGGTATGAAATATATAAATTTAAGGGTATTCGCGTATTGACGATAAAATTAACCTGGCTACGATAAGCACGAAATCGCGATCAGAGTAGGAAATATATGCCGTCTTTTCGAAAAATAAAATAAGTATACAAAATAAAGCGTTTGGGATTGGATTTGAATCCGCTGATCACTTGCTTCTTTTTTTTATTTCATCAGCCAATTCCTTTGGCATGGGTGAGCATTGGCAGTTTTTCTGATGTGCAATGTGCCATTCATTTTTTTGCTTAATATTGGGTTTTTTAGGTATTTTGTTATTCAGGTGCCAAGACTTGTTTATTGCCGTTATAACCACCTATTTTTTCCAGCTTATTTGCAAAGGGCGCCGGAGATGGTATTTGAACACCGTTCTCCCTTTTTAACCAAAAAGGTGGCAACAGACCCGCCGCCAAAAAAAATAATCGAAAAATTAGGAGCGCTGGGGATGGGATTTGCACGCCTTGCCCCCTTTTTAACCAAAAAGGTGGCGAGGGCTCCGCCGCCAAAAAAACGCAACTAAATGAAAAGCGCTGGGGATGGGATTTTTGAGCAGCCAAGAGTTTCTTTTTCTCCCAAGGGTCTTTTTCTTCCAAAAGAAAAAGAGGCTTGAACCCATACTGACCTTGCGGCCAACTAGATCTCGAGTCTAGCGCGTTACCGGATTGCGTTCTTTTCGGTTTGGCATATTCCTGCCAGCCCAAAAAGGTTTCCGCCACCCCAGCATATAGCGAATAAGGCAATTATTGGAACTTTTCCCTGCCTTATTGCGTCAGAAGCCTCGAGGCTTCTTAGCATTAGCAGGCGCTTCGAGCGCCTGCGTAATCTCATATAGCGGTTTTATTTGAATGTTCCGTTATTTTACTTAACCGCTATATTATGGATATCTTCTACGAAAGTTAATAAGTTTGCGGTGTCAGTTTAGAGTCGTTCCAGCCGTTTTTGGGGTTGAAGCGGTGATTTTTGCAACCATCTGCGCACCATTCGCCTCGACAAATTTGGCGTTCTGCACTTTCAAACTGCTGAAATCAATTGCAGCAGTAAGTGGCTTCACAAGGACATTAATTACCGGGCCATTCCCTGCGTTGATGTATGCGCTTCCATCGCTTTTCAAAATCCCTACCTTTAACGCATTATTTTTAGTTGAGTAATATTTATCCAAATTTAAAGTTCTTGATGTTAAGGCGGGCGATAGCATTTGCAATTTAGCGGCATCGTAGTAAATTTCCACCCCCGCCGCTTGCGCATTCACTGGATTATTTAAATTGACCGGAATCGTAAAAGTCCCATCCGAATTCTTCGTGGCCGTTCCCAAACTCACCGTCGCCGTATTCGAGGAAGTCGCAACGGTGCCGCCTGTGCATGTAGGCACTGGCCCGCCCCTGAAGGCGTGATTAATCAACCCCACAACATCCAGCACATCGCTTTTTATCCCGTCGCCATTGATGTCCGCGATCCAAGTAGGATCAGGAAGCGAACCTCCCCTGAAGGCTATGTTGACCACGCCTACAACATCCAATACATTGCGCACGCCATCCTTGTTCAAGTCGCCGCAGAGCCCCTTCGCGAAAAAGCCACTGCCCCCAGCGGTGAAATTGAGGGGCCCGGCTTCGGTGCCGATGCTCGCAGTTATTGTTTCGGCATAGTTTCCCTCGCTTGAGACGTTCCTGAAATAGCCTCCGTAAATCCCGTCGGTTGGACCGAAATCATCGTGGAGACCATCGTCGTAAAGGGAAAAGGCTTCAGTGCCCCCGGTCGATAACCGGATTTCTTCCGTGACGTTGGCTCCGGGGAAGCTTCCGCTTCCATTGGAAATTTCCACAACCCGCAGGACCGTATCGCCGAGGAAGAATTCGGTCCTATTGTTCAGGATGGAGAGGTTTACGTCGGTCAGGATAAAGGGAATGAAAGTGAAATTCTCTCCCTGCGGCGGGACGTCAATAGCGGTGATGTTGGCCTGCCATTGCCCAAGTTCTGCCCCCTTGATTCCAAAAACCTCAAAATTAGGCCCTTTAACGTAGGTCACGTTCGGGTTGGTTTGGTTGGTGGTTGAATTGAAAATGGCGCCGGAAGGAGCAATGAGCCGGGTGCTGAGGGTGCTGCCGCTGTGGGAGGTGATTGTACGCCAAAACCATCCCGGCCTCGTAAAAATAAATCTTCCGACCTTATAACCCCCATTAAGGGTTTCTCCGACCAATATCTGGCCTGCAATAAACGGTGCCTGAACCACCATTCTGATGGCGCCTGGCGGCCTCCTCGGCTCGAAGTCTTGGCATATTTCCAGGTTGGATGTGCCTTGAGTTAAAAGGAGCGATAGGTTTGATGAAATGATATCCGGATGCTCGGCAATCGGATTGCCGAAGCGCTTGCTGTGGGTGGCATGCACTTTGAAACACAATGAACCCGGCACGGACTGGGAATTTGTGGGGACGACACTGTCGCTGTCGGAAGTCGCCCAGGGTTCCTGAAGAGATATGATTTTTCCGATGTCATCGATGAAGCCGCCAGCTAAAAATACCCCCGCCCCTTTCAAGAATTCGTTGTCCGTTCCGATTACGGCGATATGCGTAACTCCTTTCTGGTTAAAAACCTCGGAAAGGCTATCGGGATCAAGTTCGCGAAGGAATTCGGAAAAACCGATTTCGTTCATTTGGTGCCTCGCGGTGTCCGCGGGATCCGTTCCACTTATCGCCCCGAGGAGAGGCGCTGGAAGATATTTTGAAATGGGCGTTCCATAGAAGGGAGTGGAAAGGGTCACGAAGGTTCCGATGTCATTCGCAAAATTGCCGCTCTTGATGTACCAGGAGGTGACGAGGCCGCCCATGCTGTGCGCAATTACGTCGACCTTGTCCGCTCCGGTCCTCCGCTTCACCTCGCTTATCGCTTCTTGCAGTTGTACGCTCAATTCTCGTATGTCCCCATTGTTCGGTTCAAGCCCGGCCTTTCCCGTAACGTTCCCGACAAGGAAGACTTGGAAGCCTTTCGCCTCCAGATCGGTTTTGATCGCTTCCCACATAGCATCACTATCGTAGATGCCATGCACGAGAAGCACGGGATTGGGTCTCATGACGTTTATCTCAACTGTCTGATTATCGCTGCCGTTTTTCCCATCGTCAACAATCAGCGTCGGAAAGTGCACGCCCAAGTCGAATGGCGTTGTGGCCCAACTGAACTCGCCGGTTTCATTGCCATAGTTGATGATTAAACTCCCATTTGGAAGGTCAATTCCCCTTAAAGTTAAATTGTCCTTGTTGAAAGGGTCGGAGCATAGGGATGTGTCGGGATCGGTAGCAGTTAAATCCATATGCACCGACGTACCCGCCTGCACGGAAAGGGGTCCCGAGGGTGCGACAACTAACGAGGGCAAACGGTTGATATTATTTATCTCGAAGTCAACAAGAAGCGTTGTGAGGGTTGCGCCGCAGCTCTCTCCGCACAGGAACTCGACGTGATAAGCTCCCGCTTGGCAATAATTTGGCATCCACGAAAAGTCTGAACTGACAGAACCCGTTCCGCTCACCGTCGGAAATGCGGCGCCGGGGGGCAAAGAATCCGCCCATAGGCAAATCGGTTTTGAGGGCTGAGGTGGAATATAATCGCAGGTAATTGTGACTTGTAAAAACTCTCCTTCATCAGCAGCGATGGGGGATAGGACGGCTGAAGCCTTTAGCTGCGCGGAAAGGGTTTCTTCAGTCTGCAGGTAGCTGCCGGTAGAGGAAAACAGTAAAAATACCGTTAAGGGTATAAATAGAGAAAAAAATTTTTTCGAATGCCGCACGACAACCCCCCAATATACATACTGTAAGGCAAACCTAAAAAACTATGCTGTATTCGTCGATTCACGATAATTTGAATGATTCTACTTTTGAGTATTCGGTTCCATTCGTGCCGATCTCGCTTTTCATTAGCACAAATTCTTCCACTTCGAATTCGCCAAATCCGCCGTTTTCAATTTTTTTCTTGATCTCAATCAATTTGTTTAAGTTTCTGCGTGCCTTAATTCGTGCAAGCGTGACGTGGCCCATAAATTCCTTTTCAGGCGCAACTCCAAGTGCTTTGCATAGTTTCGAATGCAATAATTTCAACTCGCCATTTTCATCTATTGCACCAGCCCAGAAAACGCGCACGTATTCTTCACTTGGAAAAAATCCTGCAGATTCAATGCTTAGTGGGAATTTTCCCATTTTTACAGCTCTTGCTTCCTCCACAATTTTTTCAACTTCCTCCTGCGTCTTTTCTCCTAAAAAAACTAAAGTTAGGTGGAGCTGATGGTATTTCGAAATCGATGCCGACAAGTCCGCCTTTTTCAATTCGATTAAGGTCTCCCTCAATTTGTAGTTTACTTCCTCCGGCATTTCAATTGCAAAGAAAAGTTTCATAAAAACCACAAACAAATTTACATCTGAAAAACGATTGTTATTAACTAAAATATCACAATTTCTTATCCAAAATTAATCTATAGCCCACAGCATAAGCTTAATTTACATCCAAAATAGGTTTAAAATGCTTGATTGAGTGTTTTACTCCAAGGGAAATTAATGGGAGCGTTATCAATTTTGACCAATCAACGTTTTAAGGGCGTTCTAGCAATTGCCATATACCTCATTGCTCTAGTCTCCTCACTCGGGGTTGCCTACTATTACAACGAAGACATGAACAAGGCCAAATGGCAGGCGGATGCCTGGATGAATCCCGTTGTCACGCAGGAGGAGGAAAAGTCCATGAAGTGGGTCCGTGAGAACACCAAGGAGCGCGAAACATTCGTTACCGACATTTTTGGCGGCGAGCACATGATGGGAGAATCCCTAAGGGAAGGGACCGAAGGGGGCGATTGGGCAATCATACCAAATGTGGTAACGCGCATGAGTGAAGTTAATGAGTTCTACAAAACATCCGATGCCCAAAAGGCAAGTGAAATTGCTAAGCGCTACAACGCAAATTACGCCATGATCCCAAACCGGCAGATATTTGCTGGCTTTGAGTGGCTCTGGCCGGAAAAAACCAAGCTCCAGAACACGCAGTATTTCGAGCTCGTCTACAAGGATGGGGATTTTGAGTATTACAAAATAAAATAATTAAAATAAGGCTAAACTGAAAAAAAATATTTCAACGGTAAGCAATATGGCTGATCTATCGATGCAAAAAGGAGGCTCATCTGAATTGGCAAAATTCGCCATCAAGCAGGCCTACAAGCACAAAGTAATAATTTTACTTTTCATGGCAATTTTGCTCTCCGTCCACACCCACTGGATGGTGATGCGCGAATGGCACATGCCAACTTATGGCAATACCATGATCCATGTCGCAAGCGCGCGGCACGTGATTGAAAAAGGCGAATACCCGCTCATCGATTATTCCTATGGGGGAGGGATCGCCAACCTTTATGTCCCAGGCTATCGGATACTTGTTGCCGTGCTGGTTTTGCTAACCGGCCTATCGCTTGATTTTGCAAGCAGGCTTATTGTATTGCTTTTTGGCATAATGGTCCCCCTTGGATTTTTCATACTTGGTAAAAAATTATTCGGCGAGAATGTGGGAACCATTGCTGCATTCGCATCCATCCTACCAGGCGAACTTCTCATCTATACCGTACGGCCCCTTCCCCAGGCTTTTGGCCTTGCCCTTCTTCCCATTGCATTCCACGCCTTCTACACGAAAAATTTCAGGGTGGCGCTGCTTTGCGCCTTTGCGATAACCCTGATCCATCAGGAGGCAATTGCCTACCTAGTTGGGGGGTTGGGGGTCTATTTTGGCTTCATCATCCTTCACCTCCTTTGGAAAGTAATCCTTGGGAAGGGCTTTGATAGCGCCAAGCACTCCGCTCTTTTGAAAACATCACTCTACGGCATCCTGTTTTCCCTTGCGGTTTACCTCCTATGGCAATTCGTCATTATCGGTCACATCAATGTTTTCGAGCTTGCGCAGTTCAAGAACCACGAGGGCAATACCGTTAGCATGGATTCCTACATCCTGAAAACCGGAAGCCTGATCGCGAATTTCTCCCTTGCGGGGCTGTTTGTTTGCCTTGCCATTTTCACCAAATATGCAATTGATGACATCGATTCCCTGCCCTCAGAAATAAAACCCGGATTGCGGTCATTTGTCATTTTCCTCTTCGCATCCTTTGGGAGCTATTTCGTGCTGAACAACTTTTCCATCAGCCGCAACGCCTCGCTCGTTTCCATCTCTTTTCCGTTTTTCCTCGGGCCGTTAGCCGGCATGGAGATTGCGGCAATTTCCCTGCTGGTGGCGTTCTTCGGCGTTTTGCTAATGAAGGTGCTGGATAGGTCGGAAAACTACCAAAAATTCGACAAGCTCGCCTACCTTTTCCTATTTGCCCTCTTCTTTGCCGGCTTTGTTGCCGTCAAGAACGATGCAATTGGGCTTAGGGTGTTCATGGATAGGTTCCTGGTCTACCTCCAGATTCCCCTAATCATACTTGCGGCGCTTGGGCTAAATTCCCTGCTTGAATTCGCAAGAGAGTTCCCAAAAAGATATTTGCAGAGCTATAGTTAGAGGTTAAAATATTGGAACATTTTAGTCAAATTTTTTGACCGGGCA
>JBBSVW010000067.1:0-46015 GCA_038046605.1 Microcaldota archaeon | reverse complement strand
TTATCATCCTCCGATTTGGATATATTTTGCTCATCTATTATAGTTCCCACATATTTTGCCTGGTCGATGCTCATTGTAAAGACTAGGATTTTTGGTGTTTCTTTTTCTTCTTTACACTTCTCTTTTGATTGAAAACACAAATTAGCAATTTTTTTATTGAACTCAGGGTTTGCTTTGAAAAGGTCATTTACTCTTCCCTCGTACTTAATATCATCTTCCTTAAATGTCATTTTAGGCAGTCCAAAATCAATTTCAACAGGTTCGTAGACTTGTTTTGATCTTATTTCCTCCTTCTCGAAAAAGATCTTCGGCGTCACTCCTCCGTAAAATTCAGTATTTACCGCCTCTTCCCACCCGTCCCTCCAGTTTTTACCTTTAGCTCGGTAGGGAGTTGCGGATAGGCCAATTTGTGGCTTGTTTTTGTAGCCTCCACCATCCATGATGTTTTGCAACATATTCGAATTGTTTACCTTATCGGGATCGTAGTGATGCACCTCATCAACAATGATGTAATCAAAGTAGGGTCTATTCCGTTTCTTTAAGTAGAAGTAAAATTTTGCTGAAGTAGCGATTATTATGTTATTTTCCTCGAATGTATCCGCTCGAGGATTTAAGGATTCATACATTTGAAAAATTTTAAGAGGATTATGATAGAATGGGCTTAACACCTTAGAACTATTGTGTCTATCATCGGGGATTTCTTCATAAGGATAGAAACTGCGCAATTCTGAAATATCCATTAAGCGATGAAGTTCGTCATAAAAATGCTTAACCATTTCCCTGCGCTGTACAAGCACCAGTATTTTTGGGGGCAAGTCTTGTTTTGCTTTAAATTGGTTTAGGATAAATTTGCTTAAAATGGTCGTTTTTCCGGTTCCGGTCGGGAGGGAAACCAGAAACCTTTTTCTGGATACAGATTCTTCATTTTCTTTGATTTTCGAAGCCCACTGTTCGATACTTTTCAATACCCTATTTTGATAACCTAAAAGTGTGAATGGTTCTTTCAAAATCAAATCTTTGCATTCCTGCGTTTCGAATTCTTTTTTCTGTTCGGTAATTATATCTGAGATAGATACATTTTGGAATTTTTCCCAAAGCCATTCAAAATTATGGGAAAAATCTCCCTCTTTAAGCACAAATACCGAGTTTAATTCCATATTGTTATGCCATCCGGAAAAGCTTAGATTAGATGAACCAAAAATAACGACCTCTTGACCGATATCTTTGTATTTCAAAAATATAATTTTTGCATGAAGCTCCTCCCGGAGTTCTCCCCCTTTATTTGCCCGGATCTCCACTTTGGAACCCAACGTTTTTATTTTTTCAAGAACATCGGTTTTGGCAGATATTTCGGGAAGCCCGCATATTATCCGTAACTTTTTTACTGCTTTTGGTTTGAATAAAATATCGTATATTTTTTCATTCAAATTGCTAGAGTAGGTTATGGCGTCTATTTCGACTCTCTTTCCGCTTTCTGTAATTAATCTTGAAAGGAGCTCGTCATACCTGATAATATAGTTTTTTTCTATAGCTAATTCTGGTGCCGTGCTTGTTTCTTGGTTTTCCACAATAAGTTTATTTTCATATAAAATTAGGTCATTGATTTTTTGTAAATCCACTCCTTTAATGATTACGTTGTATTTCATATCCTCGAAATCATGATCCCAAAGACTTTGAAACGAATTTTGTATTTTTTCCATTTATCCACCCAATATTAGCATGCTTCCTTTAACATCGATAAATACCTAAAATATTTAATTGACTATTTAATATAAGTTGAAATATCGTATTAAAGTCTGAATCCACCTCTTTATAGTAGTTCGCCCATAGGATAATCCGTCTATGATCGTGTCCGGTACCCGTTTTCCTTATAAATTGGGAATATATTAAGAAAGTATTATGCCTGCTTGATTTGGCTATTATTGAGATATTTTTTAGTCAAACCCGTTAATATTCGCACGGTAACCAAATATTGTTACTATTATTACTTATTTTCGACGATATGTAAGTTAATGATAAAGAATCTCTAGCCATTCAATTACCTTAATTAAGTGAAAACTTAAGGGAATAACAAACTGTAGTTTACGCAAAAAGCAAAGACTAATATACGAAGAAAACACGTATGGTACTGTTCCGTTTAAGGGTGGTTGAAATGAAAAGAGAGGTAGACAATTACCAACAAAGTGAGGTATTGTTTAAAGAGCTGGACGCAGCGGAGAAGAAAATAGGCGGCATTTCCCGGAAAAAGAAGGTATTGAATGCAAAATACATTTCGGGTAAAATTTCAGCCAAGGATTTTGCCAATGCGATCGTATCATTGGATAAGCAAAAAGGCAAAATTGAAGCAACAATTGATGTGTTGTCAAAAAAACTTTACAACTATCATGTTGCTCGTCATAAACAAAAGATTCAAATGGAAATGAAAAGGGCCAAAAGCGCTAAAACATCTTCTAGGTATTGCAACGCATGTGATTGCGGTTGTAAGGGATGTCGCTGTAATTCCGGCTGCAGGAAGTGCCATCATTATTACCCTTGACTTTGTCACCCGCGCCCACCCCCCGTTTTCCTTAAATACCAGCCCGGGCAGAGTTAATTTGAGGTGTGTTGCCATGGGAAGATTCCATTATGACGGGAAGGGATATCCGCGCTGGAACGACAGCAACGAACTTGTCCATAGGACCGTGAATAGGACTCCCGAAGGGATGCATACCCATCACAGGGATGGCGACAAGGGGAACTTTAAGCGGGAAAATCTGGGGACGATAAGCCCGAGTGATCATGGGAGGGTGCATGCTAGAATGAGGGAGGATTGAGCGTTGAGAATTAAGGGCGCATTGAAGAACGCATTGGAGGAATGGTTTTTAACCTACTTTTGAACTCTCAACATTTCAGCAAGCAAATGGGCAATTTCGCCAATGTCGTGCACTTCAAGCTCCCCGATCTTGTTCTTCAATTGGCTTTTATCCAATGCCTTGATCTGGAAAAGAAGTGCAATGCTATCCTTTCGAAGTCCGTTTTTTGAGGTTGCGGATATAAGATAGGTGTGGGCTATTGCTTCCGTAAGCAGATTCGAAGTAAGGGGAATTATGATTGCCAATTTGACATGATCAAGATCCCGCCAAAGCAAAACCGGCCTGTTACCCTTCTGCTCGTGCCCTGAAGAACCCCGTAGATCGGCTTCCCATACTTCAACTTTTGTAGGATAAGGCATATTCAATCCCACTTTGAGAGGTCGGTTGAGGTTGCCAAATCCCATTCCCGAAATTCCTTGAGCATGTCATCAACTTCCTTTGCGGAGGGTGGAAAGAGTTCCTTGGCCCTATTGATGCCCATTATGATTTGCGAAGCTGAATAGAACGGCTTGAGTTTCCTTAGCCGGGTTGTTGCTTCACTTGGATTTAATCCGGATTTTACCAAATAGGCATAAGTAGCGACAATTTCAAGCATCGAGGGAATAAGGTCTGTGAATTCCTTTATTTTCTTTGCCATGTTTTCCTCCTTCGAGGTAAGGGAACTGCCTGTCTCGAGGTTTTGGATTTTTTGCTTATTCGCATACATCTCCTGCGTTAATTCGGGGGAATAGGGACCCCGGACATAAAGCGAATACCCATACCCTAATTGCGCGCCTTGCAATTCAAGCAGGCAAACCGCTTTTTGAATAATGAGCTTGGACTCGAAATTATCGACCTTTGGCTTGAGACCGAATTCCTTCAGGTAAGCTATGAGTTTATCCAATCTTTCCACTTACATCACCTTTCAGCCATTTGCTAAGCCATATTTTAACCGATGAAAGCGCATGCATCCCTTCTGCAGTAATGGAATAAGCGCTCATGCTTTTGCCTTCAACTATTACATCACGCCCGATCAGATATCCCATTTTCATGAGAACTTTGAGATTGGAAAAAAGCACCCCATCCGGCAATTCCAACCCTGCTTTTAACTCCCGAAATGTTGCACCATCTTCCCCAAGTTGTTCCAGTGATACCAAAATCAGCAATCTGGGCATGGACATTATTTTGGAATTTATGGATCCAGCCTCCCGAATAAGTGATGGCAGCCTTGCGTCCATGATATAGTTTATGAAAGAAAGATATATAAACATTACCTGCAATATTAAGTAATCTTTTAATTAAAAATAAAAGTAGAGCGGGGTGATGGGCATGCTTAACTCTAGGCATAAGCAGTTGAAAGGGTCTATCCACATATACTTGGGATTCGGGACAATAATGCTGATCCTTTTTGTTTTGTTTGTTTTCATATATTCGACAAATCCACAGCAAGCACATCAAATAGCTGAAGGTGTTTCGACTCTAGCAACTGCCGCAAAAGGGAAATAGTTGTATTTTCCCAAAATTGAATGTTCGCCTAGCTTAAGCGTTCATCCGCCCCATCCCCTATTTTCGCACTTTTTGAATACGTTTTCAAAACCCATTTAAACCGCCCAACCCTATTCTTTCCATGGGCAAATCCGAGATCTCCAAGGTGGATTCAAAGGGTAGGCTTCAGATTCCTTCTTCCTTCAGGCAAACGCTTCGAATAAAGGAGGATTCGGAAGTCCTGGTCAATCTGGATGAAGTAAACCAGCGACTAATTCTTACAAACACCACCGAAAAATCGCTACTTATGATAATTATTGCTATGTCTGATGCGCCCGGCTCCCTTGCAAGGATGGCCAAAGTGATGGCCGAGAATGGTGTCGATCTGGTTTCAACAGAATCAAGATCAATTTCAAGAGGAAAGGAGGCCGAATGGCAGGTTATCTGCGAGCCGTCTTCAATCAAGGATAAGGAGGAGCTGAAAAGGAAACTACTGAAGGAAGGCGCTGTGAAAATCAGTTTCAAGCCTATCTGATTGAATTCCCACTTTTGTGGGAAACATTTAAATACTAGCTAGTGCATACTTTTGCATCAATCAAATGAGGTCTAAGGAAAATGGGCGGTTCTCTTCACATTGGCAATACCAAACAAGGGCGCTTTGAGTGCGCCTTCAAGGAAGCTTTTAGCTGCACTAGGGATAACACTTAACGGATCCGACCGCGCCTATTTCACTAATTCTGAAGATTCTGAAATCAAAGTACTATTTGCAAGAGCTAGGGATATCCCTAACTATGTTTCTTCGGGTCTAGCGGATGTTGGCATTACCGGAAAAGACATCATAACGGAAAAGGAAAGCGATTGTGAACTTATTTTGGACTTGCCTTTTGGAGGATGCACTTTAGTTTATGCGGCCCCAGAGCAAAACGGGAAGAAAATCAATAGAGTAGCCACCTCTTTCCCGAATATCGCCAGAAAATATCTAATCAGCAAAGGAATTGACGCCGAACTGGTAATCTTGGATGGGGCAGTTGAAGCCAGCGTCAATGCAGGGATCGCGGACGCGGTTATCGACCTGACTGCAACGGGTAAAACATTGAGGGAGAATGGGCTCATCATAAAAGAGGAAATTCTGGAAACAAGTGCGATTTTAATTGCCAATAAGGGGTTGGTAGTCACAAAAGGCTTCCAAGTTGCGGAATTGGTTTCAAAAATCCAAAACGATTGGAAATTCGAAGTAAGGAAGCTGGAGGAGCTTTCAGATACAGAGTTGAAACGTTTCTTTTTCAGGGGAAAGGAGCGTTCTCCGGAGATAAAGCAAACCGTTCGCCAGGTATTTGAAAACGTGCTCAAGAGAAAGGATGAGGCGGTTGCCGAATACCAGCTGCGTTATGATAAGGTTGAGTTGAAACCATCGGAATCCGAGGTTTCCAGAGAGGAAATAATGGCCGCCTATGCCAAAGTGCCACAGAAACTGATCGATTCCCTAAAATTGATGAAACGGAATATCGAGGAGTTCAGCAAAAGGGAGCTTCCGCAAAGATGGGAGATGAAAGTCGATGGGGGAAGCATGGGAAAGGAAATAAGGCCGCTTGAACGGGTTGGGGTTTATGCCCCTGGAGGAACTGCCGCTTATCCTTCTTCGGTTTTGATGGGGATCGTACCTGCAAAAGTAGCGGGTGTAGGGGAGGTAATACTATGTTCTCCCTGCAATTCACTAAAAGAATGCAATCCTGCGATTCTGGTGGCTGCGGATATTGCCGGAGCGGATCGGGTTTTCAGGTTGGGAGGAGCTCAGGCAATTGCTGCAATGGGTTTTGGAACGTACAAAGTGCCAAGGGTCAATAAAATCGTGGGACCCGGAAATGCTTATGTGGCGGCAGCCAAACTGGAAGCCCAAAGCTACGGAATTGCAATTGATTCGCCTGCTGGACCATCGGAAGTGATGATTATTGCGGATGAAACTGCAAATCCGAGGTTTATTGCTGCGGATTTGCTGGCGCAGGCTGAACACGATGCGAATGCCTGTCCGATTTTGGTTTCCACAAGCGAGGTGATAATCAAAAACACTATTGAGGAGATCAAAAAGCAAGCGATAATGCTTCCAAGAAAGCAGATTGTCAAGAAAGCGTTTGAGAATAATGGAGCTTTATTGTTGGCAAGAAACATCCAGCAAGCAATCGATTTTGCCAACAAGTATGCTCCCGAGCACTTAGAGCTGGTTATTGAAAGGCCCTTTGCGTGGATGAAAAGCGTCACAACTGCGGGAGCGATTTTCATAGGCAACTACTCCTGCGAAGCAGCTGGGGATTATGGAGCCGGGCCCAATCACATTTTGCCTACCGGAGGGTTTGCAAGGAGCTATTCCGGGCTTTCAGCTAAGGATTTTGTTCGGGAAATGAACTTCCTGAAATTGGAGCAAAAGGGTTTGGAGAATATTTCGGATGCTATTGTAGCGGTAGCAGAAGCTGAGGGGCTTGAAGCACACGCTAATTCGGTAAGGAGGAGATTGGAGGGAGAAATATGAGAAAAATTAAAGCAAGGGAAACAGTTAGGCGGCTTTCGCCATACGTTTGTGCCCGCGACTTATATAAAAAAGCGGAGATTTTCATGGATGCGAATGAAAATGCATTCGGCAGCACCGCCCAGTTTGAAGGAGTGGACCTAAACCGCTATCCTGATTCGGATCTGCTTGAATTGCGAGGTAAATTGGCAGAGTATGTGGGAGGAGGGCTAACTTCTGAGAACGTTATGGTTGGTAACGGATCGGACGAGATTATTGACCTGGCGATCCGAACATTCGCTGAGAAAGGGGATAACATCATTACAGTGGAGCCCGGCTATTCAATGTTCAATGTCTGCGCTGAAATATCGGGAGTTAAGATTAGAGCGGTTCTTGTGGAGGATGATTTCCAGCCGAATGTCGATAAAGTTCTTGCCAAAATCGATGAAAATACGAAAATGATAGTGATTATTTCGCCAAATTCACCTCTTGGGAATGTCGTTGAGCTTGAAAGGATTAAGGAAATAGCAGAAAAGGCAAATTGCGTTGTTTTCGTCGATGAAGCGTATGGGGAATTCGCAGGAAAGACGCTTGCTCCGCTGGTTTTGGAATATGAAAACCTGATCGTAAGCAAAACACTTTCAAAAGCCTGGGGGCTGGCTGCCTTGCGAGTCGGTTATGCCATTGCGAACAAGAAAATCATCGAAAATTTGCGGAAAATCAAGGCGCCTTACAATGTGGGAGCGATTCCCAACTATCTGGCTTTGAAAGCGCTGGAAAACAAGGCCCGGATGGAAAATTGGGTTAATGAAATGATGCTGGAAAAGGAATGGCTGGAGAAGCAATTGAGAAATTCGAATTTGGAGGTCTTCCCCACAGTAACAAATTTTTCAGTTTTCAGGATTCCGAAAGAATTCGATTCAAAGCTGGTTTCGAAGGCAATTGCGGAAAAGGGAATTGTCGTAAGGGACCGATCCTCACTCTCGTTAATGGAAAATTGCATCAGAGTCACGGTTGGAACAAAGAGTGAGAACGAGAGATTCATCAAAGCACTAAGGGAGGTAATCCGAATATGGAAAAAATAGCATTGGTTTTCGATGTGGACGAAACCATAACAAAGGAGGATGCGATATTCCAATTTTTCGAAGTATTTGGAAAAAGAAAGGAAGCGGAGAAAATTTACGAGTGGGTGAAAAGCAATCCCGGAAGAATCAGTAAGGAATTTGGTATTCCAAGAAGCAAAATCTACCCTTCAATTGATGTCGAACTGATTTTGAAGGAAATTCTCAATGAGAAGGGAGAGATTCCAGTTGAGTTTTTTGAACAAATCGGTGAAAGTGCCCGTTTAGCCAAAGGTGCAAAAGAGTTTTTCCAATATTTTACGAAAAACAGACAATTTGAGGTATTTTTTATTACTTCGGAGTATCGACCCATTTCTGAATCGATAGCTAAGCGGTTAGGCGTTCCAGAAAATAACATTTTTTGCACGGAATTGAAAATTGAGAGGAGAAAAATGGTCGGTTTCAAGGGCCCGGTAATGGAATCGAAGAAGAAATTAATAGCATTAAGACAAATTGCCAAGAGGGGATTTGCGTATTCATGCATATTCGCCTTCGGAGATTCTGAAAGTGACAAATACTTTATCGGTGAGGCGGTCCAGAAAGGGGGAGTTGGGATCGTCGTCCGGAAAAATGCCGAATTGATCCGTTTTGCCAAGCCACAATATGTTCAATCAGAACCTGATTTCGGAAAATTGATGAAAATCGTAAATGATGAGGCTGAAAAGAGGGGAAATTTATGAGAACCGCAGAAATTGAAAGGAAAACAAACGAAACGGAAGTGAAAGTGAAGTTGAATATCGATGGGTCAGGAAAGTATTCAGGTAATTGCGGGATCGGCTTCCTGGAGCACATGCTTTCGCTGTTTGCAAAGCAAGGATTATTCGATTTGGAGGTTGAAGCAATGGGAGATCTGAATGTCGACGAACACCACTTGACCGAGGATATTGGAATAGTTCTAGGTAGTGCGTTCAAGAAGGCACTCGGGGAAAAGAAAGGAATTCGAAGATACGGTTTCTTTCTCTTGCCGATGGACGAATCCCTAGCATCAGCTGCAGTTGATCTCAGCGGCAGGTATGCATTCGTCTATAACGTGAAATTTGAGAGGGAGAAAATAGGAGATTTGCCAACCGAGTTGATTGAGGATTTCTTCGGAGCTTTCGCTCAGAACTGTCAAATGAATTTGCACTTAAACTTAGAGTACGGAAGAAACGAACACCACAAAGCGGAAGCTTTGTTCAAAGCTTTCGGAAGAGCGATGAGGATTGCTTGCGAAATGGACGAACGGCTAGCCGGAGCGGTAGCCAGTACAAAGGGAGTTTTATGAAGAAAATCGGAATCCTGAATTACGGGATGGGGAATTTGTTTAGCATCTCCTTTGCGCTGAAAAAGCAGGGAGCCGAAGCAGTGATAACTAAAGGTGGCAATTTTCAAGAGTTTGATGCGCTAGTAATTCCCGGAGTTGGATCATTTGGAGCGGCCATGCAGAAAATCGAAGTAAAAAAGAAGGAATTGGGGGATTTTGTTACATCCGGAAAGCCGATTTTAGGGATTTGCCTTGGATTGCAGGTGCTTTTTGAGGAAAGTGAGGAGTCGCCTGGCGTTAAGGGATTAAGTTTCCTTCTCGGAAAGGTTGTGAAATTTAGATTTGCGGATAAAGTACCTCAAATAGGATGGAATACTATCAAAAGGAATAAGCTAAACCCCCTTCTCAATGGAATCCCAAACGATTCATCGGTATATTTCGTCCACTCGTATTACCCAAGGCCACTTGTTTCTGAAATTAAACTTCTGGAAAGCGAATATGGGGAGAAATTCTGTGCCGGTGTTGTAGATGCCAATATCTACGGTCTCCAGTTTCACCCTGAAAAAAGCGGAAAGGTTGGAGAATTGATTCTGAAAAACTTCATTGAGTTGATTTGAATGGAAATCATACCTGCGATTGATTTGCTTGAAGGAAAAGTGGTAAGACTTTCCCAAGGGAAGCGGGAAAGCGCTAAAGTGTACTCGGATAAACCGATTGAAATTGCGAAAAAGTTCCTCAATGAAGAAGCAGATAGGCTGCACATTGTGGATTTGGATGCCGCTTTCGGGACTGGGAATAATTTGGAGGTGATTAAGGGTATTGCCAAACAGGCCGGAGGAAGAATTCAGGTTGGTGGAGGTATAAGGACGATTAAGGATGGAGAAAAATTATCTGCATCGGGAGTTGACAGGATAATAATCGGTACTACAGCCCTGGATCTAGAAAAACTTTGGGATTTTGCCTTGGAATTTGGAGAAAAGGTTTGGGTTGCTTGCGACGTGAAAGACGGAATAGTATATGCGAAAGGATGGAAAGAGAAAACTGAGGTGAAAGTTATTGATTTTCTTTCTGAATTGGACGGATTAGGAATTGGCGGAGTCGTTTTAACGGATATTTCGGGCGATGGAATGCTTAAGGGAGCTTCAATGGACTTTTTCAGGGAAGCAAAATCAGCAATCGACCTGCCAATTATCGCCAGCGGAGGAATATCTTCTGTTGAGGATGTAGTCCAACTTAAGAAAATAGGTTTTAATGGAGCAATTGTTGGAAAAGCGATTTATGAAAACAAGATTTCAGTTAAGGAATTAACAAAGATGATGAAAAATGTTAAGTAAAAGGATAATCCCCTGCCTTGATGTGAAGGACAATAAGGTAGTGAAGGGAACAAAGTTTGAAAATCTCAAATATGCAGGAGAACCCGCAGCGTTAGCCGAGCTCTACTCGAATGAAGGAGCAGATGAGCTGGTATTTCTGGATATTACGGCGACAAACCAGGACAGGAAAACAAACTCCAGATGGATGAGGGATGTTGCAAGAAGGATAAATATTCCGTTTACGGTTGGAGGAGGAATTTCGAGTTCTGATCAGATGAGAAAAGTGCTCCAAAATGGAGCCGACAAGGTAGCGATCAATTCTGCGGCAATTGCAAATCCGGATTTGATAAATTCTGGTTCCAAAATGTTTGGCTCACAATGCATAGTTGTTGCTATTGATGCCAAAAAGAAGGGAAGGAGTTGGGAAGTTTATTCAAATGGGGGGAAGAAACCAACCGGAAAGGATGTAATTGAATGGGCAAAGGAGTGCGAAGAAAGGGGAGCCGGGGAAATATTGCTTACGAGCATCGATTCCGATGGCACTAGAACGGGATTTGATCTGGAATTGACGAAGAAGGTAGCTCAAACAGTAAGGATTCCGATTATTGCTTCCGGAGGAGCTGGCAAATTATCTGATTTTTCGGATGTTTTCAAGAAAGGGAAGGCAGATGCTGCTTTGGCCGCCGGACTTTTCCACTACAAGGAGCTTTCGATTCGAGAGGTTAAGGAATATTTGGACAAAAACGGAGTAAACGTGAGGTTGAGTTAGATGAAAGAAAAATTGATTCCGCTTATTGTGCAGGATTATGAGACGAAGCAGGTGCTATCGTTATTCTATTGCAACAAAGAGGCAATCGCAAGGATGAAGAAGACGGGTTATGTCTGGAGGTTTAGCCGCAGGTACGGCAAATTGATGAAGAAAGGGGAATCCTCGGGCAATTTCCAGAAAATAGTTGACCTGAAATATGATTGCGACAAGGATGCCCTACTTGCAAGAGTCGAACAGATGGGAGATGGGGCATGCCACACGGGAAAATGGAGTTGTTTTGGAAAAGAGAAGGAGAAAAGTTGGGGCGTACTTGAAGAATTGATTGCAGTTATTGAAGATCGGAAGAAAAATCCGAAGAAGAAATCATATGTTTCATCGATTATCAATAAACCGGAAGAAATCGGGGATAAACTGATTGAGGAAGCGGGAGAACTGGAAGAAGCGATATTGCAAAAGCAGGATAAGGAGGTCGTCTGGGAGACGGCTGATCTGTTGTTTTTCACACTGGTTGGGCTTGAGAATAGGGGGATCGATCTGCAAAAAGTGTTGGAGGAATTGAAGAGGAGGAGTAAGATTTAAACTAAAGGCAAACTAAGCAAAAGCTTCCAGCGTGATCTTATCCTTCTTTCTGGATAGTATGTCAAGGATTTCATCTGCTCCTTTGATTTCTTTAGCCTTAAAGTCACGGATAACCGCATCAATTCCTTCATTGGGCAACACGTTCAGGATCAAAGCAGGGCAGAATAACGGAACTCCTTGAGAATGCGCCAATTTCACTTGCGTCATGGCCCCTCCGTCTTTTCGTTCGTTGGCACATAATAGCAAACCGTCGGATAGCGCAGAAGTGATCCTGTTTCTTTGTAAGTAAGAGATCCTAGAACCTGAAAAGTTAGGAGAATGCTCACTTACCAGCAAGCCACCATCTTTCCTTATTTGATCAAAAAGAGGAATGTTTTCTTCAGGATACATGTTTGAAAAGCCGGAACCTAATACTGCAATGGTTTTGCCATTTGATGCCAAAGCGCCCTTATGAGCAGCGGTATCTGTTCCTTTGGCGCCTCCGCTAATGATGATATAGCCTTCTCCTGCAAGTGCTTTACCAGCAGAATAAGCGAAATCGACTGCTTTTTCGCTTACTTCACGGGAGCCTACAATAGCGAAGGTCTTAGTCGAATTAAGCAATTCCTCATTTCCCCATAAGAAGAGGGTTAGGGGAGGGTTGCTGATCTTCTTCAATCGTTGCGGATAGTCGTCCTGAATGAGGGGTAAAAGCTTGATTCCACAGCCCTTGCAGAAATCAATTACTTTGCTATATCGTTCATCAGGAATGCCTTTCTGATGCTTTAATTCTTCAAGCATGGCATGATTGAAAATGCGGGTAGCCAATAACTCCTCATCCGAAGCCAAGAATACCGCATCAATCGATTTGTAAGTAGTGAAAAGTCGAAGTAATTTTTGTGGCCCCAAGTATTTGATATTAGTTAGTTTAAGCCAATTTACCAGCTCTTTTTCAGTAAGCTGTCCGTTCATTTTGAAAACCACTATATTGCATTTTTTACAATATAATGCATTAATTGGACCTATTTAAACGTTACTAGGCCTCACTTCGCCTTGAATTCTGCTATTTTCTCCTTGGAAAGCTTTGGCCAGTGGAACATCTTGATTATTTCGGATACTTTTTTGCCCATATTCGGATTGAGGTCAAAATCGCCCTCTTTGCCTTTGAAACCGACCCCAAAGCAGATGAAGACGACATTAGCAGCTCCGGCTGAGATAAGGGTATCAAACGCGTCGATGCAATTAGAACCGCTGATGCTGTAATTGTCGAAAACGAGGATGCTCTTGCCTCTTACATCCCCTTTGATTGCCAAGGAGTCCTTGACGTTTTCCTTTCTGGCCTCAATGGACTCCTGTTCGTGCTGCCCTTTGATAGTCCTAGTCCGTTCAAGCACTTGGTCGAATTTGATACCAACTTTCCCGGCAAATTCCTGTGCAAATTTGAGCATATTGGGGTTGAGCACTTTCTCCGCATGGGTTGGAATAATGCAGACAAGATCGTATTGCAGATCCCCCTTGAACCGCTTTTCGAATAGTTCCAAAGTTCGCTGCATCAGATATTCCGTTTCCTTCCTATTTCCGTATTTGTAAAAATTGATTACTGTTTTCGTGAACTCGTCTTCCCCTTCGCCCATAGGTTTATGGTGCCCCAAAGCGAAAATCGGCACGACCTTCGGATGCTTATGGGATTTCGGTGCACGGTAATAAGAATATTCCATGCTTTTCATTGTGGAATTGAAATTTATTAATTGAATGGGTAAATTCCGTGAAAAAGTCGTGTTACCAATCTGTTCCTAATTTGTAGCTATCTGGTAACACTTGAGAGTCAGGTTTTCCAAGGCGCTGTGCTTCAGACCCCCGTGCTCGGCCAAGATTTGACTTACCACACATCCTAGAAGTAAAATGTGTGGTAAAAAACCGAAAGCTCCAAAAATTCACATTAACGCTTATTTCAATTCTTTCTGCAGCGGCACAACAAAACCCTTCTTCCGTAGTTCGGCCATCTTGATTTTAAGTTTTGTTTCAATTTCCTTTCCCTTGACCTGCTTCTTGTATTCTGCAATTATCACATCCCAATCAAGCCCGCTTTGCTGCAAGGTTATCAGATCCTCAAAATCCCTTGGAAAGGGCCTGTTCGTAATCGCCTTAAACAAGTAAATGTCCTCCTTCGCCATTAGGTATACTTTCAGGTTTCCAAATTCAAAGTATTTCTCCGCTCTTTTGATCATTCCCGAATTCAGGGTAAGACCGCCCATTACCTGCTTTGCAAACAAATCGAATTGGAGTTTCCCCCTGATCAGAATATCCTTTGCCTTCAAATCGACGTATTCGGCGCCTTCGAATAGATCCTCGAAACCGATTTCCTTTAATGCTTTGTAAAAATGGTGCTCCTGCAATTCGTCCTCAAATAACAAATCGGCGTCCTTGGTTGAAGGTTTCAGGTTGCGGAAGGTCATGGCGCAGCCTCCGATCAGGTAGGTCTTGACTTCGTTTTGGAGTTTATCACTGGCCAGCTTCAACTCCTTCTCTATATCATGCCTTGAAAATTGTTCAACCATATTGTTTCACCAAATCCCGAAATTCTTCCTTACTCGGGAATACCGGACCTTGAACCTTTGAAAATACAAGAGGATGTGACAGAAGTTCGACCATTACCCTTTTGCTTTCTGGTTTATCGAAATTTTCCAAATATTCCCAACATTCCTCTGCAACGCGTTCAACCCCGAAACGTTTTGCTGCTTCCATAAATTTACCTTTATTGAGCTTTTTAAGGTTCTTTTCCATCGCTAAAAGCACGTAGGAAATTTCCCTTGAACTATTTAACAAGGTGGAACGCAAAATTGCATGAACCAGGATTTCCTCCCTTGAAGGCTTTTTGGTTTTGCCCAGAATCGAGTAATAATAATCATGGAAATCCGTCAGATTGAGGGGAACGCCGAAGTCCCTGAATAAGGAAATCCCGGTTTTAATGAAATTGGCGGGCAGATTGGTGTGGCTGGTTCGCAAAATGCCCCAATTCTTGCTTACGATAAGAGAACCGCCTATTCCTTTCCTTAATTCCTCTGCAAAGAATAATCTGTAAGCATCCAGGAATTTCCAGATGCCGGGCAAGGATAAAGCGTAGATGCCCCTTTTTGGCTGAAGCACCACTCCCTTCATCATTAATTTTGCCAATGTCCTTTTTACGGTTATTTCGGGAGTTGCAGCCATTTGGGCTATTTGCTCAGCTGTACTTCCGCTTTCGGAAAAACCCATTAGAACCCTTAAAGTAGAATTACCGAGAATTTGATCGAATTTCATATGGGGGCTGCTTTCCAAAAGGTCTTTCAAAGCAAGTGAATGGGCGCTTGTTGAAAGAGAAACAATTTTCTTCCTTCCTTTAGCTGTCGAAATCAAAAAACCCTTTTCTTCAAGCGATGTGGCTAACCGTGAAGCCTGGGAATGGCTGATTCTACTTTCCGTTGCAACTTCTTCCAAGGAGAGGTCCCTTTTTGCAATAAATAGGGCAAAAAGCCAGATCTCGGCCTGGTTTAATTGGATGTCCATAGTATCAATTTACGCAAAGTAAGTATATAAACTTTGCTAAAAGTGATTCTATAAGGAGGTCGTTTGAGAAGCTGCTGACCTGCTGTTTTTCACGCTGGTTGGGCTGGAGAATAGGGGAATTGATCTGCAAATGGTGTTGGAGGAATTGAAGAGGAGGAGGAAATAAGAGGTGATTTTTATTTTTTTGCAGATTTCCACATAATTTCAAAATATTCCCTTAAGCTGTCTGCGACAGCTTTACTTTTTATTAATACGGCAGCAGGCTTTTCCATCCATATCGCCAGCAATACCTTATCGCCATAAATATTTGGAGTCAAACGGGTAACATAACCAGCTGGCATAAAACGCAATTCGGCGAAATTATCTCCCTTAAACCTTTTTATCATCACACCAGCCGAACGGTTCGAGGAGCTAAAACAGCTCGACCAGCGCACCAAGATCGTGCAGGAAAAGCCATTATCCTGCGGGTTGAAGCCCCCGGCGCTTAGAAAACTTGAGTTTAAGGCGCTTTTCTTTATTCCAATTAGTTTCCTGCTGTCTTGCTCAGCTGGTTGTTATGCTTTTCGTTCCGGATTGCAGCACGCATGTCCCGCGTTCGCAGTAAAATTGCTCGGGACAGCCATCACCCCTAAGCCCTGCGTCCAAGCCTTCCTGGCAACTCATGCATCCCAGGTAGTCGCCCTGTTCGCCTTCGATTGACATTCCCCGTTTGTATAGGCACATGTGGCAGACTTTGTCGAAGCCGCAGCGCCAATAAGTGCTCAGTGTCCTGCACTCTTCGTCCCCGCTCTTGCAGTACTTCGCTGCATAGTCAGAAGTGCATTGCGCATCGCTAGTGCACGCTGTGTCCGGAATTGCCGTAGGCCTAGGCGTTACAATTACAGGAGTGGGCATGATTTCGCCTGGCGGACAGGTCGGCATGGGAAGCGACCACGAAGGATTGCAGTCCTGGCCTTCGCCTGCAATGCGTTTTTTAATTGCCACATAGTCCTCGCCCGCGCCAAGCGGCGCGCTGAAAGAAGTGCCCAACAGCCCGCCATAGGGCTCTTTGCAGTCGATTTTGGGGCCGTAGTTGCTGTAGCTTGCAAGCTGGACCATGCCGTGCTCGTAGGCGCACCAGACTTCGACGTAGCTACGCATGAGGCTGCCGTAAGCAGGATGAACCCGCAAATAATCCATTGCCTGCGTCAGGTCAATGCCAACAACGCGCATAACTTTCTCTTTGACGCTGCACAGCGTTTCCCCGGGCGCAGCCGGAGCGCACAGCAGCACACCGTTTCCTGCGGAGTTGTGCAGCTTGACATGCCCTGCAAGCGCCCACTTGGAATTCGCCATGACGCCAAGCAGCATCTTCATGAACTCCCCGTAGTCGTAATTCGAGTCCAAGTTGCGGATTTCTTCGTCGTAAAACGACAGGTTTTCATAGTGGTTGGCCAAATTGTAGTACCTGAAGGGGTTGAAGGAGAGACTGACGACAACGTCCTGGCAGTTGATTTCGGCTCCGGCAATTGCAAAAGCAAAGGCGCGTTCTATGACGTCAAATCCCACGCTGCCTTTGCCAACGTCGATTTTCTGCAACGGGCAACCCTGGCAGGTCGAGCGAAGCGCGGCCTCAGTGTTATCGCCGTGGCTTGGCACAGCGGGCTTGTCCCGCGCAAAACTGTCAATCAGCGCCACTATCACTTTTGCAGACGGGTCGGGGGTGCCTAGGTACGCCGGGGTGTAAAGCATTTCGCCGCAAAGCGGAACGCCGTCGTCCGAAAAGTTGATTATCCTCGTACCGGAAACGGCGGCCGGAGTATCGTCGGCAGACAGCACGAAATTGGGTATAGCAGAATAATTCCCATCCGCTGCCCGTAAAATGGTAAGCGCGCGAAGGGCGGAAATGAAATACGCTTCCTGGCCCTGCGGCACCTCGACAAGATAGCTTCCTATTGCGGGGATGGCGCCAAGCAATTTATGGTTGACTCCGACTGCGGCAAGTTTTTTTTCAACTTCAGCGCGGGTGGCCTTTGCGGGCGCGCGCACCATCAATTCCCCGGGAAGCGCAAAGGCCGTGCGGTTATTCCCCTGCTCGTCGTAATATGGGATCATCTTGGGCGAAGGCCTTGGGCCCTTGTAGAAAAACGCGCCGGCAAGAATGCCGCCCCCAAAAGGGCCGGGCGTGGCGGTCGGGGCAATCGTCGGATCAGCAGCCGGAGAAGCAGAAGGCAAAAAATTGTCAAACGGGCTGCCGTACTTGTAAATCCCGACTGCGAACACTATCAGCAGAAAAATTACCAGGGCGGGCAGGGGCACTTCCGGGATTTTATTGGGTTGTTGCGGAGGCTTCATGACAATCATTATCCGTGGCGGCATTAAAAACAATTCTCTTGCTTTTTAACCCTTGCATCATTCTTCGTCGGTATCGATCATCTACAAATCAGTAGCTGTTTAGCAACACTTGAAAGTTGGTTTTTCCAAGGCACTTCGCTTGAAACCCCCCCCTGCTCGGCCAAGGCGCTTTTCAACTATTTTTATAATCGGGGAAGGGGGAATTCAAAAAAAGCCCCCCACAGCGCAATATTAATATGGCCTAGCATAATTCTCCCAAGCCAACTTATCTTGGCACTAGGGGAAAAAATAGGATATGGACATGCTTTTAAGCTCAATTTTAGGCATCGCAGGCATCATCCTAATTGTTAAGGGGGCGGATTGGCTGACGGATTCAATTGCCCATCTAGCAAGGGCGCTTGCCATAAGCCATTCGGCAATCGGCCTTATCCTTGTTTCGGCGCTGCTTAGCCTTCCCGAGGTAGTTGTTGCGGTTTCAAGCATTTTGAAGGGCTATCCGCTTATTGGCCTTGGAACAATTCTTGGTTCGGTCATCATTAACCTTGGCCTTATTGTTGGGGCCAGTGCATTGATTTCGGATTTGAAAATTTCGAAAATAACCATGCTTAGGGATTTGGGCTTTATGCTCGTCGCCACAATAATTGTTTCCCTGTTCATAATCGCCAAAGGCGAGCTAAATAGATTTGATGGAATAATTTTGCTTCTGATTTTCATCCCATATGTGCTGAATGTTTACCAGCAGGAAAGATACATCACCAAAAAGGAATCCGTTAAGGAGGCAAAGGATGCACAGGAAGCCTTGATGCTCGTTGGAAAAACCGGCGATAGGCTTCGCAAACATAGGGGATTTGGATATTTCCTAGCCGGCGGGTTAATGATGATCCTTGGCGCACTGTTTTTCACGGATATGCTTGTTGTTTATTCCAAAATATTCGGGGTATCGGAAATTGTCATTGGCATTACCCTAGGGGCGCTTGGGCCGAGCATACCAAATCTAGCAGCGGCGCTCCAGGCAACCAGGCGGGGGCATACCGATCTTGCCGTAACTGAAACCGTCGGTTCGAATATTTTCACTCTACTGGTAAGCGTTGGGGCAATAGCCATTTTGACCCCAATTACAATTGAGCCAAAAGTCCAAATGGTGACAATCCCGGCAATTGTGCTGATAACACTACTATTCGTTTACATCTCCCGCTTTGGAAAAATCACAAAATTGGGCGGCATTGCATTGATTTGCGGGTATGTGATTTCGGTATTGGCTGAACTGCTAATCTGAATATTTTTTGTACCGAAGGAATCGCAAAACAGGAGGAAATACTGGGCCGGAGAGCTTTGCGGGCAAATTTTGGACCAGGATATGAAGCCGGCCTGCCTTCTTTGCCAGGCAATTATTAACAGGTAGGACTTCAGAAGGCTTAAACCTTATCCTTAAATTGGCGTTTTGCCTACCGATTAAACTATTTAAAAGGTGGTTCATATGAAAATAGGAATACTTGGGACTGGAACTGTGGGCCAGGCGCACGCTGCAAAATTGCTTTCCATGGGGCATGATGTGATGATTGGGACAAGGAATACCCATAAAACGATTGCAAACAAGGAAAAGGACGCCATGGGAAGGGATTCGTTTGGCACGTGGTATGAAAACAATCGGAAAGTGAAGGTGGGGACATTTGCGGATTGCGCAAGGCATGGGGAAATCCTCATAAACGCAACGCTGGGGCTGCATTCCATAGATGCCCTAAGGGCGGCAGGATCGGAAATTGATGGGAAAATCATAATCGATATTTCCAATCCGCTTGATTTTTCCAAGGGGATGCCGCCTTCCCTTACGGTTTGCAACACGGATTCGCTTGGGGAGCAGATTCAAAAAGCGTTCCCGAAGGCAAAAATTGTGAAATCGTTAAATACATTAAGCGCGCCAGTGCAAGTTGATCCCCGAATGCTAGCGGATGGGAATCACCATATTTTCGTTGGTGGGAATGACCAAAATGCAAAGGAGGAAGTTATTTCATTTTTAAAAAACGAATATGGTTGGGAAAATATTGTGGATTTGGGCGATATCAAGAGCTCAAGAGGCGCAGAAATGATCCTGCCTCTTTGGATCAATTTGTGGGGAGTGCTTAAAACGCCAATGTTCAATTTCAAGATTGAAATGGGAAAGTAAATGGGAAGGATTTGATGAGTTGGGATTCAAAAAAATGAGTGGAGAAGGAAAATTCCATAAGTGATTTGATCTTCCACCAATTCAATAAAGTTTACCCAATGGAAGCCACCCCCAATTAGCCTTATAAGGCTCGTTTTTGAAAGAATTACCGGTCGTTTTAGGATACTATTTCAGGAGGCTTAAGTTATGCAATTCCAGCTTAGCGCACCATACAAACCATCCCCGGGGCAACTGGAGGCAATTGAAAAGCTGGCCAAAGGCTTTGGAATTAATGATTCGGCAAAAGCCAAGGGGGATAAACGAATTTCAATTCAAGGCAAATCGCCATTTCAAAAGCAAGTAACACCCGCAAATGGGATAAAGCAAACCCTCCTTGGAATAACCGGAAGCGGGAAAACCTTCGTAATGGCAAACATGATCCAAAGGCTGCAAAAGCCAACCCTGATTTTAGCGCACAACAAAACGCTTGCAGCGCAGCTTTACACCGAACTTAAGGAGCTTTTCCCGAAAAACCGGGTGGAATATTTCATCTCATTCTACGACTATTACCAGCCGGAATCCTACATTCCCACAACGGATACTTACATTGAGAAGGATTCGAGCAGGAATGATGAAATTGAACGGATGAGGATGCATGCAGTATCAAGCCTCATTTCACGCAATGATGTGATAGTGGTTGCAAGCATCAGCTGCATTTACGGGCTTGGGAACCCTGCCTATTTCAAGGAGCTTTCAATTGAATTAAAGAAAGGGATGGCAATTACCAGGCAATCGCTTTTGCAATCACTGCTCGCCATACAATACGAACGCAATGATCAGGCGTTGGAAGGCGGCAGGTTTCGGGTTAGGGGGGATGTAATTGATGTTGTTCCGGTTTATGAGAAGGACATCCTGCGGATCGAGCTCTCAGATGGGAAAATAAAATCCTTGAAAGAGCTGGATGCCATCACAATGGATGTGAAAAACCCCTTGGAGGAAACCATGATTTATCCGGCAGAGCAATATGTTGTACCGGAGGAGATGAAGAAGAGGGGGATGGTGCAAATCAAGCAAGAGCTTGAGGAACGGCTCCCCCATTTGCCCCCACTTGAAGCGCAGCGACTTTCACAGCGCGTGAAATATGATTTGGAGATGATTGAAGAGCTGGGCTATTGCTCCGGAATAGAAAATTACACGCGCCATTTCGATGGAAGGAAGGTTGGAGAGCCGCCTTATGTGCTTCTCGATTATTTCCCGAAAGATTTTCTTTTAATAATTGATGAGAGCCACCAGTCAATTCCGCAGGCAAGGGCAATGTTCAATGGGGATTTTGCCCGCAAGAAGAATTTGGTGGACTTTGGCTTTAGGCTCCCTTGCGCATTTGACAATCGCCCTTTGAAATTCGAGGAGTTTGAGAACAAGATGCCCCAAACGCTGTTTGTTTCTGCAACTCCTGCGGAGTATGAATTGCAAAAGAGTTCACAGACTGTGGATTTGATCACACGGCCTACAGGCCTTTTGGATCCAATTGTGGAATTGCACCCAATCGCAGGGCAGATGAAGCACTTGATGGCAAAGGCCCGGGAGACAATAGGGAAGGGCAACCGGGTGCTAATCACAACGCTTACAAAAAGAATGGCGGAGGATTTGACGGATTATTTGGTGAAGGAGGGGCTAAAAGTCAGGTATATGCATTCGGATATCGACAGCCTTGATCGGATTGAGCTGATTAGGCAATTTCGCATTGGAGAATTTGATATATTGGTGGGGATTAATTTGCTCCGGGAGGGGCTGGATCTTCCGGAGGTTGCAACAATCTTCATTTTGGATGCGGATAAGGAGGGGTTCCTTCGTGATGAGCGCAGCTTGATCCAAACCATTGGAAGGGCAGCCCGGAATGTGGAGGGCAGGGTGATTTTGTATGCGGATGCGCATACGCAATCAATTAGAAGGGCAATGGAGGTAACAGGGCGCCGCAGGATGTTCCAGATAAGGTTCAACAAGAAATGGCGCATCACGCCAAAAACCATCATCAAGTCGGTTTCGCAAAAGGAGGGGCATATCAAGGGGGTAAAGCACCTTGGGAAATCCGAACTCCAGCGGCAAATCATAGATTTGGATGCCAGGATGAGGGAGGCTGCTGAAAAGCTGGAGTTTGAGAAGGCAATCGAACTCAGGGACGCGCTAGAGAGCATGAAAGTAGCTGCAATCAACAAAGTAAAGGAGAGGGAGTGGCAGGATTCGAAAAAATTGAAAAAATAATTGATAATTTGTAGAGGCGAATATTAAGTAAAAGTGGAGATTAATGGCAAATTTACCGTAGCCTGAAAAATATATATTTCATTTTTTGATTTGGTGTAAAATTTCATGAGAGATAGTATAATAGTAAAGGGGGCGCGGGAGCACAATTTGAAAAATATAGATGTGGAGCTTCCGCGGAATAAGCTCATCGTGATAACCGGGCTATCCGGATCTGGGAAATCCACGCTTGCATTTGATACGATTTATGCGGAGGGGCAGCGAAGGTATGTGGAATCGCTTTCCGCCTATGCTCGCCAGTTCCTGGGATTAATGGATAAGCCGGATGTTGATTCAATTGAGGGGCTTTCGCCTGCGATTTCAATTGAGCAAAAATCCACGAGCAAGAATCCCAGATCCACGGTGGGGACGGTAACTGAAATTTATGATTATCTGCGGCTGCTATTCGCACGGGTAGGAACGCACCACTGCCCAAAGTGCAACGGGGCAATCCGTCCGCAAAGCGCGGAGAATATCGTGGGGCTTGTGATGGCGGATAAGGGAAAATCGCTCACTTTTGTCGCACCTATCATCCGGGGAATTAAAGGAACGCACGAGCAGGTAATTGAGGATGTCAAAAAGCAGGGATTTGCAAAAATCAGAATTGATCAAAAAATTTACGAGATCGAAGCCGCCTGGAAAGAAGCGAAAATGGTGCGCTATGAAAAGCACTGGATTGAGGCGGTCATTGATACGGTAAAAATCAGCGATGAGGAGCGTTCTAGGATTACAGAGGCAGTTGAGCAGGCGCTGATTTTGGGGAGGGGAACAATTTTTGTGGTTGATGCAAAGGAGGATGGGAGGAATGGCGGAAAAGGACCTGCAAAGGGAAAGGGGAATGAAGTAAAACTCAAGGAACTAGGCAGGGGAGAGGGTGAAACGATATATTCAACATTTGGCGCTTGCTTAAACCATCCGGAAGTGGTATTCGAGAGCCTGGAGCCGCGCATGTTCTCGTTCAATTCGCCCTTCGGTGCTTGCCAAACATGCCATGGGCTTGGGGAGATAACAGAAATTTCCCAGGAACTTGTTGTTCCGGATAAAACCAAATCAATAATGGACGGAGGCATTGCGGTTTATGGCAAAATCGACCTCACCTGGAGGGCGCAACAGATTTCGGCGGTTGGAAAGAAATATGGCTTTGATATATTCACCCCACTTGAGAAATTCACAAAAAAGCAGCTGGAAGTGCTTTTGTATGGGAATCAAGAGCCTGTTTCCGGCAAATGGTCAAATGGGGCAAACATGTGGATGAAGGAAGGATGGGAAGGGATCATCCCACAGACCATGAGATTGTATAAGCAAACCGAAAGCGAATGGCGCAAGGAGGATATTGAAAAATTCATGACCTCAAAAATTTGCGAAGCTTGCATGGGAAGGAAATTGCAGCCGGTTGTGCTTGCGGTGAAAATTCAGGGGAGGAGCATCATCGATGTAACGGACCTATCAATTGAGCAGGCGGTTGATTTTTTCCTGAAAATGCCCAGCCAGTTGGGAGAAAAGGAATTGGTAATTGCCAAACAAGTGCTTAAGGAAGTAAATGAACGGCTAGGATTCCTCAAGAATGTGGGGCTTGGTTACTTATCCCTCTCCAGGGCGGCGCGCACGCTTTCCGGAGGGGAAGCGCAACGTATCAGGTTGGCAACTCAGATTGGCTCGAATTTGATGGGAGTCCTCTACATTCTGGATGAGCCCTCAATTGGATTGCATCAGCGGGATAATGAAAAGCTCATTAATACGCTCCATCGGCTAAGGGATTTGGGCAATACCCTAATTGTAGTTGAGCACGATGAGGACACCATTCGCAATGCTGATTATATCATAGATATGGGCCCAGGCGCCGGTGTGCATGGAGGTCACATTGTGGCGCAGGGAACTCCAAAAGAAATCATGGCAAACAAGAAGAGCTTGACTGGGAAATATCTATCTGGAGAACTTGCAATCGAGCTTCCTAAAATCAGGAAAAAAGCAAATGAATTTATCCGGATCAAGGGTGCATCAGAAAACAATCTGCGCAACCTGACAATAGACCTTCCACTTGGAGTTCTTTGCGGAATCACCGGAGTTTCCGGCTCAGGGAAAAGCTCCCTCATGAATCAAACCATCATGCCCGCGCTCCGTAAGGGATTTGGGGAGCAAGTGGATCGGGTTGGGAAGCATGAGGCTCTTGAGGTTCCCAGGATCGTTTCCAACGTAATTGTGATTGATCAGGACCCCATTGGACGGACGCCAAGGAGCAATCCTGCAACTTACACCAAATTGTTCGATGAGATCAGGAAAATCTATGCGCAAACAAAGGAGGCAAGGATGAGGGGGTATGATGAGGGGAGGTTTTCTTTCAATGTGAAGGGCGGGAGGTGCGAAACATGCCAGGGGGATGGGGTTTTGCGCATAGAGATGAATTTCCTTCCGGATGTTTATGTGGAGTGCAGCGATTGCAAGGGGAAGCGCTATAACAAGGAAACGCTTAGCATTGTGTATAAGGGAAAGAATATTTCAGAAGTTCTTGATATGGAGGTAAGCGAGGCTGCCGTGTTTTTCGACAACATGTACTCCATCAAAAGGCGGCTGCAAACGCTTCTTGATGTGGGCCTTGGATACATCAAATTGGGGCAAAGCTCCACCACACTTTCCGGAGGGGAGAGCCAGCGCATCAAAATCACGCGGGAACTTAGCAAGAATAAATCCGGGCACATCATCTACATGCTTGATGAGCCAACTGTGGGGCTTCATTTTGATGACACGAAGCGCCTGATTAAAGTGCTGAACAATTTGGTGGAGAAGGGGAATTCGGTCTTTGTAATTGAGCATAATTTGGATGTTGTGAAAAGCTGCGATTACCTCATTGATTTGGGGCCGGAAGGCGGAAGGGCCGGCGGGGAAGTTATTGCCAAAGGGACGCCGGAGGAAATTGTGGGGAATGAGAAATCGTACACAGGAAAGTTCCTCAAACATATGTTAAAATGAGTCAACACAAAATATTGAAGACAAGCCTACAGGTGCGCTAATGCAACAAATCGCATCCAAATCCGATTTTTCCTCGGATAGCATTCCAATCGGCACTGGAGTGTACATTTACCGCGATGACGCTGGCGAAATCATCTACATCGGGAAGGCAAAGAGCCTGCGCTCTAGGGTTAGGAGCTACTTTTCCAATTCGGAGCAGCCGGCTAAAACACAGATGCTGGTTTCCAAAATCAGGTCGATTGACTGGATTGTTGTTGGAAATGAGGTGGAGGCGCTCCTTTTGGAAAACAAGCTGGTAAAGCAGCACCTTCCAAAATATAACATCAACCTCAAGGATTCAAAAACATTCGCTTACATTGCACTGACAAAGGAAGACTTCCCAAGGATCATCACAACAAGGAAATTAAGCTCTAAACTGGAGGCATTTGGCCCTTTCACAGACGGATACATGCGGATGAACCTAAAGGAGGCGGCGGTCAAGGTTTTCAAATTGCGCGTTTGCAAAACCCTCCCGAAGCGCGCCTGCCTCAATTTCCACATCGGGCTTTGCACGGCGCCATGCATAGGAAATGTTACACGGGAAGAGTATGGGAAGCAGGTGGAGTCTGCCAGAGCGTTTTTGAAGGGTAATTACGAGGGAACTTTGACGCAATTGGAAGACCTGATGGATATTGCCACGCATGATCTGCATTATGAGAGGGCGCTTGAAATACGCAATCAAATTTCCTCAATCAACCTGCTGACGCAAAAGCAAATTGTTGACAAGGATAGGGATTTCGACCAGGACGTGATGGCATTCCGCCGGCTTGGGGAGAAAATGCTAATTGTGCAAATGGGCATCCGGAGAGGGGTTTTGCTTGGGAAGAAGGAATTTGAGGTAGATTTGCAAGCCGGAATTGAGCAGGAGTTCCTAAAAGCGTTCTATGCATCAAACCAAATCCCTAAGGAAATCCTCCTGAACAAGGAGTGCTGGATGGACAACGCGGAAAAAGGTGCGCTTGAAGAGTTCTTCTCCAAAAACAGGGGAGGGCCGGTCCATTTAGTGGTTCCAGAACGTGCAGATAAATTGGCCCTTGTAAAGCTTGCGGAAAAGAACATTGAGGTTAATTTGGAGGAGGATTTTGCGCTAGTGGATCTGCAAACGGCGCTTAATTTGCCAACGCTTCCCCGTATCATTGAATGCTTTGACATTTCAAATTTGGGAAGGGAGCACGTGGTTTCCGGAATGGTGAGATTTGCAGATGGAAAGCCGGATAAGGGCAATTACCGGAAATTCAAAATTAAAACTGTGGAAGGGCAGGATGATTTTGCGAGCATGAATGAAGTGGTGGGGAGGAGGTATAGGGGGCTAATGGAGGGAGTAGCGAATAATAAGAGGATGGAGGGCGCAGGCATCCAATC
Source organism: Microcaldota archaeon (assembly GCA_038046605.1). Classification (GTDB taxonomy): domain Archaea; phylum Micrarchaeota; class Micrarchaeia; order Norongarragalinales; family SBBD01; genus JACRGC01. Next base: position 19,506 of record JBBSVW010000067.1, on the reverse strand, counting down.
GAAGGGATCGGCAATCATTAATATCCAAATGCCCGATCTTATAATAATCGATGGTGGGCCTGGACAGATATCTGCAGCCACAAGCGCCCTCAAATCCCTTGGTTTGCAAATTCCTCTAATCGGGCTTGCCAAGAAATACGAGGAGATCTACCTTCCGGATGAAACCATCCCCCGGAAATTCGACAAAATGAGCCGGATGATGCTTCTTCTCCGTAGAATTAGGGATGAAACGCATCGGTTCTCAATTGCCTACAATAAGAAGAGGAGGGAGATGAAGATGAGGGGGGAATTTTCTGGGAATTCTTTGAACGGGCAGGATTGGCAGGGCGCATGCTAAGAAAATTACGGAAATCGGACAGGATGCAATGATGGGGACTAGAATTGTCGCGAATACAACGGAAGATCAGAGGCCCTTACGCCTGCCTGCGTGTTTCTGGACGAGCGCAAAGTACAAGCCTACAAGCACGAGCACTCCAATTGCGATGAAAATGAAGGCGTTGTCCCTCCCAGCAGTTTGTGGCGTGGACACAGGCAAGGAGGGAATGGCGGATGCCGTGACGGATGGGAACGCAGGGGGCGTCGAGGTGGTTCTCGGCTTCGCGGCAGGCGCCTTGAAATTGGAAAGCACGCCGGGGTCGACGAATTTCTTTACCTCCACCTTGGCTTTGAATAGCTCATTCGGTTTCAAATCAACCTCCCATTCGGCAACAAGGCTGCCTTCCTTCACCCTCGAGGGTTTGGGCAGGATCTCAATCAACCCGCCTAAATAATCCTTGTAGCTCAGGGGAAGCGTGTAAGCAAGCATGCCAGCGAAGCCCGAAGCGCCTGCGGAGTATGAAAGAGTGAACGAGGATGAATCGGAGGAAAATGTTCCGGTTACGGAGGAATGCTCGTCAGTTATTATCGTCTTCGGAACATCAGGAATAACTGGAGTGGGGGAAGGTGGGGCAGCAGAGGTCGGGGTTGGAGAGGACGCTCCAGAAGGGCCCACATTTCCGCCTGTAATCGAACTCGAGGGGGCCGGTGTCGGCGTTGGGGTGGGAGCTGCACTGATGGTAATATTGGTTGAATTCCAAACGGTCGAATAATTGGCGGAGGCGGTGATAATGCCAGTTGCTGTAGAAGTGAACAGGCCGGTCGTTGCATTTATGGTGCCGTTCCCAGTAAGCGCCGTCACATTGTACGTCGCGTTCACAGTATAATTGGTGTTACCGAACGCATCCTTGATGGTTACCGCAAACTGCTGCGTACCTCCGAGGGTGACCGTTGGTGCTTGTGGAGTCAAGCGCACTTGCGATACGGTCGAAGCATTGACCAAAATCGTGGTGCTGTTCGTTGCTGATGAATTGCTGGCGCTTAGGAAATTCAGTGTCGCGGTTCCTGCAGTCCTAAGCTGGATGCCTAGATTCGTGTTGTTGGCAGAGCCGTTGCTTGGCATTACCGCCTGGGCATCGTCGCTCGATAAATTGTAAGTATCGCCCGCCAGATTTCCGAACTTGTCCTTGCTGGTGAAATTGACCGTAATATTAATTCCAGCGACTGCGGATGTTGCCGATAAATAATATTGGACGGATGCCACGTTCCCGGAACTGACAGTGAATGTGGTAGCATTCGTTGAGGAAGCGTTGGAACCGCTCGTGACCGCAATAGTCTTGCTGCCCGCAGCCGCCAGGGTGAAGTTTGCGTTCGTGTTGTTTGCAGTGCCGTTCGTGGGAAGCGTCGCGCTGGAATCTGAGGAAGAATAATTGTATGTGTCCGGGACGGGATTTCCGAATGCGTCCTTGCTGGTGAAGTTGCCGGTGAATTGCGTTCCGGCTGTGGCTGAAGTGGAGCTGAAGAAGTTTTGTACGGTCGCAACCCCTGCGGGGGAGATAGTGATCGATGCCGAGACGTTCACAGCGGAAGCGTTGGAGGCGGAGAATGCGGTAATTGTTTTCGTGCCGGCAGTCCTGAGCTGGAAGCTTCCCACTCCAGTGCCGTTCGGAACTGAACCGTTGGTTGGAAGCGCAGATTGCAAATCGGATGAACCGAAGCTGAAAAGCGAATTGGCGAGGTTGCCAAACGCGTCGGTGACGGTCAGGTTAACGGTGAAGTTGGTGCCAGCAATTGCGGAGGGGGGGACTTGGAAGAAAGTGATGTATGCTGGAGTGCCGGGAATGATCGTAAAAGTCGTTGTGTTGGAGGCGGAGCCGTTGGTGAGGGCGCTTACGGTGATCGTCTTGCTGCCCGAGGCCCTTAACACGAAGGTAGCGTTAGTGTTGTTGGCAGTTCCGTTTGCTGGCATGGTGCCGGAGGAATCAGAGGAGGAGTAGTTGAATGTTTCGGGCACCAGGTTGCCGAACCTGTCTTTCGCGGTGAAGTTTCCGACGATGTTTGCACCCGCAGCAGCTGAAACTGAATAGAAGTGCGCTTGCACGGAAGCGACTGTGGAGGGGGTGACTGTAACAGTAGTGGTGTTGGTCACGCTGGTATTGGCATTGCTAATGACGGCGATCGTTGCGGTGCCAGTTAATGTGGCATTGAAAACGCCGGTTGTGGAACCGTTTCCGGACTGGTAAGCGGAGACAAAAGCGCTGCTTGAAGTCCAATTGAATCCGCCGGTATCATTCAAATTTCCGTCGGAATCAACGCCTGCAACCGTGAATGTGAAAGTTCCTCCGGAAGTGTTGGAGGGAGCGAGGGGAGTCATGTTTATTCCCCTGATTGCACCCGAAACAAAACCGGCAAATTGCATTAGCAATACAGGTTGAGTGCCATTGATTGCCGTATTGTTTGAAGCCAGCACGCCCCCGCCCCTTGAGGCGTTGAAAAAGTAATTCTCGCTTGGCAGATTCACGAAAACGGTTCCGCCTGTTGAATTGGTAAGCTGGGATGCCACGAAATTCCAGGAACCCGCGCTATTATTATAGGCGGATATATTTACCGCGGAGGATGGCTTGCCCGATACGCCAGTAACAATAACCGTGACATTATGCAAATTATAATCATAATTATCGCTCAATGAGATGGCCAAAGTAGTTGTCGAAGTGATGCTTGAATTGATTTGCCTTGTGACAAAACCCGCTTTGTTCGCGGTGAAAATGTGCGGCGTAAAGCTAAGGTTCGCCGTATTGTTGCCGATGAATTCGGTTACGATCGCGTAAGGCGTTAAGCCTGAGGAAGCGGAAGTGAGGTTTGCTTCAGCTATTGCCGCAGATGAATTCGTAATATTGACATTAGCCCCCGATATTGCGGATGAATCGGTGCGATTGGTAACGTTGACCCGCACGTACCATTGAATTGTAATGTTGCTATTAGTGCTGCCCCAGCCTATCATGCTCTTGTTCCTGAATGAAACATTCAACAATACGGTGTTAAGATGGGGGCCCTCGTTTCCGCCTTGAGTATATACATCATAATCCGGACTGGGGCATTGCAAGTTGCAAGGAATAAGAATATCATTGGTAAAGCGGGTATTAGTGTTGTTGCCGCCAAGGGAACCGCTTTCCCCGATTCTTATAGCCGTATAGGCACCATAAATAATATTATTGGAGAAGTTATTGTCAAAATTGTTGAATTGGAGCCTTATCCCTGCAGCATTGGAATAGCTTTGATTGGTATTGAATGTATTATTTTCAAATGAACTCGATGACGATTCCCTCATGGTGAGGCCATACACGCCAGTTATGTTATTATTGCGTATGATGCTACCTTGAGCTCCGTGCAATGAAAGCCCCGCCGTGGTATAATAGGTTTCGCCAGTTGAAATGATTGAGTTGAGCACTTGTGTGTCAATTGCACTCGATAACTCAATTCCAAAATGAGCGGCTGAGGAGAAATTGGAGTTCTGAACGATATTTCCAACGCCGCTCTGAATAACCAAGGCTTGCACAACATAGGAAATACCCGTCACATTGATTATCTGGTTGTAGCTGGCGTTGGGCCGCAGGTAGATCGCGTTGCCGTAAGAGGAGCTGTTTATCGATAAAGCGGTGATGTTGGTATTCTTGATGGTGTTATTGCTGGGTGCGTTAGAGAGGAAATCCTCAAGTTTGATGCCGTAGCCGCCGGAGTTCGAGGAATTGACTACTATCGTCAGATTGTCCGCGGTGTTATTGATGGCTACGCCCGCGATGTAGATTCCCCTTGGATTTGTGTTGTAACCCGCATGGGTTATCGCTCCGTTCCTGATGACGGTATTGTTATACTGGAAAATGTACACGCCGCTCGAGCTGTCGGAAGTGTTCCCGAATTTTATTGCGAAGCCTTTCAAATCCAATATGATTCCGTTTGCGGAAATAGTAAAGCACGTGCCCGTTGAGGAGACGTTCTGCGTTAGTTGGTAGGCCTCGCTCGCATTGTTCAAGGTTGTGCAATTGGATAGCAACGTGAGGGCGCTGACTTCGGGGGAGCTGATTAGAACTGAAATACTAAGGGCAAACAAGAAAGCAATTGCTCCTGCACCTATCCGCATAAAGATATCGCCCAATATCCATATGTTAACATTTGGGCGGTATATTAATGTTTTCAAAACGAGCTTTGATTCTGAGAGGCGAGCCGATTCTAGAAACCCAGCTTCTCATTCACGAAAATCAGGTGCAGCCTTTCCGGGTTGATTTCCTTATTTATGATGAGGAGTTTGTTGACCGCACTGCCGGGAACGCCGTACGCCTTCCTCGCCCTCTCGGATTCCAGCGGGAGCACATACTCATAAATCCGTTTCATCGCATCATCCAGATTTTTCACGATTTTCTGCGTGCCCACGACCCAGATTACCTTTCCTCCGGAATAAGCGCATGCGGGAAGCTGGGAGCCGCTTGCGGACGCAATTACCAAATGGCCGTCTTGGGTGGCCGCATGCACGGAGCCCGTGGCGTAATCCGCAGCTGCACCCAATCTCCTTTTGAGCTTAGGATCAGCGTCCTTGTCCCAGAGCACTTTTCGCACATCATCGTATTTTCCGGATTCGTTGATTTCCCTCGCGGCGCCTATTGCATCATCAGTCGTTGAGGTCATGGTCATCACTTCGGCGCCTTCGGGAATTAGGTCCAGAACGCGCTTTTTTGCATCGGATCCGGTTTCCACATATTCCGCACTGATTCCATTTGCCTTCAGTGCCTCCATTGTTTTTTCCACGATTCCTTTTTCCGCGAGTTTATCCCAATTAGCCATATTATTTCCACCCCCATTTTTAAAAAAAATCAATATATTCCCATGAACGTGCGGCAGAACTGCACCTTTGCGTACTTTAGGGCGCGCTTGCCATCATCGGTCAGGGAATAATATATATTTTTGCCCTCCTTCTTTTCCTTGATGAGCCCCGCTTCGTTCATTGCCTTCAATGCAGGATAAATTGTGCCCGGAGACGGCCTGCTTCCCTTTCGTTTGCCAATCTCCTTAGCAAGCTCCTGGCCATGCATCTTTTTTTTCGAGAGCAAAAAAAGCACCAGGAATGAGAGCATCCCCCTCATGTCGCAGTAGCTTTCACAATCTTCCTTTTTTCCCAATTTGATCACGCACTAAGCTTGGCATTCCGGAACATATTAAACTTGCCCATGCGCCCATAAATACGTATCGGTTGTACGATATGTTTATATACTTAAGTTGGTTCATATATCGTATATCCGATAATCCGGATTTAACCGGAAGAGGTGCATGTTATGTGCGGAATGAATTGCGGCCCGGAAGGACGCAGCTTCCTTACAAAGGAGGAGAAACTGGAGATGCTGGAGGAGTACCACAAAAGCCTGCAGCTGGAATCAAAGGGAGTGGAGGAGAGGATAAAGGAGCTAAAGAAGGCAAATTGATTTCCCCTCTTTTTTTCTTTTTTTTGCTTAGTTTTGCAACCGCCTGAAAATTACTAGTTTATTGCTAAGTTTTGCACGCCTTTATTTACCGGTACTGATTCGGATCCGGCGCAACCCTAAAGCCCTCGTTCCAGGAATCCATGAGATCCATATCTTGTTTGGAGAGCTCAAAATCAAATATTTGTGAATTCTCAATTATCCTGCCCTCGTGCACCGATTTGGGGATCACGGCAACATCGTGTTGGATGCACCACCTTAGGAGGATTTGGGCTGGCGATTTGGAGTATTTTTTTGAAAGCGCAAGGAGTTTTTCATCACTTAGCTTATTTCCGCGAGTTAGGGGGGAGTAGGCTTGCAATTGAATCCCCTTCTTTTTGCAATAATCCAATAATTCCTTGTTGTAAACGTATGGCGAGAATTCGACCTGGTTTACGGCGGGAATTATTTCCGTGTTAGCAAGGAGATCCTCCAAATGTCGAATCATGAAATTCGCAACCCCAATTGATTTTATTTTTCCACCTGCAATAAGCTTTTCCATCCTTTTCCAGGTCTGCACGCGAACGCGAACAATTGGCCAGTGGATAAGGTAGAGGTCAATGTAGCCGGAGTTCAGAAGCGAAAGGCTCCCCTCAAATGCTTTTTCCACAATTGCATGGTCGGAATTCCATAATTTGGTGGTGATAAAAATTTCATGGCGTGGAATTGAGGATTCGCGGACTGCTTTACCTACACTGCCCTCATTACCATAATATGCTGCCGTATCAATTAGCCGGTAACCTGCAACAAGCGCCCATTTAACTGCATTTTCCGTTTCGCTTCCGGGCGCAGATTTGTAGGTGCCAAGGCCAAGAGTAGGCAAACTAAAGCCAGAATTCAATTTAACCGAAAGGATTTTGGGCATGAAGTAAATATCCTGCCTTTCCCTTTAATTTGCTTGCGCTATGAGCAAATGTAGCCCCTTATTTTCTTGTAATAGCGGCAAGAAGGAGGGCCGCAGCTTCCGCAATCGGATGAGCAGCTGCTACAGGACTCCCCGTTGTTGCAAAGGCCATCCCCGCAAACTGGCCCGCATGATCCGCAATCACCCGGGCAGGAGGTGCATGTTTCGCCCCCATAGCAGCAGTTGTCGCCGCAGATTGGCGTTTTGCTGGTTTTGGGCGCGTAGTCCACTACATCAGCACGGGCGCCGTTTGACTGCCTATATGGATATTGGGGGCCGTAGTCACCATATCCATCCCCATTGCCATCAAAGATGCAAAGGCCGCCAATGTCATCATAATAATTCCCCCTGCCTTTACCTGCTATTGTGGTATTGAAGGGCCCTAGGCTTGAAGCTTGCCAGTTGGTGTTGCGCTCGAAATTGTTGTACCACGCCTTGTTGTTTATTGTACCGGGCAAGGAGCTCCTGGCAATTTCCGCCCCAAACCAGTTGTCAGTGATGTTATTTTCGGAAAAATTGTTGTAATCGGAGATGTAAAAGACCGGACTTGGGGGAAACTGGATGTTCACCGCATAAATTCCGTAGTTGTTGTGCCTGAAATTATTCGCCTCGATGATGTTGTATGAGGATGCACCTATAAGGCTAAGACCACTACCGCCACTGCGAGTGTAATCCACTGAATTCCTTCTCACAAAATTTTCCGAGCTCATGTAGAGGTTGATGCCATAATCGCCCCCGGCTATTGTGTTGCGCTCAATGTAACTGCTTCCAGTGAATTCGACATTTATCCCCGCTCCCGAACCAGATACGGCAATGGAATTATCGTGGATGTTTAGGGCGGAGCTCCAAGTGGAATCCCGGGTATTGTAAAAGCCAAAGCCTACCGCAAATGCTCCGACAATATTATATCCAACCTCAATGTTATCCGCATTCCTGAAATATACACCCTGGGCAACATTGCTCATTTTATTGTCAAGTATGCGAATGTTGTTTTGCCCGCTGCCTGCCCCGCTTGCATAGATTCCAGAGCTGAAATCCTTAAATTCACAGCCATAAACTAGAATGTTGGAAAGGCCCGGGTGGATGTAAATGGCCGAGCTTGGATCGGAAAGTTCTTGCCTTTGCAAAACGGTATTGTGGCATATGACTTTGATGTTGGAGGCGGTGATATTGATTCCAAAAGGAAGGATGAAGGTGCCGGGGCAAAGAACGGTGTCGGTTGAAACCACCAAACCGGCGGTTGGGACGGTGCAGCTAATTGCGCCCTTTATGAATTCGGCATTAACCTCCTCGAATGACAGCGCACGGTTGAAGAGCTTTACATCGTCGATTATTCCGTTGAAAATGTTCACATCCTCAATTGAGCTGTATGAATGCGCGCCAATAATTACCGGTTGGTTTCCCTGATTTATGGTTCCCGACATGGATACAGTTCCGGTAAGGGCGCCATTAACATAAATTTTGATGGTTGTGCCATCGTAAGTCCCGGTTACATAATACCATTGGCCAACTGGGATATTTACATTGGAAACTGCTGTTTGGACCAATAGATCCCCGGCCCTTCTCACAACGAATTGCGGGGTAACCCCATTTGGCTGCAATTCCAGCACAAAGGAACCAATGAAATTGCTGTTTTCATCATACCATTTCGCGAGGACAACTTGGTGATCTCCGGAAATCCCGAGGGGATAGACCCAGGCGGAGACGGTTACCGCATTTGGGGTTGCGAGGGATGTCGAATGGGGTATGTACACATTCTTATAATTGATGCCATTTCCATCGAACTGGAGCGAACTGCCAAATTTTCCCCCAACCCAAAGAGGCGTATTTCGAAGCTGGCCGGTGTTGCCATTTCCAGAAGAATCAAAGGCGGCAATTCCGGTTCCTTCGTCCATCATCCAATAGCCTGCGAGCCCATACTGCTCTGAGAGGACAACAGCTCGGGATGCAGGCACCCTTGCTAATTCAAGATCTCCCCTAAGGAAATAGCCTATAAGTACAAGCGAGGTTACCATTAGCCAAAACAGCTTTCCTCCGTATGCCATGAACCCACCCCAACATCAGCTTTTGCACTTAAAAAATTGTTATTCAAATATAAAACTCCACAAGTATGGAAAATATACCGGCTGTTTTACGAGGGAAAAGGGGGAAAAAATCAATCTCCGACATATGTCGAATAAGCACCGGTATGAAAAAGATATCCCATGGTTTTTAAGCCTAATTCAAGTCCATATGGTTAACAATTAAGCAAACGAACTAGGTGGGAAAAATGGCAAATCACAAGTTAGAGACTAGGGTAGTGAAAAACATCAAGGCGCATGAGCTCACGCAGGATCTTTTGGAAAGCGACAACTTCCCAATTTGCCTCACAACGACCTATCACTACCCCAACGCGGAAATCATCGCAAAAAGGTTCAGAGGCGAGGATGATGGGATGATTTACAGCCGGCTTAACAACCCCACAACAAGGGCGCTTGGGATGAAGGTTGCAGCGCTTGAGGGGGCGGAATCGGGCCTTTGCTTTTCAACCGGGATGTCCGCAATCACAAATGTTTTCCTTTCGCTTTGCAATTCAGGGAATAATGTGATTGTGAACCAGACGGTTTATGGGGGGACGCACAAGCTGATCAATGACGAGATGCCACGGTTTGGCATTACGGCAAGGAGGTTTGAGAATGCGCATCCGGAGCAGGTTGAAAAATTAATCGATCCGAAAACAGCGGTAATTTTCGTGGAAACGCCATCCAATCCAACGCTTGGGATAGTGGATATTGCAGTGGTTGCCAAAATTGCAAAAAAGCATAATATTCCCATGGTTGTGGATAACACTTTTTGCACACCGATTTTGCAAAACCCAATTGCCCTTGGGGCGGATATTGTGATCCATAGCGCAACAAAATATATGAATGGGAATGCCAGTTTGGTTGCCGGGATTGCGGTTGGAAATAAGGGGCTGATGAGAAAAATTTACGATAGGACATTTTGGACATTTGGCGCAACACTTGGCGCATTTGATGCGGGAATGCTGCTTATGAGCCTGCAAAGCCTTGCCGTTCGCATGAATAGGCACTGTGAAAGCGCAATGATTGTGGCAAAGCATTTGGAATCCCACCCAAAGGTTGCAAGGGTGCACTATCCGGGCTTAACGAGCCATCCGCAGCACGAAATTGCCAAAAAGCAGATGAGGGGATTTGGCGGGATTTTGGCATTTGAAGTGAAGGGGGATAAGCTGGCGGCGCAAAAGGTTGTGGATAGCACGCATGTTTGCGAGAGGCTGATCAATTTGGGGCAGAACATCACAACAATTGTGCATAACGCTTCAACAACGCACTCGGAGCTGGATGAGGCGGCATTGAAGAGCGCTGGAATCAGCGAAAGCTTCATCCGGCTTTCAGTTGGGTTAGAAGCGCCAGAGGACATTATCGCTGACCTTGACCAGGCGCTTGCGAAAATCTAATTGAGAAAAGGCAAGATCAACATGGCAAGGAACGCAATTCTGAAATCAGTCAAGGTTAGGTGCCTAGCAACATCCGCCAATTTGGGGCCGGGCTTTGATGTAGCCGGGATGGCACTGCTTGAGCCATATGATGTAATGGAATTCGAGGTGGCGCAAGGAGGGGGGACAACAATTGCCAATGAGGGAAAATACTCCGTTCCGGAAAACCCCCCTGAAAACACTTTGGGGCCGGTGATTGAAAGTATATGCAGGGAGTACGGGATTTTAAATGGCTTCAAAATCACAATTGTAAAAAACATCAAGCCCGCATCCGGTTTGGGAAGCAGCGCATCGACTGCGGTAGGCGCTGCAGTTGCCTTGAATGCGCTTTACGGGCTGCAGCTTACCAAAAAGCAATTAATCGATTACGCTGCCCTTGGGGAAAAAGTCGCGGCGGGCTTTGCGCATACGGATAATGTCTCGCCTGGGATTTTGGGGGGGATTGTTTTTTCATCAGAATCATCAAGTGGGGTTGGATTTGTCAATTTCCCGCCAATAGAACTCGATCTTTTAGTGGTTCTTCCGGATAAGGAGAAAGGCTCCACAAAAAAAATGCGGGGGGCAATACCCGAAATGGTGGAATGGAATAAGGCAAGGGGCAATTTGATGGCGCAATCGGCATTATTTGCATCAGCAATAGAGTCGAATCCGGAAAAATTCATTGAGGCGGTGCATGGAAAGGACCAAATTGTGGAAAAGGCCAGAGCCCAAGTACCGGCGCTTGATCATCTTCCGGCAATTCAAGCGCTTGGCGATAAATACGGCTTTGGGGTGTTTGCCAGCGGGGCGGGGCCGGCTGTTATTGCGGCATGCAAAAAGGATAATGCGAATAAGGGGCGGATGGAAAAGGATGTTTCTGCCTATTTCAAATCCAAGAAGGTTGCCGTTTCGCTTATCTGGACGCAAATTTCCCCTAAAGGCGCTGAAATCATTGATGCCAAAGGAAATAATTCATCGGATTGGAATGGGAAAATAATGGGAAATGATGAATCATCGGATTGGAATGTGAAAATGACGGGAAATAACAATATCTCAAAAGTTCAATGCATCGAATGCAGGAATGTCGAAATGGGGGATGCAAACAGGTGCCCAATATGCGGCGGGCTGCTTGAGATTTTGCATGATTTTTCAAAAATTGCGGGGATTTCAAAAAAACTATTCGAATCACGCACTGGTTCTGGGGTTTGGCGCTTCAAGGAGCTGATACATCCATCCCTGGAGGAAAAATTCATCATCTCGAGGGATGAGGGAAATACCTTCCTTTACACCCATAAAAAAGTGGATGAATACGCCGGAATTAAGGGGATCCTGCTCAAGCATGAGGGGGAAAACCCAACCGGTTCGTTCAAGGATCGGGGAATGACCGTTGCCATTTCGCAGGCGGCAAAAGTGGGTGCAAAAAAGGTTGCCTGCGCCTCAACCGGAAACACCTCCGCCTCCATGTCCGCATATGCCTCCCTTGGGGGAATTGAAAGCGTGGTTTTCATTCCTGAAGGCAAAATTGCAACAGGAAAGCTATCGCAATCGCTGGCATATGGCGCCAAAATCGAGCAGATAAAGGGTAATTTCGATTCGGCAATGGAAAAAGTGCAGGTGAAAAGCAAGGAGGGGGGGATGCACCTTCTTAATTCAATCAACCCCTGGAGAATCGAGGGGCAAAAAACTATTATTTTCGAGATGCTAATGCAGCTTGATTGGGAATCGCCGGATTGGATTGCAGTTCCTGCTGGGAATTTGGGAAATACATCGGCTTTTGGGAAAGCGCTAAGGGAGGCAAAGGATCTGGGATTGATTGAAAAGATCCCACGGCTGCTATCTGTGCAGGCTCAAGGAGCCGCGCCATTTTATAGAATGTGGAAAAATAAGGGAAAAGCGCTTGTTGCAGAAACCAAACCCGAAACCATTGCAACCGCAATCCGCATTGGAAACCCCATTAGCTGGCCAAAAGCGATCCGGGCAATTGAGTACACCAACGGAGTGGTGGAGCAGGTTACGGATGGGGAGATAATGGATGCAAAGGCCGTAATTGATGGCGCGGGGATTGGCTGCGAGCCGGCTTCCGCCGCAACCATTGCAGGAGTGAAAAAACTGGTTATGGCCGGAATCATTAAGGAAGGGGAAAAGATCGTTTGCATACTTACGGGCAATCTCCTCAAGGATCCGGATGCGACTATCGGATACCATCAAGTGAAGCTTGGAAATTTGAATGGATAGCCGATTTAGGGAAACAGATTTCCGAGTCATTTTGAGGGCGAATCTGAACCGTCAAGCCTTTTTCTAAATTGCAAGATATCCTCCTTAAGCCTATGCCGGATTGCAAGCTGGGCCATTACTCCTAGGTGGCCATTCACCAATTTGCGAGCATCATTGATCATTTCTGGAGGCATTTTTTCCTCCAGCTCAGAAAGGAAATCCGCCGCATGACCTTTGTTTTTCGAGCGCAGCTCATGGCCTTGCACAATATGGTCCGCGATATGTTCGAAAGCCCTTTCCCTGCCTTTAGGGGTCTTGAGGTCTAGATCCTTCATTTCAGATAGTGGCGGCACCGGGGATCGGAATTCGTTCCGGTAATGCAGACCTAGCATGCGCGTGTATGCGACCTTGAATTCATCTATTTGGGAAGGAGTGATATAACCAGAAGAAACGAGGATGGGCTCGATTTGCCTATTGCACTCAATAATTTCCTTGATTGTTTCCCTATGGAGGGGCACTTTGGACATGGAATTAGAATGCCAAGCGGATTTTTATTCATGCCCTAGGGGACCGAAAATTGCAATCCGATTGCATGGTGTTTTCCAGAAGGCAAATGATCACGAGGATTTCAATTCCTGCTTTATCTCCCGGATGATGCCATCACTATCGCTCCACCAATCGCGCGGAGAGATCCGGTAGATCTTCCAGCCCTTGCTTTCAAGCAGGTTCTGCCGGTAGACATCGCGCTCCTTTGCATCAAGAAGGCCGGAATAGGGATGCTTGTCGATTTCTATGCCCAGGGAGAAACGGTGCTTGTCATCCTTGTCCACGATGGCAAGGTCAAGCGAATAGTTTGATAGTCCGATGCCTTCCGTAACCTCCAGGCCGGTTTTGCGCAGGCTTTCGGAAATTGCAAGCGATAGCGAATCGGCTAGAGTGTGCTGCTTTTGGAGGGATTTTTCGTAGAGTTGGGGATCAAGAGTGCGCAGGATGCTGGAAACTTGCTCGGTGTTTGCTTCGGACACGAATTTAGCGTATTCGAGGTATTTGCGAAGCAATTGGCCCCCGACATTGGATTCATCGGTGATTTTTAGCTGTTGTGGCTCAATGGAGGAAAACACGAAAATTTTCTCCCTTGCCCGCGTGATTGCAACATTTAGCCGGTTTTCACCGCCCTCCATTGAAAGCGTCCCGAATTGCGTGAGGACTTTTCCATCTTCCGCTGAAGGAGCATACCCAATTGAGAAAATGATCATGTCGCGCTCATCCCCCTGCACATTTTCAATGTTTTTCACGAAGAGGGATTGGATCTCCTCATTTTGCACGCGCTCTTTTTCGCGCTTATAGTTGATGTAGAATTTGTAATCCGCCATTGCACGCTTTTCAAAGAGGTTTTCAATTAGGTCGCGCTGGGCGGAATTGAATGTGACTATGCCAATTGATGGCGGGCTTGGTTTTGCAATTTCTTTTGCAACAAAATTGACTATTGCCTGCGCCTCGGCACGATTACGCCTCTTATCCCATGTACCATCCACCTTGACCCATTCAATTGCAGGGGATTTCTTGGGATGCTCAGCAGATGCAATGGTATGGATCTTTCCGCCGTAAAATGCGAAGTTTGAGAAGGAGATCAATTCTTCTCGCCTGGATCGGTAATGCCAATTAAGCAGGAGCTCGGGATACCTGCGTTTGGAGAGTTGCAGGAAACTTTTGATTCCCATAACCTCCCTTAATTCCGATGCGCTTTTTGAATCATCCTCATCCCCATCCTCTGAATCAAGGTAGGATTCGAACAAATCAAATGGCGGGAGCTGCTTTTCATCGCCGGCAACCAGGACCGATTTTCCCCTGAAAAGGGATGGGATCGCATGCTCAAGTGGGCATTGCGAGGCCTCATCAAAAATCACCGTATCGAATAAGCCCTGCTTAAGTGGGAAAATGGAGGAGACGGTTTCAGGCGAAGCTAGCCATACGGGAAAGAGGTCAAAAGCGCCCTTTGAATCAAATTCGCGAAGGAACTTCCTTATTGACCAGGGCTGCTTGTCCTTTTCGCATTGGAATTTCATCTCCTTAAGATTTGAGTATTTTTGCTTGGAAATGTTTTCATGCCATGCGCGGCGGACCTCCTGCCTTGATTTGTGCTTGCGCTTATCCAGCAGGGATTGGGCTTCCCTCCGATAGCGGTCATAAGTTTTGCGGTCTAGCTTTTTGAGGATCGGAAAATCGTTTTCAGCGGAAAAAATCCATTTGTAATAGAAAGTGTGCCGGATTGCGGATATCGCCCCGGTTGCGCTTTTTTCAGTTTCGAAGGCATCAAGCGCAATATCGAGGAGCTTTTTCTCATTTGCCGATAGGTCCTCGAGCTGAGATTGGACGATTTTGCTCTTTTCCTTGTTCTTGACATTCATTTCAAGCTGAAGCATTATTGCGCCGGCTGTCTCTGAGGATACTGATTCTTGCCTTGTGAGATCGGAGGCAAAATCAAGGCCAAGGATGGATTCGAGTGCAGAAGCTTCGGCCTGGAATCGCTGCATTAATTTGTTGTACTCCCCAAGCTTGATGATCGCGCCATATGTTTTGGTTTGGAATTTGAGCTGCTCGCCTGAAAGCTCACGGAGAATCAGCTCGAATGGAAATTTTTCCTCCTTGAGGGATCCTTTGATTGCTTCAATGTAGGATTTGGATTCCCTCCATTTCGCATCTGCAAATTTGAGGAGCGCTTTTGATTTTTTCGGAAGCGAGAGGATTTGCGATTCCAGCACGAGGGATTTGGGATAGGGTGTGCCTTTTTTCACCAATGCAAGGGATGCCCAATAGGGGGATTGGAATAATTCGGTGAGGGTTTCATGTATCCTGGAAAGCTCCCTCAAATGAATTTCCGCCTCCCTAAGTTTTTCCTCGCTTAGGGATGAAATCTTATCCTGCGAAATCGTTTTGAAGGAGGTTTTCTGGGAAACCTTCATCATGGGGAGGATTTCGGAGAATTTTTCTAAGGTCTCATGGAGCTGCTGCAATGAGAATTTGCCCTCTAGCCCATTCAAATCGATGCTCGCTAGAAGAGGATCCTTGTCTAATGAGTAGAGTTCTTTTGGAGTTGAGCCTGAGGATAATTTGGTGTTAAGTGCCTGATGGTAGGCAACAATCTGCCCAAGCAGCTCCTCGCTCCTTTCGCCCTTGTCGTCAATTGAAATTTGTGGAAGCTCCTCTGAAGAGTTGAAATTATCAATCACGCGCGAGGCTTTGGTGTAGATTGAGCGGCGGTCCTTGCCATAATCGTGCACAAGGGCAACCATGTCGCCAAGGCCGATTGCGGATAGCCGGTTGTATACTACGTCTAGGGCGGCCCTTTTTTCGCATACCAGAAGGACGCGCTTTCCCTTCGCGACATTGTCTGCAATTACATTCACAATAAGTTGTGATTTACCGGTTCCGGGAGGGCCATGGACTGCAATCCCGCCTAGCTTTTCCAATGAGAGTAGGGCCCGCTCCTGTGATCCATCAAGGGAGGTGACGCCATAAGTGCGCCTCAATTGGTCGTCGGGCTTTAACCATTCGCTTTTATCGGGCGCCTCCCCATTGAAGAAATCAAAAAGAAGGCCCGATTTGGGGGATTCCTTAATGAGGGATTCATAATCGGAAAGCAAAGTTGAGGAGGTTTGGGGGAATAAGCCAAGGACTGCAAAATTCCTAAGTTTAGTTTTGGAGCCGGGGTCCATCTTGCCGCCCTTTGTTGTTTCATATTGGATTATCCCTTCCTTTAGCACGGGCTTTCCATCAAACCTTATGCCAAGCCCCTCGCATTTTTCCATTGCGGATTCGATGAAGCCTTCCTTTCCTTCCTCTATTTCAAAATCGTATTCCGGGTCGAATTTAATGCGGTTGAATTTCTGGTAGGCTATGATGAAGGTCTTGTTCAGGATGGGCAAGCGGTCGAGATCGGGCTTTGCGGCAAATTCGAGCTTTTTATAATCCTTTTCAATTGAAACCGGGAATAGCACAAGAGGGCATTTGAAATGGGTGCCATCGCCGAATTTGCCTTCAACGAACGGATAGCCGATGAAAACATCGTAATTTCCGGTTTCCTTTTCTATGAAATCAGCCTCGCGCTGGAGGTGAGTCAACCTATAGCTAGCAGCCATCTCATCTTCTTTTGGGGTGATGACTTTGACGAGGCGCAGGGGCTTTTGATTGGTGATTTTTTCCGCCAGTTTTTTTGCTTCCGCCTTGTTTTCATCGAATAGCTCAAATAGGTCGAAGTGGAGCTTCATGTTAAGCCTTGCCAGATGGAGGGAGCGGTTCTTCTTGCTGACATCCGTCAGCTGGTCACGCAATACCTCCAGCACTTTAGGCACGGAAACCTTCTCCTGGATCTGCGGATTCGCTAAATTTTCAATAAGTGTTGTATATTCGGATGCCACATTTTCCCCTTTCAAAGATAGGCGTGAAAGATTATAAAGGATTTGGAAATGGGCTTATTGTCATCAATATTGTGCGGCAATAAATGTTCGCCAGCATATTGTGGTAACTTTTTGTTTTCAGCAAAAGTAATTACCGCTCCACATTATGTAAAAAGCGGCTTTTTGAGGGGTTTGTTATCAATAACGATAACAATCAGATGGTTAAGCAGAACCCAGTTGCGCTTTGATTGATAGCAATAGTCCGGCCGAAACTTCATCGAAATCGGGCGGATTTCGCATCAGCTTGCTTAGCTCTGTTTTCCAAATCCGCTCCTTCCGCGCGATTGCCTGCTTGAATTCGGAAAATTCGAATTTCTTACCGTAATAACCGAGCTTTTGGTTTATTTCCCCTAAATCGAATTTGGCGTTCTTTTTTGTCATGAACCACGCATCATAAACATCCCTTGGCTTGTCCCTCGCAATAATTGCCCTCACTTTTTCCGCGAGCATCTCGTTCAAATCCATGCATAATGCGACATAAGGCCTCAAATCGAGGTAGGGCGGCACAATCCGAACTGCAAGGGCTTTCCTCAATACTTCTTCCCTCATGCTGATTTCCAGCACTATCGTTTGAACGCTTATTTCATTTCCTTGGTAAAGAGGCCCGTTTACCTTCAATTTGGCGGAAATCGAATTTGGTTTTTGCTCTTTTTTACTAATCGCGCACAGGGCAAATTTGCCTAGCTCTGCGACTGCCTTTTCGATTATTTCTGAAGGCTCCTTGTGGGAGGAAAAGGTGAAATCAAGGTCCTCTGAAAACCTATCGAGCGCATAGGCCTTCTGAAGCGCAGTGCCGCCCTTGAAAATGAATTCGCTGGAAGAGACGGCATAAAGCGATGCCAAAAAGGCGTGCTGAAGGTAATCCTTTTCCGCCTGATAGCTGTTGAGCCCCAATGATATCGCCATTGACGCTAACTCTTTCCCATCGATCATGCCAGCACCTCATTAATCAGAAGCATCCATTTCTTTGCCTTCAATCCGCGCATTGGCAACAGGGGATTCAGGGGCAAATAACGGGTAGATTTCATCTCCAAATCCGTATTTTGTTTTAAACTGCTAATATCGAGCAAATGCCCCAGCCTCCTTTTAAGCACCGAAGAACCCATCCTTTCCGCATAATCCTTAAGTTTTCGCAAATCAAGCGGATTTTGCTTCAATACCGCGTAAATTTCCGAGATTAGTATTTTTTCAGGCAGGTAAAGCGAATCGATTATGGCTTTCTCCGGTTCTGCAACGAAAGCATCGCCATACCGCCGGAAACCCAAAAATGCATTTTTCTTTAACTTAATGAATTCGATGCGAAAATTCCTGAAAAAAATGGTTTTCTTTTGTTTCATGCAGGCGATTTGCAGCACAACCGGAATTTGCGTGGTAAGATGGTGAAACGCAAGCGCCGAAAAAAAGGAAATGTACGAAGGAAAAACCAGGTTGGATGCTATCGCGTATTCATCCTTTCCTGGAAGGCAATATTTCCCCCTCTCGATGCGGATTATCTTTCCCTGCCTAGCGAGCCTGCTCAAAAAAAGCCGGCCGTATCCTTCCTGCTTCCCGATTATCCTGCACGCATCCTTGAGACTGAAAACCACTATTTGCTGCTTTTCCAACACCTCCCGAAATTGCTCAAAGCGCATAATAATCCCAGTAAGTTCTACTTTTGTATTTATAAAGTTATCTAAAATGATAATTTCAACTATATAAAAGTATAAATATACGAGTTTTGCAAACTCTTCAAAATAGCCGCTGCAAACCCCCCTCAAGGCGGATATTGGCCCGATTTCAAGGCAAGTTGCTGCAGCAGTGCTCAGGCAGCTTGATTATAGCGAATAAGGCGGCTGATTTCCCAGCACTTTAGGCACGGAAACCTTCTGCTGCACCTGCGGATTTGCAAGGTTATCTATAAGCTTGGTGTACTCTGATGCCACGAATTTACCCTTCCTAAACTAACCGGTAAAGGAATAAAAAGAGATTGATGGCATTGAAAAACCCCCATCAACTGCAATCATTATCGGGTGATACACATCTTGCATCCCCCGCAGGAGCGCAGTTGCACACGCATTCGGGACCGGGTTTTCTATCATATATGCACTGGGTTGGGGAGCAGCTGCAACCCTGAGAAGCGGGCGCGGTTGTAAATGACGAAGTGGCTTCTGAGCAGCTTGAGGGATTGGAGTTTATGCAGCTTATTACATTAAGATCATATGCCACTCCAGCCAACAGATTCGAAATTGTGCATTGGTGCATCGTTGTAGATGAAAGGCCGCATGCCATGTAATTGCCGTATGCTTGCAAATCCGTTTCCTTATATCTGATGCTGTTATTTACCGTTGCAACATTGGTATTCCAAATAACATTGGCATAGGTCTGGGATGAAATCAGACCCGACGGGCTAAGTCCGGATATAATTGGAGGAAGAGGCGTCATCGTAACAGATACGGCCGTCACTTGGCCCGAAACTATCGTTGCCGTCCGATACTCATCATTGTAACCGGTCAGGCTAAACCTTAAATTGTAGGTGCCGGGTGCAATGCTGCTGATTGTAAAGGGAGCATCGGCATAAAAGGCTCCGTTGATGTAAACCAATGCTCCAACCGGAGTTGATGAGACTTGAAGGGATCCGGCAGGAACGGGCGAGGG